>DATNEJ010000516.1:0-36027 GCA_035606775.1 Acetobacteraceae bacterium | reverse complement strand
CGGATTGCCCGGCGTGCAGCCCAGGGATAGGCGCCGCCGAGGAGGATGGGCGGGTACGGTTTCTGCACCGGCTTGGGCCAGGTCTGCATCGACGGAACCTTGACGATCGCCCCGTCGTACTGGGCCGTCGTCTTGGTCCAGATTTCCTTCATTGCCTCCATCTGCTCACGCATCTTCTGCATGCGGGTGGCGAAGACGGTGCCATGGGCTTCGATCTCTTCGGCGTTCCAGCCACCGCCGATGCCGAACAGGAAGCGCCCACCGGAGACTTGATCAATGGAGGCAACAAGCTTCGCGGTCTGGATCGTATCGCGCTGGATGACCAGGCAGATCCCCGTCGCCACCTTCAGCCGCTTTGTCGCAGCCGCCGCGGCCGTCAAGGTCACGAACGGATCCATGACGTCGTAGTACCGCTTGGCCAGCTCACCGCCTCCCGGCGGCGGGGTGCGGCGCGGCACCGGAATGTGCGAGTGCTCCGCCGCCCAGAGTGAGTCAAAGCCGCGCTCTTCGAGCGCGACCGCGAGCGCGGCCGGAGAGATCGAGTAGTCGGTGAAGAAGATCGAAGCGCCGAATTCCATGGATTATGCCCTTCATCGTTGACGTGACGCAATGGCCTGTTCGGCCCACGATCGCAAACCCGCATCGGGTCAGCAGTGTGGCGAGCATGTCAAGCCTTCTACGCGTTGGCACAGGCGGGCCGCATTGGGTCATGCGCCCGTGGTGCCACGCCGGATGACGGCAAATGCCAGACCAGGCCACCGATCCGGTTTGAATTGACTCGTGCGCCGCCGTCATCGCAGCCTCAAACTGCCAGTGAGGGGGTAGGCAACATGCTCGACTCCGCACACGTGCTCGTAACCGGCGCCGCGGGATTTATCGGCAGCCATCTGGTGGAAGCGCTGGTCGAGCGCGGTGTGCGCGTGACCTGCATGGTCCGCTACAATTCGGGCTCAAGCCTCGGGAATTTGCAATTCCTTCAGCCCAACCATCTTGCCACGCTGACAATAGCCGCCGGCGACATCAACGACGGCGACTTCGTACACCGCGCGATGCAAGGGCACGACGTCGTGCTGCATCTCGCGGCGCTGATCGCTATCCCGTATTCGTACCTGGCACCGCGCAGTTATGTGCGCACGAACGTCGAAGGCACCCTGAACGTGTTGGAGGCGGCGCGCCGCCTTGGCATCCGGCGGGTGGTCCATACCAGCACCTCCGAGGTCTACGGATCGGCGCTCTATGCACCGATTGACGAGAACCATCCGCTGCAGGGCCAGTCACCCTATTCAGCGTCGAAGATAGCGGCGGACAAGCTGGCAGAAGCCTATTTCCGCTCCTTCGGCACGCCGGTCGTGACACTGCGTCCCTTCAATACCTACGGTCCAAGGCAATCCGCGCGCGCCTTTATTCCGACAATCATCAGCCAGGCATTGATGCAGGACCGGATCAGCCTCGGTGCGCTGTCTCCGGAGCGTGACATGACCTACGTCATGGATACCGTGGAGGGCTTCATCCGGGCCGCAAGTACGCCCGGCATCGAAGGAGAGACGATCCACCTCGGCACCGGGGCGGCACGTTCGATCGGCGATTTCGCCACCCTTGTCCTGGGGCTGATGGGGAAGACCATGCCTATCCTGCATGATCCCGCCCGCGACCGGCCGGCGAAAAGCGAGGTTACGAAGCTGATCTCCGAGAATGGCAAGGCTCGGCGTCTGCTGGGCTGGGCCCCACAGATCTCGATCGAGGACGGGCTCCGGCGGACGATCGAGTTCATCGATCGCCATCCCCAGGACTACCGGCCGGCAAGCTACATGCTGTGATCCTGTGGCGAACGGGGCCTGCCTAAGCCCGTTACCATTGATGTGCCTGCCCCCGGGCCCCGGTCCGGGATGCGATAAAATCAGCGTGCTGCGCGGCGCAAACCCTCACTCGGGCTTGTTTTTCTTATATTATCGGAAATATAAAAAGGGGCATTTTGCATAAAACCCGCCGCCGCCGCAAGGAAACTGGAAATGGTAACTCTCAGCGGGTCACCTGTTCAGGTCGGTCAGGTCGGCTGCGGCTATTGGGGGCCCAACCTGCTCCGCAATCTGCAAGCAAGCTCCGCATGCCGGCTGACGGCCGTCGCCGACGCGTCGGCCGAACGGCGAGCTTTCATCGCCAGCCGGTTTCCTTCAGCGAAGCTCCACGGCAATTGGCATGATCTGATTGAGGACCCGGACGTTCAGGCTGTCGTCGTCGCGACACCGGCCGCAACTCATTTCACTATCGCGGAGGCAGCTTTGCGGGCCGGCAAGCACGTGCTCGTCGAGAAGCCGATGGCGACCAGCACGGCGGAAGTCGATGAGCTGTCCGGCCTCTCTGACCGCAAGGGTCTGGTACTGATGGTCGGGCACACCTTCATTTATAACGATGCTGTCCGCCGGCTGAAAGCAATGATTGATGAGGGAGAACTCGGCGAGATTGTCTACCTCTATTCACAGCGGCTCAATCTCGGGCAACTGCGCTCAGATGTGAATGCCTGGTGGAATTTGGCGCCACACGATGTCAGCATCCAGTTGTTCCTTCTTGGCGAGACGGGGCGCGAATCCGTATCGGCCATCGGTAGAGCATTTCTCCAACCGGATATTGAGGATGTGGTCGTTGCCAACCTGAGCTGGCGCAGCGGCGTTGTGGGAACCATCCATGTAAGTTGGCTCGATCCGCACAAAACACGGCAGCTCACCGTGGTCGGTACACGCAGGATGGTGGTCTACGACGATATGAGTGAGCACAAATTGACGGTCTATGAGAAGGGATTCGATCGGGTCCCACGCCTTGGTGAGCGCATGGACTACGACTCCCTATCCCCTCCGCATTTCAGGCCGCGTCAGGGCGCCGTCGTGATGCCCTATTGTCCCGTGCGTGAGCCGTTGACTGTCGAGGTGGAACATTTCCTGGAGTGCATACTTACAAACCGCAAACCGGAGACTGATGCGCAACATGCCCGCGCCGTGGTCGGTGTTCTGGAGGCGGCTCAGGCATCCTTGAAGCAGGGTGGCATGCCAAGGCGGTTGCAGGAGATGTCACGATGACATTACCAGTCCCGTTCGTCGATTTGCGCGCTCAATACGCGACTATCAAAACCGGAATCGATGAAGCCATTGCCTCGGTCATTGACCGCTCGGCCTTCATCCAAGGTGCAGAAGTGGCTTTATTCGAGGAGGAATTCGCGGCGTATTGCGGTGCCGAAGCCTGTGCAAGTACGGGCAACGGAACCGATGCACTTTACATCGCGTTACGCGCTCTTGGCATCGGGCCGGGCGATGAGGTCATTACCGTTGCTCATACGTTCATTGCCACGGCAGAAGCGATTTCCCAATGCGGTGCCCTGCCGGTGCTGGTGGACATCAGGGACGATACGATGCTGCTGGACCCCCGGCAGTTTGAAGCCGCGATAACACCGCGGACCAAGGCAGTTATTCCTGTGCATCTGTACGGGCAGATGTGCGACATGGATGCAATCCTCACGATCGCGCGCCAGCATGGCATCAAGGTGGTCGAGGATGCCGCTCAGGCGCACGGTGCGACGTGGCGTGGCCGTCGCGCCGGCGGCATCGGTGACGTCACTTGCTTCAGCTTCTATCCGGCAAAGAACCTGGGCGCCTTTGGCGACGCCGGCGCGATTGTGAGTAATTCCCGACCCCTTATCGAAACGGCTCGCGCTTTGGCAAATCATGGCCGACAATCAAAGTACATCCATCTTCGGGAAGGTGTCAGCAGCCGTCTCGATGGCCTGCAGGCAGCCATCCTGCGGGTGAAACTAGGTCATCTGGATGGCTGGAATGCCGCACGCCGGCGGCTGGCGGGCAAGTATTTATCGGCACTTGCCGGATCCGGTGTGCAACTGCCGGAGACAGCGCCGGGCAGCGAGCCGGTTTGGCACCTGTTCGTCATCCGCGTCAGGGACCGTGAAGGGCTGCGGACCTCGCTCACGGCTCGTGGCATTGAGACCGGGGTGCATTATCCGTGTCCCCTGCATCTGCAACCGGCCTATGCCCGTCTTGCAATGCCGAAGGGTGCCCTGCCGGTTACCGAGCGGGTGGCCGATCGGATACTTAGCCTGCCAATGTTTCCCGAGATGACCGACGCGCAACTCGATCGCGTTGTCGCTGCCATCGCGGACGCCGCGGCCGATACCGGTCAGCGAGCGGCGGAATAAACGATTACCGGCCGGGCGCCGCTTCCACATAGAATGACTGGTCTTCCCGGCCGATCTTGCGGTCGAGTTCGGCGAACTCGGCCAAGGCACTTTCGGCGGCTTTGCACACCTGGACGTCCCGGAAGCCCAGCGACACCATGATCCTGGTGAAGCTGGATGGATCATACATCCAGCGATGGAACGCATGGCTGGAGGCGACCTGCCACGCCCCCATCCCGTCGATCGCTGTATGCATTTTTGTAACGAAATGATCGGCGTCAATCGTCCCGCTTGCATACTGATCGGCAAGCAGGTGCAGATCAGGCAGAACGATGCGGACCAGGCCATTTGGTTTGAGCCACAGGCGGACACGTTCCAATAAGCTGAGACAATCGGCGCGGGACATATGCTCAAGGACATGCGAGGCGTAGAAGCCATCCAGGGTAGCGGCAGGGACCCGCAGTCTGCGCGCGGTCCCGTGCTTCACATGTCCCGCTCGGATGGCCCTTATGTACGGTTCCCTCGGCCCGTATAAGGCGGCGGGGATCGGCATTTGCGCGAGCAGGACTGTCAGGCTGCCGTCAACGTTCACGTAGCCGTCGGGACAGAATATCCCGCAACCGAAATTCATGATTGTCTTTGCCATGGCGCCGCTCCTGGCTCATTTCGCATTTTACTAGGACGATAATCCGAAATCATCGTAAAAAGCAGGTGGAGCAGGTTTTTACGACAGATCGCCCGGCCGTCGTCCTAAAAATCAGTGGATAAGTCTCCTTAGAGTGCCCTTCAGATAATTCATTACGTGACAATTGAACCGGAACATGAAATAGACCTATGTTACACGATGCCGCAGGGTGGAGGTTTGATATTTTCACCTTTCGAGCAGGATAAAGCTGGCTGGAGGATTTTGCGGATGATGGCCGAAGCGGCAGCCATGGCTCAGCGGCCCCAGCGAAAGATCGCGCGTACCGAATGGAAAGTGATTGCCGGCCGGTATGCCGCGGGGGAATCTCTGGCACGAATTGCACGCGACTACGGCTGCACGGCACCGGCAATCCGCTATGTCGTCCAACAGGCGTCGAAGCTTGGTTTCAGGTCGGAAAGCGAGGTGGCCGAGGACTTGTCGGCTCGTGCGCGCGGTGGAGCGATCGAGCGGCAGAGCGCCGCGCGGACCGACCCCGTAGCGGACTCGACGGAGGCAAGCCCCGACCTCAGCGCTTCCCGCACCGCGGCGATGCACGCAGAAAGCGGCCTGAGCGGCTTCGATCCTGGTCTTCGGGATATGGTGACGGTGGAAGTCTCCACCTTCCTTGTTGCTCTCGATTCCGTGATGGTGTCACCCGCGTCTGTCGATTTTGATCGGCTGCGCGGCGCGACGGACCGCTTGCTGCGTGCGGCTGCCCGGGTTCGTATCGAGTTGGAGCGGTTCCGCCAGCCGTCTGCTTCGGTTTCATCGATCCGTGACAATCCGGCCATACTGCGGCGACATGCTTCGGGTGGCACTGGAACGTGAGCCAACCGGTATTGCGCTTTCAAGAAAGTTCCGTGCGAGGATGCGGCAATCATTGTTGGCCAGAACATAGCGGCGGCCGTTTTCACCAAGTTTATCCCGCATCTCAGGCGGGAGTGCGAGAAGCCGGCGAACCGCATCTGCCAAAGCCACGGGATTCTCGGGTTCGATCGTAAGGCCGCACTGCGCCTCCGTTACCAGATCGTTGCTCGCGTCACTTCCCTGCAGGATCGGTTTGGCTGCAAGCATATAGTCGAATAGCTTGTTGGGCGACACGCCGTATCGGTACAGCGGATTGCGGTGCCACGGAATAACCAGGGCGTCCATCCGGGACAGGAAGACAGGCACGGCCAGCTTTGCGATCCGTCCGACGAGATGGACGTTGTCGAGGCGGCACTGCGTTACCCGTTCCCGCAGGCGTGACGCGCTCGCGCCGTCTCCGGCTATAAAGAAGCCCACATTGGCGTCCGCAAGAAGCCGAGCGGCATCCAGAACGGTATCAAGCGCCATGTTGAGATTGATGCCGCCGGCGAAGCCAACCAGGAACCTGTCCCGGGAGCGCTCATTTTCGATTTGGGACTGTATCTCGGCCGGCAGCTCCTCGTGATCGGGGAGACCGCGGAATGTTGGTATGCCGTTTGGGACGTGCACAAATTTCGCCGGGGCGAGGCCGTGCGCCACCATGTAGTCCTTGGCATCCGGCAAGATGGACACGACGGTATCGGCGTGCCGATAGGCCCAGTCCTCCGCGTGCTGCAGCAATCGAATAAATGGGTGGCTCGGGGAAAGCCGGCCAAGCAGGATCGGTGTCAGCGGCCACAGGTCGTGCACTTCAAAGACCAGCCGAGCGCCCGCCCTTCGTGCGATTCGTGCCCCCGGATAAATGTCGAGCGGATAGGTGGAAGAGCATATCACGATGTCCGGCTTCTCCTGCGCTGCAATCCTGCGGCCATAGACGAACAACTTTCCGACGAACTCCAACATGTTCACCACGCGCCGTACGCCGTTACCATCGTAGTGGCGCGTCCGAAGCCAGCGGAACCGCACGTGACCTTCCGTGGTGATTTCAAGATCGGCTGTTACCGTCGGCTGACGCCCGCGCAGGTGCGAAAAATCCGCGCCGATGATTGTCACGTCATGTCCGGCTGCTATCCACTCCTGCGCGAAATAAAACGGGCGGTACTCCATGCCCATTAGGTCGGAACCTGCATAATGGTCGATAAGCAGGATCTTCATCGCCTTACCGTGAACACACCAAAGGTGCTGCCGGCGCCCGTTATCATCCCTGCGTAGGCAAAGAAGATGCGGTCGTCAGCCAGGTAGCCCGCAAACGTCAGCTCCCAGCATAAGGTAGTGATAAACAGGACCACGATCGCAATGTCGGACCAGTCGGTCGGCGGCGCACGTACCATGCGCCAACACTGCAGGACAAGGGGAACGATCGTGCCAAGATACAGGTAGGCGCCGACAAGGCCCAGCTCCATCAGCACTTCGAGCAGCGTGTTGTGCGGGTAGCGGAGCAACGTATCCTGCACCCGGAACTCGCCGATACCCCAGCCGAATACGGGCTTTTGCAACCATTGACTGAACGCGAATCGTCGCCCATCTGCGCGCAGATCCATTGAATATGTGTCCTCGCCGGACAGTTGCGCCTGGTAGCGCTCCACGGTGTGGAGCCCGCTGAGTTCAGCGTCCTTGTCTTGGCCAGCCGACACATAGGCAATCATGCCGATGACAAGCAGGCAGGCAACGAAGCCTGCCAATCGGCCCAGGGCCCGACTGAAGCCCTGGCCTCGCACGAAAAGGATGAGGCCGAGCAGGACAATGGCGGCGGCCGACAAAGCGAGCGGGCCACGACCGCCAGCACTCAGAAGAACAGCAAGCGGTAGGGCCGATCCGATCGCGGCGAGGACGGCCTGCTTCCATGAAGCGAGTGCGCCGAGTGTGAGCAATACGTTGAACAGAATGGCGGCATGTTCACCATACTCAAGGTAGTTGTCGCCACCTTCCGTCTGCCGATCGACCCAACTGTACTCCGGTGACATCAGGTCGATGCCAAGGATGTATCGGTAATGCAAGTAATACAGCACAAGTGCGAAGCTGAGCCATGCAACCGCGCCCAGAAGTCTTTTGCGTCTGACTTCGTCTGAGGCGAGGAGGCAGGCAACGAAAAAACCGGAACCGGTCAACAAGATGAATCGCGCGGCCTTGTCCAGGTTGATCGGGTCGAGGCTGGACCAGAACAGGCTGACCACCGCATACTCGCAAAACAGAATCATCATGACAAAGGGAAGCGTGGGCCGGAGAGGCTTGATCCGGCCGGATATTATGTTCCACGCGACCAGGCACCATGTCGTGGTCAAAAAAAGCAGCGTCACATCGACCGGCGACCCCTGGAGTTCCGGCAATCCCTTGAATCGTCCGGAGAACAAGAACAGCGTAAAACACGTTTCCACCGAGAACACGGCGGAGAGCCAGGAACCGATGCGCTGCGTGCGTGCACTACGCGGTCGGCTGTGGAGAACGGCCGCGCGCATGGAGGCTACCTCGCGGTACTGCTCAGCCAGGATCACCATCTGGACCGGTCGGGAGTCGGGTCCGTGGTGTTCGCGGAGGCGGTTGTGTCCTCGATCAGGGAAAGACCGCCAACGCCGTCCGGTGCATACCGTTCGCCGGTATGAGGGCAGACCAGGCTATCGGTCAGCCGATATCCTGCCCGGCTCATCCAACCAATCTGGCGGGCCGGGTTGCCGGCGACGAGCGCGTGAGCCGGTACATCTCGGATTACGACCGTCCCCGCGGCGATGAAGCTGTAGGCGCCGATGTGGTGGCCGCAGAGGATTGTCGCGTTGGCGCCAATGGTTGCGCCTCTTCCAACGACGGTTGACCGGAATTCGTCCTTGCGTTCGATCTCCGCGCGCGGATTGACGACATTGGTGAAAACGCAGGAAGGGCCGCAGAACACCCCATCTTCCAGCGTAATCCCCGTATAGATGCTTACGTTGTTTTGGATCTTGCAATGATTGCCGATGACGGCGCCCGGTCCGACCATGACATTTTGGCCGATGATGCAGTCCCGGCCGATTTTTGACTTTCCGAAAACGTGGGTAAAATACCAGATGCGCGTGCCGTCGCCGATCTCCGCCCCTTCATCCACATAGGCGGACTCGTGCGCGAAATAGGCAACCTTGGGTTTCTCCAGCACGATACTTCCTTTCCGGACACCATAGACTGCCATGCAGCGCGCAGCACCCAATCGGGGCCGCCGTCGCTGCCGGCCGGCGGTTCGAGATGGTTCGCCCAGGGCTATTCCGGATGCCGGTGGTCAGGCCGGATTGTCGTTCTGGCGCGGTAGAAAAATCGACTTCTTTTTCGCGCGGGCGGATAAAAAAAACGAGAGTCCTCGCCGCTTCCCTTTCCGTGGATCAGGCTCCTCGATTTTTGTACTTGTTGGGATAAACGGAAGGGGATTTACAAAGAAAATGACTGGTGCGACGACTCTCTGGCGTGGATAGATCCAACCGGCCAACGCGACGGTATTCACACATGGCGCTCAGCGACAGCCTGACGCGGTGGCATGCCAGCTCAGACATGGGCGGGTAGCCGCAAGCCATGTTGCGACTGAGTGCGTCCTCTTTTGCATTCACGCCCACGCAGTCCATGCCGCTTGCCGGGTACACGAGGCGCTCCGGTATCTACGACCGGATCGACGGAAATCTGGAGGCCGTCTTTCTGCGACTCTGCGACGATAGCGGGAATGACGTTCTGATAGGCAGTGTCGATACGCTGTTCCTGACCGACCGATCCATATCCGATATCAGGGACGCACTCGGCGATTTTGACACACCACTTCTGCTGTTCGCGACCCACACTCACAACGCTCCGTCCCTTGCGCCGGACCTTCCGTTGCTCGGGCGACATGATCCAAAATGGTATCAGGGCTTTGTTTCGGCATGCGCTGATGCGCTCAAGGAATTGAGCGACCGTCAGGAGCCGGGCGATCCAGTCACGCTGCGTTACGGGAAACAGCGAACGGGGTTGAACATCAACAGAAGGCTGCCGTCCCGTGTGCTGGACTATCCGGCGCTGCTCCGCGAACATCGCCTGGTCTACGGGCGGCGCATTGCTCTCGCGGAGAATAAACGCGGCTTCATCGATCCCTGGCTGCGAGCCATCTTTCTGGAAGACCAACAGGGCAGGGTTCGAGGGGTGATCTGGACATTGGCAGCCCATCCAGCCCGCTATCCGGGTTTCACACGCGTCTCTCCCGATTTCCCCGGTTTGGTCCGTGACGCCGTACGTGGCCACTTTGGGGCCAATTGCGCGGTCATTTATCTCCCCGGTCTCGCAGGGTCGGCATTGCCGAGGATGCCCCGCCACCTTCCGGCGGACTGGAAGCAGGCGTGCCTGTGGCTTTTGCCATTCTATCCTCAAGCCCTTCCGGTGCGGACCGGAACCTACCAGGCGTGGGTGGACCGCGTGCTTGACGCTCTTCTTCAGGCTTATAGGGAGAGGCAACTCCCAGTCGATGATACCGGCATTTCGGTCACGCGTACTTGTGCCCCGGATATCTTTCAGGCGCGCTGCAACGGATCAGATCTCGGCCTGCAAATAACCCGGGTGTCGCTGGCGGAAAACCTTGGCATCCTCGCGTTCAATGGTGAGATGCTCGGCGAGTGGACACCGCTGCTTGAATCCGTCGCAACCGGCGTCAATCTTTTCTCCGGCTATCTGGCCGGACCGGCTCTCTACGTTCCGACGTCCCTCCAGCTTCCCGAGGGCGGCTACGAGGTCACAGGCTTCCAGGCGGCCTTTGGTCTGGATGGTGAGTTCCATCCCGACATTTCCGGAAGAGTGATCTCCGCGGCGGGTTCCCTCTATGGCGTCAGGCCCTGATGTCCGGTCCGAACCCAGCAACAGTGCGCCGCAAGTCACAGTCCTCGCTACGCGAGCGTATCGCGCGGAGCAGGCTTCCTTCAGCCATACGTGACGCCGGGACGCTCGGCAGTGGAGCGCTGCTGTCCCAGGCAATTCTGTTCCTGGCGGCTCCGCTATTCCTGCGGCTTTATGAGCCTGCCGATTTTGGCCTGTACTCGTTTACTTACAGCACGATTGCGCTTATTGCCACAATCGTCACCTGGAAGACCGAACGCCTGATCGTTGTCGTGCAGGCCAAGGCGACGGCAATCCGGCTGATGGTTGCGCTGCTGCTGATCGCCCTCGGCGGTACGTTGGTACTGTTCGTCCTGCTGCTGCTGACCGAACGGCTGGCGGGCATGCTGCCGATACAATCTGCCCTGGATCTCCGCCGCCTGATGTGGCCGGCGCCAGTTTCGATGCTGGTCCTCGTGGCCATGACGGCCACTCGTCTCTATTCAATTCGCGTTGCAAAGTTTCGAGATGCCGCCGTCGCACAGGCAATAAGGGCGGTGGTATTTGTCGCAGGCATTATCGGCACCGCGGTCATTTGGCAGGGCATGCACGGTCATGGGGCGATCGTCATGCTTTCCTGGCAGATTGCCGCCGATGCGTGTGCGCTGGCGGTCCAGTTGCGCGCAAACCGGAGGGTCATGCGCCTCATGGTGCTGCGCCCGCGTGTGCGCCAAAGCTTGGTGATCCTGGCACGACACAAGAAAACGGTCAGTGCCCTCGCCCTGTCTGAGTTGATCCGTTCAGCCAACCAGCAGCTACCATTGGCTACTGTGACGCTGGCGTTTGGTGCGGTACCGGCCGGCTGGTACTCCCTGGCGACCGCTTTCGTTTCGGCACCCGGCAGTGTCGTGGCTTTGGCCGTCGGCGACGTCGTCAACCAACGCCTTTCCCGCCTGCATGCCGGTGGCCGGCCGATCGCGCACCTGGTCTTGCGGACGGTCATCGGCATGGCGGCGGTGGGTTTGGTCCCATTCGCCGCCATAAGCCTGCTTGCCCCAGCGTTGCTACCGGTTCTCCTCGGTCACAAATGGAGCGATGCGTCTCGCACGGTCTCGATCATCGCCATCGCCTCTTATCTCTGGTTCGTGACCGAGCCGGCAACCAATGTCCCCCTGATTATTGGAGCCAAGCGCTATATCATTCTGTGGCATGCGTTGCGGATGGCGAACTGGATTAGCTTTGGCATCGCTGCTCTGGCCGGCCTTACGACCTATACGGGTTGGCTCTGGCTGACCGTGGCGGGCAGTTCACTGATCTATGCGCTGGAGTCGGCATTGGGCTTCTTCATTGCGAGGTCGGCCGATAGAAGAAGAGGACAACCCGGTGTTTCCGGGGCTGTCCCTGTAGCAGTCGACGCGTCTGTGCGATGAGCCTTGGAACGGCGCGCTCCGACGGGCCGGAGGTCGAGATCGGTGCTCCGGACCGTCAGCGCGGAACCGGGCTCGCGCGTGTATCCAGGGCGGGCGGCATTGCATCGCACTGCCTGGCATGGCTGACGATGTCGCACACCCGTCTGCGGATCGTGAAAGACCTCCTCTCCAAGCCGCCTGTGCTGATTTGCTTGTTCGGTGACAAATATTGCTTCGACGTTTATCGGTCCTTCAAGGCGCCCCATCCGAAGTTTCCGTTCGTCGGCCGCAAATCCTTCGGCGTGGCGCTGCGTGATCTGGATGGTCCGTTCGAGACCCTGTTTTCCAGCCCACGCTTCGTCTACTTCCGCAGGAAAGTGCGGCGCGCCGAAAAACTGGGGTATCGCGTTGAGCGTATCGATCCCAGGTGTCGGATCGAGCAAGTCATGGATATCCATGTCTCGACCGGCATTCGTCAAAATCGTGCAATTCGGCCTGATTATTTGGACCGCGCGAGCGTCGCGACCTATCTGTCGAGCCCCGGGCCGTGGTACGGCGTTCTCGACCCGGAGGGGGCTTTACGAGCATATTGCCATCTTCCGGTCATAGGCGACTGCTGCTTCTACTCACGCATTCTTGGTGATGCAAAACGTCTCGACGATGGGATCATGTACCTGTTGATCCACGCTACCGTCGGCGCGATGCATCGGCACCGAAGCGCGCACGGTTATCCCCGCTGGGTGATGTATGATATGTTTCTTGGCGGGCTGGAAGGGTTACGGAACTTCAAGACCCGGTCAGGCTTTGTCCCCGAGCGGGTGACCTGGATCTGGGAACGAAGGCGAGTGGACTCGTGATAAGCAAAACCGGTTATCGCCTTTATCAAAACTTGCTTATGCCTTCGCGCGTGGAGGAATATCGCCGGTTGCTCCAGAGTCTTGTCAACCAGGGGTATGTCTTTCTTACGATTGCCGAGCTGGCAAGATGCAGCAGAAACGGGATGATGCCTGAACTAAGCTGCATCATTCGCATGGACGTGGACAGCGACGTTGCAACCGCCGAGACGATGTTCGATGTCGCCCAGTCGCTCGCGGTCAGAGCCACGTACTATTTCAGGCTTTCGACTCTCGATTCAAGCCTCATGCGGCGGATAGCACAGCGAGGCAGCGAGGTCGGTTTTCACTATGAGGAACTCGCGACGACCGTCAAACGCCTGGGTCTCTGCAACAGAGAGCAGATAGACCAGTGCATTCCCGAGATACGCGCGGCGTTCAGGAAGAACATCGCAGTCTATGCCCAATTCGCCGGCGCGTTGCCTCAGACGATCGCATCTCATGGAGATTGGGTCAATCGAAAGCTGCGTATTCCTAATCAGTACGCACTTGATCAATCACTGCGCAAGCAGTTTGGCATCATCGCCGAAGCCTATGACGACTGGCTGAATGGTCCAGTTAAGTTTCGTTTCTCGGATAACGACGCTCCGGATTGGTGGAAGCCTCAATCGCCCTCCAAGGCGATAGACGACCGGGTCTCCTGCATCTACTTTCTTCTTCATCCGCGACAGTGGCGCGCCAATGCGTGGGAGAACGTTCGGATTGATGTGACGCGCATGGCGGAGGGCCTGCGCTACTCGATACGATGCGGTGCGCTTGGATGGCACAAGAAGACCTGCGGGGCATCCAGGAATCGTGCTGCCTGATATATCGGCCTTGGACTGATCAGGGGTTCTTGTGAACGTCCGCAGCGTGACTGAGGTTTTCTTGGCGGCGTGTAGCCCGTGCGGGATTCGCCCAAATCAACAATCCCGTCGTGACAATGCCTGAGGTCTTCCCTCGATCGCTAAAGGCGGAATGGTCGGATGGCGGTTGGTCAACAAGGCAAATTCGGCTCCGCTGCCGAGGCGTGGTTGCGGGCGCTCGAGAGGATCAAGCCGATTGGAGATGACGCCCGGCTCACTCTCCCCGCACTGATCGAAGCTCTGGCTCCGACCTTTGATTCGACCCCAGCCTTGTTGACCGATCAGGAATGCCTCACTTATTCCGACATTGCGGATCGGATCAACCAGTACGCCAACTGGGCGGTGACTCAAGACCTCGCGCGCGGCGATGTTGTCGGTCTGCTCATGCAGAACTGCCCCGAATACATGATGATCTGGCTTGGTTTGTCACGCGTCGGTGTCATTGTCGCGCTGCTCAACGTCGGTCTTACGGGGACCTCGCTCGCGCATTCGATTGATATCGTTGTGCCCCGGCACCTGATCGTGGGGTCCGGTCTCGTGGACAATCTTCTCACGGCGATTCCGCACCTCAGTGGCTCGATGCGATTCTGGGTCCATGGGCAGACCCACCATGACTTTCCAAGAATAGACCAAATGGTCTACGCGGACATCAACGCGCCACGGCCTATATCTGCTGACCACGCACCTACGCTGGCGGATCAGGCTCTTTACATCTATACGTCAGGCACGACCGGGTTGCCCAAAGCGGCCAATGTCAGCCACTTGAGGGTGATGCAGTGGAGCCGCTGGTTTGCCGGCATGATGGATACACGCGCCGGCGATAGGATGTATAATTGCCTGCCCATGTATCATGCCACGGGTGGTGTGGTAGCGACCGGCGCCATGCTGGTCAGCGGTGGATCGGTGTTAATCCGCCCTCAGTTCTCGGCCAGCCAATTTTGGAGCGATGTGGTCGAATGGGACTGCTCGCTGTTCCAATATATCGGCGAGCTTTGCCGCTACCTTCTTAACAGCGCCCCACATCCCCACGAAACCAACCACACGCTTCGACTCTGCTGCGGCAATGGGCTCAGCGCCAACATATGGGAGAAGTTCCAGCAGCGATTTCGTATCCCTCGGATACTTGAATTCTACGCGGCGACCGAAGCCACTTTCTCGCTCTACAACTGCGAGGGGAAGCCGGGCGCAATTGGCCGGATTCCGCCATTTCTTGCGTATCGCTCGCAAGTTGCCGTCGTCAGATTTGACATCAACACGGGTGAACCGGCGCGGGGCGACGACGGCTTTTGCATCCGTTGCGCCGAGGGCGAAGCAGGCGAGGCGCTGGGTGAATTGGCCGGAAACGATCCATTTTCGGGAAGCCGGTTCGAGGGATATACCGACAGGAACGCGTCGAGCAGGAAGCTCCTTCGCGACGTCTTTGCGGAAGGAGACACATGGTTCCGAACCGGCGATCTGATGCGAAAAGATAAGAGCGGTTACTTCTACTTCGTCGACCGTATCGGCGATACTTTTCGCTGGAAAGGCGAGAACGTATCCACCGGGGAGGTCACCGCGGTGATCCTGGGGTTCCCCGGAGTGTCGGAAGCGGTCGTGTATGGCGTGACCGTACCCGAGGCAGAAGGCCGGGCGGGGATGGCTGCAATCACGGTTGAGCCGAACTTCGATGTTGCGGCGCTTCGCAGCCATCTGTCCTTGCACTTGCCCGAGTACGCCCATCCATTGTTCCTGCGCATCTGTGAAAATATCGAGAAGACAGCCACTTTCAGACCAAAGAAATACGATCTGGCGCTGGAAGGCTATGAACCGGCGGCCGGGGGAGAAATAGTCTACTTCAATGACCGGAGCGTTCATGCGTTCGTTCCGCTGGACGTTCCCCTTCTGGAGCGGCTTCGGCTCGGGTTGGTCCCCTTGTGAGAGCGATTCAGGCCGTCTGTCACGCCACGCTGCCGGCATCGACGGTCAAGACCGTCCCCGTGACGTTCCGGGCCTTGTCGCTGAGAAGGAACGCAACGGCCCCGGCCACATCGTCTGCTTCAGCCAGGCGATGCAGGGCGCTACGTCTGATTATCTGGTCACGCTGCTCGCCCCGCAGGCCATTTGTCATGTCAGTCTCGACAAACCCAGGGGCGATTGCGTTTACCGTAATGTTTCTTCCTCCCACCTCCCGCGCGAGTGAGCGTGTGAAGCCAATGAGCGACGCTTTGGTCGCACCGTAAGCCGAAAGGCCCTTGAATCCGGTAAAGCCGGCAATGGAAGCGATATTCACGATGCGGCCGCATCCTTCCGACAGCATCGACCGGACTACGTATTTTGTCAGCACAAGTGGGGACGTGACGTTAAGCCGAATCATCTGTTCGATGTGAGTGTCGTGCAACAGCGTGAAGGCGCCGGTAGTACCCACGGCCGCATTATTGATAAGCCCATAGATCGGCCCGAAGGCCCGCCGTAGTCCCTTGACCATGTGAGGAATGCCAGCGATATCGGCCAGGTCGAACGGCTGAAACCGCAGCCTGTCCCGATCGAGCGCCTGCATCGCTGCCACAAGCGTCTCGCTCTCCCGGCGAGCAATGCAGATCACCTGGTAGTCCGCGGCGGCAAGCGTGCGCGCGATCGCCAAGCCTAGCCCCCGGCTACCACCGGTGACGATGACTGTCCTCATCAGGAGCGGGCGAGCTTGCCGGTGGCTGCGACCTCCAAAGCGGCCACGATTCGGACGACAGCCGGGACCTTGTATCCAGCCAAGGCGCGGTGGCATGCGGCGATGATATCCTGCTTCAATGCATTGTCGTCCGACGAAACGGATTTTAGCACGACATCCGCTGTCACGACCGCGCCCGTGATCGGGCTCTTTCGGGCACGAACGACCGACATCCTGACGGCCGGATGCAGATTGATCACCGCTTCGACTTCTTCCGGATGAACCTTCAGGCCGCCAACATTGATGACGCCATCCCTCCGGCCGATGAAGATGTATCTGTTTCCTCTGCGCTCCACCATGTCGCTGGTGTCCACGAAGCCGTCCGGATCCTTCAGGGCCTTCCCTTGAGCGTTCTGCCTGGAATCAAGATAGCGAAGGGCGTTGCGCGATGAGCGAATGCGGAGTGACCCATCCTCTATTTTCGTCTCCACGTCGACGCTTGGCCGCCCGATCAGCTCACAGGGGAAACCGCTGAAGCCGTCGGTAACGGCGAAAGCCACGCCGGCTTCCGTCGAGGCAAATGCATGGGCGATATCCGCGCCAGGATAGCAGGCGCGCACGGCATCGATGATGGCCTGGTCGGCGATTTCCCCCGACAGGCGGACGTAGCTGGGTGAGAGTTCATGTGCCGACGGGCTCATCAGAGCCCGTCGCCAATGTGACGGGGTTCCGGAGATATGGGTTACGCCGGCTCTCCCGGCCCTGGCCAGAAATTCCCCCACCGGCTCCCGGGCACTCGACAGCACAAGGGAGCCGCCTCCCAGAAGCGCGCGCAGAAGGATTTGCAGACCGCCGTAGCGGCGGACATCGTAAAAAGTACTCCACGTCGCTGATGTACGAATATCACCAATCGGCGCGACCAGGGTGGACAAGGTATGCTGCACCAGCTTGGGCGGCCCGGTCGTACCTGATGTCAAAAGCACCCACTCGGTCTGATGACTCCAGCGCCGGTCGGGTATGGGGGGAAAGAGGCGCGGCGAGCATAGGACGACGCTGGGCGCCCCGTTGGGTATGGGGCCGTCGGTGACCGCCACGTCAGTGGACGCCGCCGACATAACGGCATTGAGGTGGGCGGGGGGAAGACCCGGCGGGCAGAGGACCATGCGCGCCGCGACGCCGTCGAGTTCGATCATCGTCAGGGCGGCGGTGAGTTGTTCGGCGGTGCTGATCAGGATTGAGCGCCCACGCAGGTTTTCAGGCCCCCCGTTGAGCGCTGATCCGCGGTCCAGATCACCGAGACGCACGCTGCCGTGTTGCGCGTGAATGAACCGATCAGACGCACGCCCGGCGGCGTTCAGCAAACTCCAAAGTGTCGCGCGGTCACTTCGCTGCATCCTCGTAGAGCCTGACGAAATCTCGCAACGTAACGGGAAAAAAGGTGTCTTCGGAGGTACTGAAGGGATCGCAACCAAGTTCGTCGTCAAGCCGAGCGACGACAATGGCCAGGCAAAGAGAATCAAGCCCGGAGTCCAGCAGGGCCATGTCATCGGTCAAGGGCGGGATCTTCTTGTTCTGCTCTCGCGCGACCTGCTCGAACTGGGAAACTATCGCGGACCTCACGGACACGGTCGTGATCCTTGCGATTTTGTTTTTGACGGCCAGAAAGAAGACATGAATATATAGGAAGCGACATTTACATTCTCGTGAACAGAGAGAAAGAAGGCGCGCGCCGGTGCCAGCGCTTCCGGTCCGTTGTCGTCAGATAGAGCCGGCGGACATAAGCAGGATCGTCACGTTCCGCGCGCGCGGGTCGGCCTGGCAGCGCGCGTCGTGGCTGCATGCATTCAAGCGGCTTGACGAGCATTCAACGCCTTCAGGGTTTCCAAGGTATGGATACCTGCTGGAAAGTGGGGGGGCAGTTGTTGGTGTCCTGTTGCTGATTCATTCCTGCGTGCCCGACGGAGACGGGCGACTCCGATGCAGCGTGTCGAATTGGTATGTGGAACCCGCGTTCCGGACTTACGCGTCCATGCTGGCATCGCACGCCCTGAAGCACAGATCTGTGACCTACATTAACGCCACGCCGTCCCGACACACTTGGCCTATTCTGGAGACGCAAGGCTATTTGCGATATTGCCAGGGGGTCATGGTGAGCGTCCCGGCCCTGTCCCGGCAGCCCGGCGGTTGTTGCGTGGAGGCTGTCACAGGAGATCGTGCCCACGACCATAACCTGCCGATCTCGGAATTGGACTTGCTGCGGACTCACGCTGATTATGGTTGTATCAGCGTTATTTGCCATGCGAAGGACGGCAGCTATCCGTTTATTTTTTCGCCGCGCCGGAAGGCAACGACGCTTCCCCTCGTGCACCTTGTCTACTGTCGCGACGTGGCGGACTTTGTCCGATTTGCCGGGGCTGTGGGGAGATTTCTGGTGCGCCAGGGTTTTCCTTTGGCGCTTGTTGATTCGAACAGCCCGATCTCAGGCATTGCTGGCAGATACGTCGGAAATCGACCTAAATACTTCAAAGGACCGGATCCGCCGCGGCTGGGTGACCTGACCTATTCGGAGGTGGCGATGTTCGGCCCGTAGAGCCTGTTCGGTGATGACAGAAGCTCCGACCTGCTCTACGTCCTTGTCCGATCGCGTTGCGCCCGTGCCTTATCTGTCGTTTTTCCAGGGCGGGCAGGTGCGATGCGCAGTTTGGCTGACTGCCCTGGCCTGAGGCCCTCCTCGGCCCATCGTAAAAGCAAGAGCCTTCCGCGCGGGCCATCCCGGCAATGTTCCGCCACGTCGAATGGGTTGCCTTCCCGGCGCGGGACAAGCCTCGGCGCCTTCAGCACCATAACGTTTCGATAGTATCCCGCTGGTCCACGCCTGCAGGGCGCATGCCGATCGCGGGCGATCAATGAATGTCGCGCAGAGAATGATCTGACCGCGTTCTGCAAATTCCAGGCGAATCTCGGGTGACTGGAGACCGTGCCGTGCAACCTGCAACCAGAGTTCAGCCAGTGCCACCTCGGCTGCGGGCATCGACAACGCCAGGATACAAGCGCTTACCATTCGTCCCTCCGGCCGGAATGCGCCACCGGACGAGACCGGGCCACAGAGCGGTTTTTCCCAAAGCGGCGTTCTGGCCGCGCCTGCCGCTTCGTATGGGTTATGCCGCCGTGCTTGCCGGCCAGTCCCGCCGGAACTTTCGACAGCCCGGGATACGTTTTCCCACGTTCCCCGCGAACCCCCCGCTTTCGATATCAAAACTGGCCTCTGGATTATTGTTCGAAAACCTCCTTCGCCAAGCATAGTAAAGCCATGTATCAATCTCCTTTTAGCGTCACGATAGCGCGAGGAACCAACGCCGATTGTCTCGGGTTTTTGCCGGTGAAGTTGCTCAGGTTACGGTCGCCGTTCCGTTTGGGCCTGTCCGGTGCAGATCAAAAGAACCGGACAGGCTCCAGGTTTTTGTTTGATCGCACGATTCGCGTCTCCGGCGTGTTCGCCTGCGACGATACGCTCTAGTTGGCGACAGTCAGGTACCGGACTGCTCGGCGGAGGATGATGCTGGCTATTGTGCCGCACAGTGTTCCGAACGCCGAGGATAGGAAATCGCCGACAGCGGGGTGGCGGCCTGGGGAAAAGCGCTGAAGGTATTCCAGCAGGCCGGCATAGGCCCAAAGCAGCATGACTGTCCTGAGGTTCGGGGGACCATATGCCGCTGTCGCCACCATGCCGGTGCCCGCATAGGCGATGAAGTGCTCGATGTGACCAGGCAGGCCGGACCGCAGCATGTCCTTACCTGGCAAGAGCGATAGCACCGCGAGGATCGTTACGCATGCCCAAGTTGCAGTACGCAGCAGCGTGATCATTCGGTACCTCTTTGGCGCGACGGCATGTCCTTTGTCAGGTCCCGACGCGTGCTTCCATCCGTTGCACAGGAACTTGAACGAACCGGATGATCGGCGTGGCCGCGCTCTCCGCGGAATTGCCTGCCCGCACACGGAGGAACCAGAAAATAGCGAAAAAAACGCGTATTTACATACAAAAAGGAAAATGGCATCGTTCCGGCAACCAGGGAGGGATCCATGAAAGCCGTGATCCAGTCCGGAGGAAAAGGTACCCGCCTGCGACCTTATACGCTGGTCCTTCCCAAACCGCTGATGCCCGTTGGCACAAAGCCGGTCCTGGAACTGCTACTCAAATGGCTGCGGCGGCATGGTGCTCGTCAGGCCTATGTCACGACGGGTCATCTTGGGCACTTGATTCGTAGTTACTGTGGTGACGGTGGGCAGTGGGACCTCCGCATCAACTACACCGAGGAGAAGGAGCCGCTCGGTACAGTGGGTGCGCTCAGTCTGCTCCGCGACGAGCTCGATTCCACCTTTCTCGTTCTCAACGGGGACGTTCTTACGGACCTTAATCTCAGCGCCTTCGTCGCGGCGCACCGCCGGCATGGTGCGGCTCTGACGGTGGCGACAACACGGCGTTCTATCAAGGTCGACTTCGGTGTTCTGGAAGATGCGGATGGCTGGGTGACGCAGTTCAGGGAAAAGCCGCGGCTTACCTATCTGGTGAGCACCGGGGTATACTGTATGGAACCATCCATTCTGGATCATATTCCGTGCAGCATCCCGTTTGGCTTCGATGATCTCATGAACTGCATGCTCGAGAATGGCCTGCCGGTGCGCACCTTCCTGCATAGCGGCCTGTGGCTGGATATCGGCAGTATCGATGATTTCCAGAAGGCGCAGGAGATTGCCTGGGAGGACGATCCACCGGCGTTCGACATGAGTCCCATCACGCTGGACGCCGCCACTGTCGCATAGCACGCCGTAGTGAGGGAGCCGCGCGCAAAGAGCGGGAGAAAAACCAGGTGCTATTGGTCAGCGAGCCCACCCTTGGCGAGGAGGAAAAGTCAGCCCTGGCCGCGGTGATTGATTCCAACTGGGTTACGATGGGCGATCGGGTTCGCGATTTCGAGCGCCGTTTTGCGAGGCAACACGGTGCGCGGGACGCTGTCGCCGTCGCGTCCTGTACGGCCGGTCTGCATCTTGCGCTGGCCGGGTTGGAGATCGGTCCGGGCGACGAGGTGCTGGTTCCCTCGCTCAGCTTTGTCGCCACTGCGAACTGCGTTCGCTATGTCGGCGCGACACCGGTCTTCGTCGACATCGACAGCATCGGCAGGCCATTGATATCCGCTGAAGACGCTGAACATCGCTGCACCGAACGGACAAAGGCGGTGATCGTGATGCACTATGGCGGCTACCTCGTTGACGCGGACACCTGGCGCAGGTTCGCGGAATCCCATCGTATCCATTTGATCGAGGATGCCGCGCATGCGGCGGGTGCGTTCGGCGCGGGGCTGATGGGTGACGTTGCTGCCTTCAGCTTCTACGGCAACAAGAACATGACCACGGCCGAGGGTGGGATGGTGACTGCCCGTGATCCGATGGTCCTGGCTGCGATCCGCCAGATGCGCGGGCATGGGATGACAAGCGGCACCCGAGAAAGGTTGGATGCACGCACGCCGGGCTATGACGTTACCATGCTTGGGTGGAACTACAGGTTGGACGAGCTGCGTGCCGCCATCGGTATTGTTCAACTCCAAAATCTGCGCACCTGGAACAAGAAGCGAGCGGAACTGACCCGTCTGTACCGCGACGCGCTGGACAGGGAGTGCCCTGATGTCATGGTGCCATTCTCAAACGCGCGGGTCTCATCGGCGTACCACATCGTGCCCGCGATACTGCCGGAAGGTGTCGATCGAGACCGTGTGGTCGGGAAATTGCGTGATGCCGGCATACAAACGACCATCCATTATCCACCCATCCATATGCTCTCGCTCTATCGCTCTTCCCGCACGCACGATACTCTGCCGCAAACAGAGCGGTTCTCCACGCGTGAACTGACGCTGCCGCTGCATCCAAAGATGAGCGAAACAGATGTCGATTACGTGGCGCGCACGCTGGCGCTCGGCATATCCTCCGGATAGAACGGCAAAGCAGCCGATGGCTGACTCGGGAACGATATCGTCGTCGCTGCTTATCGCCGCGATCCGGCGGGCGATAGACGTGCTCGTCGCCGTTACGGGCCTTGCCATCGCTGCGCCGCCATCCATCGTGATCGCTTTGGCGATTCGCCTGGAGACACCGGGACCCGTGTTCTTTTCGCAGATCCGTCTTGGCCGTATGGGCCGGCGATTCGTCCTTTATAAGTTCCGCAAATTCCGCCATGAGAGCGAGACATCCGGCCGCATGGTTACGCTGAAGGATGATCCACGGATGACGCGGGTAGGGCAGGTTCTCGAACGGACGAAGCTCGATGAGCTGCCGCAATTGTGGAACGTTCTGATTGGCGACATGTCGATCGTGGGGCCGAGGCCGGAATCGCTGGAGTTCGCCGACTGCTTCATCGGCCCGTTTCGGCACCTTCTTGACTACAATCCCGGTCTGTTTGGCCCGAGCCAGGTGGCTTTTCGCAATGAGGGGGCACTCTACCCGCCAGATCATGATCCACACGAATTCTATCGGACTGTACTGTTCCCCGATAAGGCACGCATCGATCTGGAGTATTTCCCGCGCCGCACTCTGCTGTCTGACCTGATCTGGGTTCTGCGCAGCATAGCGGCAGTTCTGTCGCCGCCAAAGCTTCCCGTACAAGGGATCAGCACTGCGTTGCGCGTTCCTGGGGATCGGTCAATTCGTCGGCGGTCGATGGCTGCCAATCATGCTGACAAAGTGTGAACAGCGCTGATCGTGTGGCCGAACCTTGGGCGCCGTATCCCGGCGCTGATCGGCTATCGGTTTATTCCCCTGTTTTGGGTCTTGGCCGCAAAGCGGTTCCTGATGCGCCAATCGTTCGGGTTGGACCTACGGCAGGAGAAGTGTCCCGGACCCGGTAGTCACGGTGGGCGCGGTCGAAAAACAGTGGATCCGCGATCACCGTGCCTCGGGCGACAAGATTGTTCTGTAGTCTGATCCCAATATCCATATTGTTGTAAAGGAGGTTGTCGATATATTTGTTGTGGACCCCGGTGATGCCCTCTTCCTCGATACCGGCGGCAGAGTTCGTTACGATATTCCCGATCACCGTGATGTAATCGCCTGTCGTGGGCGAGGAGCCGCTGTCGCCGGACCCAACGAGGATTCCTGCGCTCCCGGCCGCACCGTCGATGGTGTTATGGATGATACTGATATGATGAGCGCCGTGCCAAAGGTGGATCCCGGCTCCGACCACATCATAAACCACGTTGTTCGCTATAGAACCCGTCTCGGACTGGTAAATTCCATGCACCAGAAAGCTGCGCCAGCCTGATGGCCCGATGGTGTGGATGACGTTGTTGATTACCGATCCTTGGGTGCCGTGATAGTAGCCGTCCATCATCACCCCGGCACCGCCGTTGCGCCCCGCGGTAAGTCGAACGAAGGCATGCGGATCGGTCATTATGTCGTGGACTGTGTTGGCGCGGAATGTGACGTACGAACCCGCATTATAGAACCCATAGGCCCAACCGCTTGCGTCCGGGCTGCTTCCGTCAATATCGAAGCCGGCAACCATGATGTTGTTGCCGCGATTTTCCCAGCCCGCCTGGTTCGGCGTTTCGGCGGTGCCTGCGCCCACGATCTTCGCCCCGTCGGGAACATCCGAGACATAGGTGATGGGTGCTGAAGCGGTGCCGCTGGCGGTGGTGATGAAACCACCAGGATAACGGCCGGGTGCAACATGGATCGTCGTTCCCGCCCCCGCGGCCCGCGAGGCGGCGGGAATGGTGCGGAAAGGAGCCTTCCGCGTGCCGTCACCTTCGTCAGATCCATGAGGGGAGACGTACAGGCCGCTTGCGTCGGCATGATCGTTTGCCGTCGCAAAATGCGGCGTTCCCGTCATTGTCAGCACGATTGCCGCTATCGCGCGGGCCATCCCTACGTCATGTCGTCGTCCGCGCCTTTTTGCTATCAGATGATGAAAGACCTGGGCCATTGGTGCCGCACGTCAGTTTGCATAATATTTCATGGCCGCGCGGGAAAAAATGTCGCTGTCCGGATCGTCATCCTGAACGTAACTCCTTTGGTCCACCATCGTCATGATCACACCTGAGACCGCGATGTTAAGGCTTCGCAGGCGCTGTAGCGCCATCGTCACAGTCGTCGCCTTGGTTGATCCCCAGCGCACCACCATCAAAGTCATATCGGCCTGTAACGCCAAAAGAGCCGCGTCGGGAACCGGCAGTATCGGCGGCGCGTCAATGATAACCGTGTCGAATTGCCTGGAAAGCCGTGCCAGGGTCTCCGACACGCGAGGCGACCCAAGGATCTGGGCCGGTGATTCGCTCGCTGAACCGGCCGCGATAACCGCGGCTCCGGATGCGGGATCTCGTTGGATCGCCACCGCAGGTTCGGTGCCGTCCATGATCACTTCGGCCAGGCCCGGAGACTGCCGCAGCCCGAAAATCCGGTGCACAGCCGGATAGCGAAGATCCGCATCCACGATCAGGACAGAGCGGCCATCGAGTGCCAGCAGGCGGGCGAGTGACGTGGCGGTGCTGCTTTTGCCTTCACCCGGGATGGCCGACGTAATCAGCACTGTCCGGTCGTTGTCGTGCCTGGCGTGGTCTATCTGGAGCCAGATGCTGCGGAGATTTTCTATGAACATCGGGCTTTGGCGCGAAAGCATGCGATTTGCCGGTAGCAGCGGGGTCCTCGATATATGATCTATCAACGGAGTCGCTCCGCAGACCCGTAGTGCCGTCATCTGGCGAAGCTGCATGGTGCTCCGAATCGATCGATCTCTGCGCGCAAGCAGACCCGCAAAGATTGTTCCCCCAGTCGCCGACAAAATGAATGCAACGGCAACAATAGGGAATGTAGGGGGAAACGAAGGAAATCGCGGCTCAGTCGCGGGGGAGATGATCCGGGCACCTGGCCCGGAGCGATTCATCTGGGCTCGCGTGTCATTCAGGCGGAGCACGAGTTGGCTCAGCAATGCCTTGCTGGAATCCACTTCGCGTTCGAGTGCGCGGACGTCAACCTCGGAGACGTTTGCCTTTGCCAGTTCATTCTGCGCTGTCTCAATCATCCCTCGCAGCATCGTCTCCTTTGCCTGCGCGGCCGCTAAGTCGCTCCGATAGGACGCCGCGATCTTCGTCGCTTCGGCCATGACCTGGCTGCGCAAGCCGGTCAGCGCAGCTTTTGCCTGGATCACTTTCGGATATTTGTCGCCAAAAACCGCCGACATGCCGGCGATATCGGCAGCCGTTCTTGCCACCTGCTCCTCAAGTTTCTGGATCAGCAAGGAATTGAGAATCCCACCCAACGAGTCGATCTGATCGGAGGCGATCGCCGCCTGCACCGCGTCCAGTTTCGCCTTGGCCGCGGCGCGATCGCTGGCGGAAGAGACCATCTGCTTGTTGAGGTCGGACAATTGTTCAGTGATGACCTTGAGGTCCGCGGCAGGCAGAACGCCATGCTCGGTCCGCATTCTCTCGACCTTGTGCTCGGTGTCGCGAATCTTGAGGTTGAGGGTCGATATCTCCGACTCAAGGGATTCAGTAGCCATTTGGGCGCGATTGAGTTCCTGATCGCCTCGATCCTGGATGAATCGCTGGGCGATCGCATTCGCGATCTGTGCTGCACGTTCCGGCTGTTCGGCATAAAACCGGATGTCGATCACCCGCGATGCGTCCGTTGCGGTCGCCCCCAGCAGGCTCAGAAATGTATCGATGACCCTGCCATGCCCGTCGACCAGCTGAGGCGGCTTCGACCGCGTCCAGCCGATCCAACCCTCAACGATCGTTAGAGCGTTTTTGCCGGCTTCCGCAGCGCGTCGCAGGAAGGATGGCCGCCGGAGCGCCGGGTTGAATTCAGGATCCTCGTCAAGCCGCAGATTCTTTATGACGGTGTCGGCAAGGCCGCGGGACCGGATGATGGCGATCTCGTTTTTCCGTACCGACTCTTCTGATGGAGGCAGGAATGACAGCGGATCGATGCTGGTGGCAGTCCTTTGCGGAGCACGCGGATCGATCAGTATCGTGACGCGTGATGCGTATAATGGCGTCAGCAGCTTGCACAGCAGAAGCGCCGCCAGAGCTCCGGCGACGGCGACCGCTGCAATCAGGCGCCAGTGACGCCTCATCACCTGCAGGGTTTGTATACTCGAGGGACGTACCGGAGAGCCGCTGACGTCGATGATGCGGGCTGCCCCGACATCAGTTTCTGCCGTCATGATCCCTCCTTTGCGTCGGCGAGAGATGAGCCTTGGCCTGCCATCGCTACGGGTCGACCACGATGGACGCAGGTCAAACCCAAGTGCGGCCGGTCCTCCGCCTGGCCCTGATCACGCCGGATTCATTCGGGCGCGGCGTTGCGGCCGCCGCGGAATCTCGTCCGCTCGGCAGCATGAAAACATTCTGGTTTTCTTATGTCATGTAAAGAATAAGAGACTGCGTTATATATTGGCGGTCCGGCCCGGCCGAACCGACAGGTCGCCGCTGCGGCAATCAGGCGCCGCGCCTGTTCGTGTACCCGGCGGTTTGTCTTTGCGGCCGCCTTCCGCGGCGATTGCTCGGCAGATCAGCCGTAACGCGCTGGTAAAGCCGCAGCAATCTCTGTTCTTCGCTTGCCCAACTGAAGTGTCGCTCAGCCGCTTCCCGGCCGCGGCGCCCCATCTCCTGGGCTTCCGCCGGATGGGTGAATATCCACTCGATCGCCGACGCGATCCTCGACGTGTCACACGGCGGCACGCACAGGCCGCACCCAGTTCTTTCCACGATCTCCCGAAAATGCGGAAAATCGGAGGTGATCACCGGAAGGCCGGCGGCCATGTACTCGAACACCTTGGTAGGTTCGCAATCGATATGCGCCTTGACCGGATAGTACAAGGCGAGGCCTACGCGTGCCTCCCCGAGAATGGCGCGAACCCCCGCGCGATCCTGGCGGCCGCGATAATCGACGTATCGCCACCCGGCGGAACCAGCCAGCGTATCCGCGAGGGACAGGGGGCTCATGTCTCCTGCCATGATCAGGCGCGGGTCGGGGCAGCCCGAGACTTTCGCCAGAGCCTCCACCATTTCGACTGCGCAGCGGCTTGGCCCCACTGCGCCGACATAAGCGGCCGCGAATGGCCGGGTCTCAAACGGGTGGCCCGTCAAGGGGAACTCCGACAGGCGCGCAAGATTCTGCACAAGGGTTACGCGGGCGTCTGGAAAACGCCGAGCTATCACGGGAGTTGCGGCAACCACGGCGGACAGGAGACGCCCGGCCAGCCATTCGGCGCCACGGGCGGCCAGGGTCGCCGGATACCGTAAGGGGCGCGGGATCCAGCGGCGATTGCTGAGATTTTGCGACATGTCCTCGTGGGCGTCGTAAATAACCCGCTTGCCCAGCAGGCGGAGAATGAGCCCAACCGGAATGAGTTCCGGGTCATGAAAGTGATACACGTGGCCGTGAAGGCGCAGTCCAGCGACGAGGACTGCGGCGTTTGACAGTGAGATGCGGCCGAGCCGGCTGGGGTGGCGCTTTACAGTGACGATCGAGACTGCCTGGCCAGGTCCCGTATGATGTGCCGAGCGGTCGGCCGGTACGACAAAGGCCACTTGATAGCCAGCTTGCGCGAGGCTGGCGCACTCCTTCCAGACGATGCGGACATCGTCGGCCGGATGGACCGATGATAGGTGGACGATCCTTATCCGAACGGGGTCGTGACCGCTTTGCATACTGGCTTTCTGAAAAGGAAAGGCAAAGTAGATGCAGAGTCGCAGACCGCCCTATCTGACGTAAAGCAACCGTCATTCAAAACCTCGGCAAGCGAAAAGCGCCCGGGTCAGGGGCGCTTTTGCTTCCGGCGAGGCTTCGAAGGTTTCAGTGGCCGATCGCAATATGGACTGCGCCGTTGGAGTACAGGGGATCGGTGTGGCTCAGATAATTGGAGCCGTCGTATTTTGCCTGATTAACGTAAAGATTTCTGTCCCGGCCGGATCCGGAATAGGCGTCGTTTACGAAATCGATCTCCAGATCGTGGGACCCTGCTCCCCAGTTCCCCTGATAGGAAAACGACTGTGTTTTGCCCGCGCTATGCAGCGCGGTGACCTGGGACGGGCCGCCGATCTGCTTCCCGTCAAGCTTGACGATAAATTGCGCATTTCCTCTGTAGGCGTCCTCCGACAGCACGAGGGTAAGTTGATCCGGAGTAACCGTTGTCGGCGTGGGTGTCGGGGTCGGGGTCGGCGTCGGCGTTGGTGTGGGTGTCGGCGTTGGTGTGGATGGGGCTGCGCCGTACTGGTACGCTCCGATATCATCCCTGCCTTGCCGGACATTCCCGGCGATATCCGTTGCAGGCGCGGAGTTCATGGTGCCCGCGCCGATCGCCGGCGAGCCGCTCTGCAACTGGTAATTACCGGCGCTACCATTGACGAACATGGGATTGGACTGGACTGTGCCCGATGCCTTCATGCCATTCTGCAGATGGAGCTGCGAGCCGGAAATATTGTAGATCAGGTTATCGGCATAGACGTTGTGTGTTCCGGTTGTCCCTTCTTCATAAATCCCGTTTGCGGCATTCATGACGATGTTGTTCTCGACCATGAAGTGGTCGCCGGTTCCGCTGCCATTGGAGCCGACCAGGATGCCGGAGCCACCAACATTATTGACGGTGTTGTTGATGAAGCTGATGTTTTGTGCGTTGTGCCACGACGTGAGGCCGTCACCGACGGCGTTATGGACGAGGTTGTTTTCGACGAGGCCGGACTCGGTCTGATAGATACCATGAACAAGCGTGCTCGTCTGGCCGGCGGGGCCGATATTGTAGACGGTATTCCCTAATACATTGCCATTGCTACCGCCGTAGTAGCTGTCCATCATGATGCCGGCGCCGCCATTGCCGTTGGACGTGAGACTGGCGTACGCACTTGCGTTCGTCATGATGTCGTGGACGGTGTTGCCCTGAAAGCTGACGTTTGACCCGCCGTTGTAGAAGCCGAATGCCCAACCGGTGGCCTGGCTGCCGCTGCCGTCAATGGTGAAGCCGCTTATGGATACGTAGTTGCCGCGATTCTCCCATCCTGCCTGATTCGGTGTGTTCGCCCCTGACCCGACGATGACTGCGCCACCGGGGACGTCCGAGACATAGGTGATGGGTGCGGAAGAGGTCCCGCTGGTGGAGGTCACGAAGCCGCCCGCATAGGTTCCGGCCGCAACATGGATCGTGGTTCCAGCCTGGGCAGCCTCCGAAGCAGCCTGAATGGTGCGGAACGGGGCGTTCTGTGAGCCGTTGTTTGAATCGGAGCCCGTCGGGGAGACGTAAAGTGTGGTGGCCATACATTCGTTCCGTATCTGCTATGGGACTGATCGTGGTCCGGTCAATCTATTCTGATTCCGGACCAAAATGCTCGGTGTGGGAACGAGATCAGTAAGACATCATGATGGTACCTCCGAAATGGGCCGTTGGGGTGCTATGCGCGACCATTATGGTTTGGTATAGAAATGAACACGGGTAATGTGGAACACTGACCCGCCGTACCAGGAAGCACTGGTGGCGAGCGCAGAACTGTCAAAACCTGCGGCCGACCAACTAGGCTGATCTTCCTAAGTTCCCGGGAGTGCCCCGTTGGGGCACTCCCGAAGAAATCAGCATCCAGTCAGTATCTGCGCACCTGCAATGTCACCGATAACAGAATGTTCTCCTTCGGATAAAAAAGACCTAGCTGGAATCAATGTGTTTACGATGAAATTCATTTCCTCGTTTGATAGACAGTGGGGAATGGCAATGTCAAGCCGCCGCAACACGACGCCGTGAATTTGCTGTTTCCCGTTGCGCTGACTGTCGTGCATAGGAGAGTGCGCCTATTGCGTGCCACCCACCTTGGAATCGCTGATGCAATCTCAATCAGACACATCATGAAAACCGGACGCCGATTTTCATTAATCGGGTGTTCTATTGCAACGACGAATTGGGGGATTCCCCCGCAGGGCAGGGGAAGACAGCAGAACATCACAGAAGCGGATCGCCCACCGAAATTGGGTGACCGGCGCGACCGGTGCTTCCGAAACACGCGAACCGAGAGCACACCCGCCGTCAAATGCACACCGTCAAAGCCAGAGCGTGATCGTCGCAGGCGGAATCCGCCAGAGACGTGAATCACGCGATCGCACAAAGGGTTAGGCCAGGGTCGGTGCTTCTATCTGCACCGAACCGGCTCCAATTGTCTGTCCGGAAACGGATTGAGTCTTTTGCGCCAGTCGTGACTCGCCATGGCAGTACGATTCGCAAGAAGTCACTGATTATGGACGAGCGAACACCGCGCCCGCCACGGTCGCAGCGCGCTGCGCTATCCCAGCGACCTTGCCGAAGCGGCTCAACCGCTCTCAGCGCCTCGCCAAGGATGTGGAGCGCCTCAACCAAAATACGGGCGCCGTCCTGCCCTGGAAGTCAGTCCGCCCGGTGACGCGAAGGCTGTGGCAGAAAACAATACGATCCAGGATTGGCCCTCAGGCTCCCTCGCACGATTGATCGCGGTGGCCGCAGCAAGAGCCTTCGGCCGATCAACGCACGAAACTACCGCAGTAACCGGCGCAGCAGGGGACGCAGGTTGGTCATGGTGGCGTTCATCTTCTGCGCCAGTGCCGGCCGCTCCAGAATGGGCCGCAGCAGCCGAAAGACCCGCCGGACCTTGGGCCGGTGATAAGCCACGACGAATTGCAGATCGGCCAGCGCACTTTGCATCGCCACCGCATCCCGCCGCTGAACCGCCGCGGTGTATTCCTGCACCAAGGTCGGAAAGAAGCGCGGGATCAGGCAGTCACGGGTGAAGTAGCGGGACTTGCCGACATCGTCGGGGTACTGCTCAAGCAGCTTCCGCAAATAGAGCACGCGGCTCTTTGCCATGCGGGCGGTAAAGGAAGCGCTTCCGGCAAAAATACGCCATTTCGTCAGCGCCTCTTCAAGATAGACGTTGTCGTACCCAGCACGGAACATGCGCAGAAACAGGTCATCGTCCTCGAACCCGGACAGGCGCTCATCAAACCCGCCCACGGCATCGAAGGCCTTGCGAGCGATCAGCGACGACGATGGCAGAATGAACATGTCGCTTTGCAGGCAGCCGAACAGATCCCGCTTCGGGTGCTGCACGTGGATCGCATTGCGCAGGCAGTTGCGGACAACCATCTGCCCGTCGAGATCGACCTCATCGAGATTGCTGTAGACCCAACCAAGTTCCAGAATGCGCGGCTTGCGGAACTCCTTGAGCAGCTCCGCCAGGTGGCGCGGATACCACATATCATCCTGATCGAGCAGCGCGATCAGCGATCCCGTCGAATGGGCGATTCCGGCATTGCGCGCTGCCGACTGGCCGCCGTTCTCCTGCCGGATCAGTGTGACCGGGCGCGATTGAGCAAATTGTTCGACGATAGCCGGCCCGTCATCGGTGGAACCGTCGTCGACGACAATGACTTCATCCGGCAATACGGTCTGCATGAAGACGCTGGTCAGCGCGTCCTGGATGAACCGCGCGCCGTTATACAAAGGAATAACCGCAGAGATGCGGAACTCATCGGACAGCATCGGTCGGTCCTAGCACGATGTTGCCAAGCTGCCCAATGGCGTGGTCGCCAAGCAGGAACCATAAGCGGAAAATCGCCGTCTCCTGCCAGGTCTGACGTACGAATCCGGTCTGCCGCAACGCCGACAATCGCGCCCGGATTCCCCCATCCATGGCCCGCGCCACAACAGCAAGCTGCTTCCTTGTGTCGGGTGTCAGAAGATCTGGCCGGGTTTGCAGCGCACGAACATGCTGACGCAGCAGGTTCATGAAGGGTCGGCGCCCGCGCTGCATGGCCGCAATGCCGCGCCGCCACCACGTCGCCGCCACCCCGATCTGGTTCGCGCCATGCTGCCGATAAAGCAGGCTCGGCGTCGGATCCGCCACGACCTGGCCACCCGCCGCGGTCACAACCAGATAGGACCACCAATCATGCACAGTGGCAGGCGGCGGCTCGATGGCAAGGATCAGGTCCGCTGCCGCACGATTGAACATCACCGTGCAGCCCTGCGCGATGTTCTGAGTCAGTGCCGGCAGAAACCCAGGTGGTTTCCTGAGCGGCTCGGACTGCCCGATCGATCGTAGCGCCGCATCCACCAGGATATGGCCGGAGCAGTAAAGCGCCGGCCGGTCCTCGGGCAGTGCCGCGACGCCGCGGGCCAGCTTGATCGGCAGCCACACATCGTCCTGATCGGAAAATGCAAATAGTCGAGCCGGCGTTGTGCGGGCGTGGCGCAGCAGGCAGAGAAAACTGCGCGTGGCCATTAGGCGCTCTCCGGACGGCCAACCGGTACATCGCCCGGGTTGCTGGGATTGCGCAAAGGCATCGACGATAGAAGGCGATCCGTCCGACGATCCGTCGTCGCGCCAATGCAGGACCCAATTCGCGTGGGTCTGCGTCGGGAAACTTTCAAGCTGCGCAGCCAGAAATTCCGCGCCGTTATAGGTCGAGAGCAGAATAGCCACCTGAGGTGACTCGCCGGGCGTCGCCGGCGACGTTACGGCTTCGGGAAACTCGGACGCGGCCATCAGCGGCGTGAGGCGCGTCGCAATGCCGGAAACAATCCGCCTCTCCTGGCATACAGGAACCGGGCAAGTGGCCGAACGCGAAGGATCGGCAGCACAACCAACTCGACCGGACCGCGCACGTGAAACGGCAAATAATTGGAAATGAACTGTAGGTTCTCGAATGCGGTGGCGATGTGCTCACGATTGTCCTGCGCAAGCGACTTGCAGTACTCGGACGCCATTGGCGGGAAAAACCGGGGCGCGATCAGGTCGCGTGCGTAATACCGGGCCTGACGTGCATCGTCCGGAAATTCATCCAGCAGTTTGCGCGCATAGATCGCTCGGCTTGTCGTCATGCGGGCGGAATAGGAGGTGCTGGTCGGATAGATCCGCCACTTGGACAAGGGGCGGTCCAGATAGATGTTGTCGTACCCGGCCCGGAACAGGCGAAGGAACAGGTCATCGTCCTCGTAGCCGGACAACCGTTCATCGAAGCCGCCGACCTGCATGAAGGCCTGTCTGGAAATCAAGGAAGCAGAGGGGAGCACATACATGTCGTGCTTGAGGCACTTCGCCAGATCTGTCTTCGGGTGTTCCGCGCGCAGGGTCGAAAGGAACCGGCGGATAACCAGATTGCCGTGTTGATCGACCTGGTCGAGGTTGCTGTAGACCCACCCCAGTTCGACAGGACGCGCTTCCAGGAAAGGCTTGATCAGCTCCGCCAGGTGATGCGGGTACCAGACATCGTCCTGATCGAGTAGTGCCACTAGATCGCCGTGCGACTGGCGGATCCCTTCATTGCGCGCGGAAGACTGCCCGCCGTTCTGCTTACAAATGACCCGAACCCGCTTGTCGGACGTCATCCGCGCGATGATGCCCGGGCCATCGTCGGTGGAGCCGTCGTCAACAACAATGATCTCATCGGGGGACAAGGTCTGCGCGAGCACGCTCCGCAGCGCCTGCTCGATATAGGCCGCACCATTGTACAGCGGAATCACCACGCTGATCAGGAAATCCTGCTCCCCTTTGCCGAACCAATGCGGGGTCGGCAGCATCTGCCTGAGGAACCGCACGTCGGACAGGCGAGCCTCAACGTGGTCGTGATCCCCTGACCGCAGGCAGCATCGCGCGTCCGCGACGGCTTCCCGCAGGAAACGCGGTACCGCCATACGTACGTGTTCATGAGGTCCGCGTTCAGCGTCGTCAGGAAACAGCCGCAGCAGCTTGCGGACGTAGTTCATGCGGCTGGCCGCACGATCATTCGGTTCGGCGCGGCGCCGTAGGTGAAGGCGCCCTTGGACAAGCGGCTGGTTGACGAAGCCGTTGGCAAAACCCAGTCGGAACAGCCTCAGCAGCAGATCATCCATCCCGTATCCGGCCAGCGTCTCATCGAAGCCGCCGGCGCGGGTCAGTGCGTGGCGGCTGATCAGCGCGCAGGACGGGGTGATGCAAGGGGCATCCGCCAAAAAGTCCTGGATCGCCTGCTTCGGATGTCGCAACGCCTTCCGCGACAGCACCCCGCGCTCAACGATCCCGTTCTCGCTATCGATGATATCCGTATCGCCGTAGGTCCAGCCAAGTTCGATCGGCTGGTACTCCCGGAAGGGCTGGATCAGCGCCTCGAGATGGCTTGGATACCAGGCATCCTCCTGGTCAAGCATCGCGATCAGCGTTCCGGTCGCGTGCGCAACGCCCAGGTTCCAGGCGGCCGGTTCGCCCCGGATCGGCGACCGCAGCAGGGTCACCGGCTGATTGGTGGCCATGCCCTCGACGATCGCGGGGCCGCCGTCGGTGGAGCCGTCATCCACCACCAGGATCTCGGATGGCGTCAGGGTCTGCCGGAATATGCTTTGCAGCGCGTGCTCGATGGTATGCGCGCCGTTGTGGAGATGAACGATCGCCGTGACAGTAGGAAGGTTCACATCCATAGAAGCCAGGTACCCCCTTGTTGCACCGCACTCACAATCAACGATTATTCCAGGACTGGAAAGCCCCGACTGCCGCGATTATGTAACCTCGCGTTTCCGTGAAATTGAGGTATGGTGTTGTGCCGGGAACAACCGGCGGCAGCAGGTCTCCTGCGGCCGGTTCGGTGGGGTGCGCAGCGAAGGCATCCGAACCCGCTCCGGCACGTTGTTTGATCGCGTGATTCGAGTCTTCAGCGGTTCCGCCAGCAACGATCGCGTGCGGGGTTTGGTCGAGCAATTCACGTCTTGGGCGAATCCGCCTTCGACGATCGCGCCCGAGCTTGATTGCGCCCTTTACATCGCCGGCGATACCGCCTCCGACGATCACGTTCAGGGAGCCGTTGACGTTTGCGCCGAATAGCCGGTACAGCCAGTTAAACTTAATTCCCACGGGTTTTGGCGAGGTTCCTTGGATCGCATCGCCCGTCTTTTGAGCATGTCGGCGCGATCGAGCCGGATCATCGAGATCGGTGCGGGCTATTGCCCTGCGGCCCCCAAGGCGGCCGGCTGGGATTCGCATGTCGTCGACCATGCCACCCAGGACGAGCTGCGGGCGAAATACGCCGCGGCCGCCGTCGATCTGAACGCGATCGAGCCGGTCGATACCGTGTGGCAGCAGGGCACCCTGCACGACGCCATTCCCCGGCCGCTCCACGGCCGGTTCGATACGATGATCGCCAGCCATGTGCTTGAACACATGCCCGATTTCGTCGGTTTTCTCGAATCGGCGGACCGGCTTCTGGCACCGGGCGGCACGGTCGCCCTGGCGCTTCCGGATCGGCGGTTCTGCTTCGACTTCTTCAAGCCGCCGACGATGACGGGCGACGTGCTGGAGGCGCGCACCGAGCGCCGGACCCGCCACAGTCTGCGTACGGCATGGAATCATATGGCGTACTCGGTCACCGCCTCGGGCCGGCTTGCCTGGGGACCGGGCCCGGTCGGCGCGATCGCCCTGATGGATCCGTTCGAGGCCGCTCGTGACACGTGGTCAAATCACCGGAACGATCCGCTTGCACCCTATGTCGACTACCACGTCTGGCACTTCACCCCGGCGGGGTTTTCTCTGGTCATGCTGGAGCTCGGCCTGCTGGGGCTGGTCAACTGGCGGATCGACCGGCTCGAGGGACCGGAGAACTTTGAATTCTTTGCCTTTCTTCGACGAGGAACCGGGCAGTTCCCGAACG
>DATNEJ010000498.1:0-3387 GCA_035606775.1 Acetobacteraceae bacterium | reverse complement strand
CAAAGGCGAGATCGCCGGAACCATCGAGGAGACGGCGGGCGGCGGCTCACGCTTCACTTACGCCGCAGGCTGGCGCGACAGCATTGCCTGCTGCTTCCCGTCCTCTCGCCGCGAATATGAATGGGAGCAGGGCCTCGACCCATTCTTCCAGCATCTCGGCCCGGAAGGCTGGCTACGTGAGCAACAGGCGCGTCTGGGCCATATCGCCGAGGAAGACGATCTGGGGCTGCTGCTGCGCTACGGCGCTGACTGCATCGGCGCCGTCGGCGTCCGCCCGACCGGAGAACCGCTGGCGGGACGGGAGACCAGGTTTGTCGAAGCGACGGCGAACCCCGGCCGCACCATCTCCGGCATTCAAAAGAAGCTTCTCGTCGTCAGGGCCGGCGGACGCTTCGTCCCCGCCGATCCGACGGGTCCCGCGCCCTACATTGCCAAGTTCAATTCCGATCGCCTCGGCACGCTCGTTCGCAACGAAGCGCTCAGCCTTCGCTGGACCGCCGCCGTGCTCGGCCCCGCCGAAGTCAATACGTTCACGGTGGATGCCGTTGGCAGCGAGCACGCGCTGATCGTGACCCGCTTCGACCGGACTGAGGATGGCGGAAGGCTGCGGCTCGAGGATTTTGCGCAGATTCTCCGCAAACCCCGCGGGCGCGACTACGCAGGCAAGTATGACAGCGCCTACGAGGAGGTCGCTCAGGTCATCAAGGACTATTCCGCCAGGCCGCAGATCGATCTGGCGCGACTGTTCCGGCGACTTGTCGTGTTCGCGCTGGTGGGCAACTGCGACGCCCACCTCAAGAATTTTTCCTTGGTGGAGACAGAGTCGGGGCTGCGCCTGTCACCTGTCTATGACGTGCTCAATACCGCGCTCTATGAGGCATACGATCAGCGGCTGGCGCTTGCGATCAACGGCCGGAAAGTGCAGCTCGATACGGTGACTCGCGGTCTGCTCGAGGATTTTGGCTACGGCATTGGTCTGCCGCCGCAGGCGGTGACGCAGGCCTTCACCGATCTGCGCAAGAAGGTCCTGAACGCATCGGGCATTCTGACGCCACCAAAGGGAGAACCGCCGGAAGGGCTGATCCATCGATTTGGCGAAATCGTGAGTGGCGGATGTCTTCGTCTTCTCGGGGAATAGCCCCACCGCTGGACTGGCGCGCGCTTGTCGCGGAGGCCATCCGGCGCCGCAAGGAGGAGAAACTGACCCAGCGCGCGCATGCCGCGCTGGCGAACGTCAGTATCCCCACCATCGTCGCGTTTGATCACGGCGAACGCACGCTGACCCTGGCCAAGGCGTTCGATATTCTGCGGGTGGTCGGACTGATCGACGAACCCGCTGACGGCAACGCGCAGGAACGCTTCGTCGAGGATGCCTTCGCCCGCTGGCGGGAATTGACGGCGGCGCTCCCGGCGGACTCGCCCGGACGGTTCCCGCATGGTTGGTGCCGGGTGGACTACGCGCTTGAGGGTGAGCTGAAGCAGCCCACCCTGCCTGCGTTGATGGACATGCTGCGCGAGGCGATGAACCCGCACACCGGCTGGCCTCTGTTTCGTGCGCCGGCGCGGCATGAGAATGCCCCGCGCGAGGTGGACGGGATGCTGGAATGCTGGACTGCTCCGCATGATGGCGATGCCGACCGCGTGGCCGATGGTGCGGCACGTTACGCGTTCTGGCGCGCCGCGCCGGCCGGCCGCATGGTGCTGATACGCGGCTATCGGGAAGACGCGCAGGAAACGTTCCGGCCAGGCACTATTCTGGATACGATACTGCCGATCTGGCACCTGGGCGAGGTATTGCTGCATGCGGCGAGCCTGGCCGCCCTGATGCGGCACAATCCTGACGCCGCGGTCACCATCCATTTGCGGGTGCTGTACACCGGGCTGAACGGACGGGTCCTGCGCGCCTGGGCCAATCCGCTGAGCGAGCTGCTGGTGGAGGGCACGCCGGCGCGGAGCGATGAGGCGATGCTGGAGGCGTCGGTTCCTGCCGGCGATATTCCCGGCAGGCTCGCCCACCATCTGTTTCCACTGATCGCTTCGCTCTATGAGCGTTTCGGCGTTACCGGCCTGTCCGAGCGCCGCGTGCAGGCCGAAGTTGAGCGGCTGCCAGGGAGCCGTTCCTCCCGGACGAATGATGGCCGCGGAAATCGTGCACCACGCGAAGGAACCTGACTGCCGGCATCCGTCACTCTTCGTTCGTGCGGGGATGCGAAGATACGACCTTCGTTGTCGCCGGTTGACCCGGCCGTGGCAGCGCGGTGCGCGCGACGGTATTGGACGACTTTCCGCGCCGATGCGATAGTCCCTGTTCAGCGGGGCAATGCGGATCGGAGGGTAGGATGGAAGTCAGGACGCGGGGCAGTTACGAACTCGCTGGTCGCGAACTCGTCGCCGAAGGAACCGACCTGCGGGTGCAGGTGCTGACGCTCGCCGAAGGGCAGAGCGTTCCCTGGCACTACCACAACGAGATCACTGACTCCTTTGTCTGCCTTGAGGGACCGATGGTCGTCGAAACCCGCGCGCCACGTCACGACTATCGACTGATGCCGGGAGAGCGCTGCGCCGTTCCGCCCAAGACCGCGCACTATGTGCACGGCCAAGGGGGTGGCCCCTGCAAATTCCTGATCATCCAGGGCGTTGGCGTGTATGACTTCATTCCGGTCGGCGCCTGACTGATAGATAGAGCGTGATCGTCGCAGGCGGAATCGCACGAGACGTCAATCACGCGACCAGACAAAGAGCCGGCACCGCGGATAGTCAGGTCCCGATGCCGCCGATCGCCAGGTATTTGATCTCCAGATACTCCTCGATGCCGTACTTGGACCCCTCGCGCCCGAGGCCGGATTGCTTCATCCCGCCGAACGGCGCTTCGGCCGTCGAGATCACACCCTCATTGATGCCGATCAGCCCGTATTCCAGCGCCTCGCCCACGCGGAAAATCCGGCCGATGTCGCGCGCGTAGAAATATGCGGCCAGGCCGAACTGGGTGTCGTTGGCCAGCCGGATCGCCTCCTCCTCCGTCTTGAAGCGGAACAAGGGCGCCACCGGTCCGAACGTCTCCTCGCGGAAAATCTCCGCATCGTTCGGCACGTTCGCCAGGATCGTCGGCGTGAAGAAATTACCGCCGAGCTTGTGACGGCTGCCGCCGGTGACGACGGAAGCACCGCGGGCAAGCGCATCGCGGATATGCTCTTCGACCTTGTCCACCGCGGCAGCGTTGATCAGCGGGCCCTGGCTGACACCGGCTTCCATGCCGTTGCCGACCTTCATCGCCTCCACCGCGACCTTCAGCTTCGCGGCGAACGCGTCATACACACCGTCCTGCACGAGAATGCGGTTCGCGCACACGCAGGTCTGGCCCATGTTGCGGAACTTGCTGCCCATCGC
>DATNEJ010000474.1:0-3982 GCA_035606775.1 Acetobacteraceae bacterium | reverse complement strand
CGATGCCGGGCGGTGCGCGCCGGTGATCCACGCGACCTTCCCGCTCGCGCAGGCGGCCGAGGCGCACCGCCTGATGGAATCCAGCCAGCACATCGGCAAGATCATGCTGACAGTCGGCTGATAGCGTCCGTTCGGCCGGCTTCCTGCTGCGCGTCCGAAGACGACCGGAATGGCCAATGGGACAAGGAGCCTCCCCCGTGCTGATGGCGCCGCCTGCGCCCCGGCGCGGCGGGTGCCGAACAACGAGCACCGCCCAGACAGCGCGGTGCCGGCGGTCGGCGCCATCCAGTTGTTCGCGTCGGTGTGCCTGCTCTCAAGCGCCTGGCCGCTGACCAAGATGGCGCTCGCGGCCGGCTCGACCCCGCTATGGTTTGCCGAAGGCCGCGCCGTGCTGTCCGGCCTCGTTGCCGCGGTCCTGCTGGCTGTTACGAGACGCTTCCGCCTGCCCCGCCGCGCCGACCTCGGCCCCATCCTCACCATCGGCGCCTTGCAGCTCGGCGGCTATTTCGCCCTGGCGCATGAGGCTGTGGCCTGGGTTCCCGCGGGCCGCACCGCCATCCTGGCGAACACCACGACCATCTGGGTGGTGCCGCTCTCGCTGCTGTTCCTGCACGAGTACATTCCCCCCAGGCGCTGGCTGGCGGCGGCGCTTGGGCTGGTCGGGGTGATCGTGCTGATCAATCCCTGGGCGATCGACTGGTCGGCGCACGGCATCCTGATCGGCCACGCCTTCCTGCTGGGGGCGGGCTTGTCGTGGTCCATCGCCATCATCGTCACTCGCGCGGCTCGGCCGGCCTCGACGATGTTCGAGATGCTGCCCTGGTGCTTCCTGGTCGCCTCCGTGCTGCTGCTGCCGCTGGTCTGGTGGCACGCGCCCGACGGCACGCTGGGGGTCCGCCCGGTCTCCTGGTGGTCGCTCGCCTATATCGGCTTCATCGCCGGCCCGCTCGGCACCTGGTGCGTTATGGAAGCGACCGCCAGGCTCCCCACTCTCGTCTCGTCGGTCGGTTTCCTGACGACACCCGCGGTCAGCCTGATCCTCGCCAATATTTTGCTGGGGGAGCCGATCACCATCGATCTGCTGATAGGCTCCGGACTGATCATGGCCGGGGTTGCCTGTGCGGCCTGGCCGGGGCGGAGAATGCGATGATCCTGAATGCCATCCAGGCCGGCAAGGGCCCCCCCGTCGTGCTGCTGCACGGGCTGTTCGGTTCGGCGCGGAACTTCGGCGCGGTGCAGCGGGCGCTATCCCCGCGGTTTCGCGTTGTCGTCCTCGACGTGCGCAACCACGGCGCCAGCCCGCACGCCGAGGGCATGCGCTACACGACCCTGGCCGGGGATGTGCTGGAAACCCTTTCCACGCTGGGCATCGGGTCGGCTACCGTGGTCGGGCATTCGATGGGCGGCAAGATCGCCATGACGATGGCGCTGCTCCAGCCGGATATCGTGCAGCGGCTGCTCGTCGCCGATATCGCGCCGGTCGCCTATCAGCATCAGAACAGCGCGATTAGCGCGGCCATGCGCGCCATGAAGCTGCCGCCCGGCCTCACCCGTGGTGCGGCTGATGCGGCGCTGGAAGCGGCCGTGCCGCAGCCCGGCGTGCGCGCCTTCCTGCTGCAGAACCTCCAGTTCGGGGCGTCGCCGCATTGGCGCATCGGGCTGGAGGAGATCGCCGACGCAATTCCCGATCTGGAGGGCTGGGAGGACCCCACCGGCGTCTTTGCCGGGCCAACGCTGTTCGTCAGCGGCGCGTCGTCTGACTACGTGCGCCCGGAACACCGTCCGGCGATCCGTGCCCGGTTCCCTTCGGCACGCTTCGTCGCGGTGAAGCACGCCGGCCATTGGCTGCATGCCGATAACCCGGCCGGCTTCCTGTCGGTGCTGGAGGCATTTCTCGACGCATGACCGACACGAACTATCGGCGTCCTCGCCGCAACGAAAAAAACGGGGGCAGTCATCATGCGGTTGACCAATGAGGAGCAGGCGATGCTGGCGGGTGCAGCCGGCCCCGCCCGGCAGTGGGCGATCGAGCACCAGGTTCAGGTCGGCCGCTACCTCGGCGCCAACGATTTCGTGCCTGTATCACAGGCCCACATCATGGCGGATACGGAATCACTCGGCTCCGCCGGCGTCGCGTGGCTGGAACGAATGGCCGCTTTGCCCGAGCGACAGCGGCAGGTGCGGATACCGACCATCACCGATCCGCGCGGCACGGATTTCGCCGCCGCGGCGAAGCTGAAGCAGCTTCCCTGGATGCTCGATCTGGAACGCCGCGCCATCGCCGCCTTCCAGGCGATGGGCATCCTCATGACCGACACCTGCATCAACTATCAGACCATCATGCCGGCCTTGCGCAATGAGCACATGGCGTATGGCGATACAGGTGTGGTGATCTATGCCAACTCGGTGCTGGGCGCGCGCTCGAATTTCGAGGGTGGGCCGAGCGCACTGGCGGCGGGACTGACGGGCCGGACGCCGCGCTATGGGTATCATTTGCCGGAACGGCGCCGCGCGACCTTGCTGATCGACGTTGCCGAAACGCCAAACGAGTTGACGGACTGGGGCGCGCTGGGCGCGATCATCGGCCGGCTGGCAGGCGATTATTGGCAGGTGCCGGCGCTGCGCGGCATCGGCCATGTGCCGACGTCGGATGAGATGAAACATTTCGGTGCCGCGCTGGCGAGCTATGGCTCCGTGGCGCTGTTCCACATGATTGGCATCACACCCGAAGCAACGCGCCTGGACGACGTGGCTGTGCCCACGATACCGGTGCGCGCGACGATCACCGCCGCCGATATCCGCGCATTCCAGCGCGCCTATGCCGATAAGGTCGATACTGTCGATGTGGTCGTATTCTCCGCGCCCCAGCTCAGCCTGCTGGAAATGCGCAGCCTTGCGAACATGCTCGACGGCCGCACCGCCTCGGTGCCGCTGCTCGTCGTCACCAGCCCACAGGTCAAGCCCGACGCCGACCGCCTGGGCCTGACCGCGCGAATGGAAGCGGCGGGTGCCACGGTGCTGTCGGGTATGTGCTTCTACCAGAGCTACGCTCGGGAAATGGCGGAGGCCAATGGCTGGCGGACCCTGGCCACGAACTCCGCCAAGCTGACCAACATCCTGGGCGGATACGGCTATCGCCCCGCGCTGCTTTCCATGGCAGCCTGCGTGGACGCCGCGTGCCGCGGGAGGATCGGTCCATGAAGGAATTTCACGCGCGGAGCGCGATGGGGCAGCGCGTCCGCGCGCAGGCCCTGGTTGCCAAGGACGGGTTTTCCGCCCGCTACGACCTGGACCGCATCAACGGTACCTTCTCGCGGCCGGAGCACAAGCTGGCGGGCCGGTCCTATGTCGGGCGCATCCTGGTCCTCGATGCCGCCAAGGGCGGCGTGGCGACCGCCTGGATGCTGCACGAGATGCAGGCCCGCGGCGTCTTGCCCGCCGCCCTGGTGCTGAACACCGTCAATCCGATCATGGTGCAGGGCGCCGCGCTCGCCGATTTCACCATGATGTCCGGCTTCGATACCGACATCACCCAGGCCGTGCCGGACGGCGCCCTGGTGGAGGTCGATCCGGGGGCCGACCCACCCTGCCTGCGCATCCTGACGGCCGGTTGAGCCGCCGCACCCGATATGAGCACCACCGCCGCCCTGCCCGCGCTCAGCACGCGCCCCGTCGACCTGATCCCGAGCGTCATTGCCGCACTATCCTTCAGCGCGACCGACATCCTGCTGAAGGTCGTGTACGCCGACGGCATGGACGTGCTGACCCTGGCCGCGTTTCGCGGCGTCCTGGTCGTCACGTTCTTCTTCACTTGGCTGCGGGTTTCACCCCCGGTGGTCCGCCACCGTCCCCGTCAGCGCCTGATCGCACTCGGCCTTGGGCTGCTTTTCGCGTTCACCATGCTCGGGCTGCTGCAGGCCGTGGCGATGCTGCCGGTGTCGATCGCGATCCTGGCCTATTTCGTCTATCCGCTGCTGACCGG
>DATNEJ010000222.1:0-7661 GCA_035606775.1 Acetobacteraceae bacterium | reverse complement strand
GATGCCGGTGCCGATGGAGATCACCCCCAGGATCGCACCGAGGTTCGGGCCGGGAAACAGATCGGCAGTCTTCGCGGTGATCGCCGGCCCCCGGGCGCCCCAGGTCAGGCCGAAGAAGCAGGCGTGCAGCCACAGCAGCAGGTGCTGGTCCGGCCCGGTGATCAGCATGGCACAGGCGACGCCGAAGATCGACGTGCCGTAGGTGACGACGGCGGACAGTTCGCGGCCGATGTAGTCGGAGAGCGTGCCGGTGATGATGATGCCCGGCAGCGACAGGAAAGCGCCCAGGCCCAGCACATTGGCGGCGTAGAGCTTGTTGAAGCCGATATCCACCGCAAACGCGAGCTGATGCAGCGCGACCAGAAAGCTGCCGAGGCCAGTGAACAGATAGACCGAGAACAGCAGCCAGAAATGCGGCGTGCGCATCGCCTGCGCCAGGGTCCATCCGGAGCCTGCCGCCACGCGCCGGCCGGATGGCCGGCCGAGACCGCCGAACAGCGATGCCAGGGGCAGCAGCACCGCCGCCATGAAAATCCCCTGCCACAGATAGGCGCCGCGCCAGCCCAGGCCGGCGATCATGATCGTGGTGACCGGCGCCGAAAAGGCGCGGGCGAAACCGTTGGCCGACTGCACGATAGCGACGGCCATGCCCCGATTGCGCACGAAATGGCGCGACAGCAGCGGCACGAACACGACGAGCCCCAGGCAGTTGGCCCCGATCGTCATCAGCACGCCATACAGCAGGACCACCTGCCACAGGGTCTGGGCATGCGCATTGGCGATCAGTCCGGCGGACAGCAGCACGCCGCCAATCAGCACAAGGCGCCGCGGGCCGAGCCTGTCGACCAGCATGCCCACTATGGGGGAACTTGCACCGTTGACGAGTTGCGAGACCGCATAGGCAACCGACACCTCGGCACGCGTCCAAGCGAACACCTGCACGAAGGTGATGAGGAACACCGTGTAGGCTTGCATGAACGCCGCGCCGATGGAGAAGGTGACGAAAGCGGCGGCCAGCAGCAGCCAGGCGCGAGTGGGGGAGATGGCCGTGTGGCCGGGCGAAACGTCGGACATGGGGACGTCGGTTGTGCCTGTGGCGGCAGCGGATGGCCATAGGCGCGTGGCGCAGACCAGGGCACCGTTTGCTTCTTCAACCGGAGGACGGCGACCCGTCCGCGCGCCGTCGATGGCCATGACTCGGATGGAGACTGCCGATCAGGCGATCTGACGTCACTGGGCGGAAGCAGGGGCTCGCCAGTCGGTATCGAGCCCGGTGGACGGCGCTGCGCCGGGCCAGGACTCATCCGAATTTTGACGGGAGTCGGGTAAATGAGAGGCGGCTGTTCCGTGATGTTCAGCGCCAGCGGTTTTGCGCCCAGGCGGCCGTTTCAGGCCATCCCGCTTCAGTGACGCGCAAGCAGGCCCTTCTCACAAGTTCGGCAATGGAAGGAAAGATGCCCAGACGCTTTCGCAAAGAATACTGTCTGCATCAACACGTTTACCGATCGGGCCGCCGCAGACCAGTACGCCCGACAGGGTCTGGAACAGGCTGTAGCCCCTTGTCCGGGTAGCGGGTTGTCTATACTATTTCGTAATACAAAGTGCCACGGCTGCGACCTGGGTTACCGCCGTCAAGGCACCCGCCGAGAGGGGAGGATTGATGGCGACTTACGAGTCCGCCGCTACCGTTCCATTGCGGCAACAATATGTTCCCGCGGCAAAACGCGGGCCGATCACCCGCCTGCTCGAAGACGAGCGGCGGCTGGCTTTCTGCCTGATGCTGCCGACCGTCGTGCTGCTTGGGCTGTTCATCGCCTATCCCTTCGTCAATGGGATCCTGCTGGCGGTGACCGACACCAGGGTCGGTGTGCCTGGCCATTTCGTCGGCATGGACAATTTCACCAAGATCTGGAACGACAACATCTTCCGTGTCGCGGTCTGGAACACCTGCCTCTACACGTTCGTCACCACCGTCTTCAAACTGGCGCTCGGACTGTGGCTGGCCCTGCTGCTCAACCGGCATTTCCGCGGCAAGGCGTTCATGCGCGCCTTCATCCTGCTGCCGTTTATCATCCCGACCGTGCTGTCTACCTTCGCCTGGAAGTGGATGTTCGACCCGACGTTCAGCGTGCTCAACTGGCTGCTGTTCCACGCCGGCATCATCAAGACGCGGATCAACTGGCTTGGCGATCCCACCATGGCGATGGTGTCGGTGATCATCGTGAATGTCTGGCGCGGCGTACCGTTCTACGCCATCAGCCTGCTGGCCGGCCTCCAGACGATCAGTCCCGAACTGCATGAGGCAGCGGCGATCGACGGCGCACGCGCCTGGAACCGCTTCCGCCATGTGACATGGCCCCTGCTGCTGCCGGTAACATTGGTGATCGTGCTATTTTCGGTAATCCAGACATTCGCCGATTTCCAGCTCGTCTATGTGCTGACCGGCGGAGGTCCGGCCAACGCGACCCAGCTCTTTGCCACCTATGCTTATCAGCTTGGCATCGGCACCGGATTATTGAGCCAGGGTGCGGCGATCTCGCTGGCAATTTTCCCGATCCTGCTTCTCGTTGTGATCATACAGCTTCTCTACATCCGTCGGGCGGAGACCCTGTAGCCATGATCGAAGGAGCACTCTGGCGGCGTTGGGTCTTTTTCTATGTGCCGGTAACGGGGTTCGTCGTCGCCCTGCTGTTTCCATTCTACTGGATGGTCATCACCACCTTGCGGCCGGACCGCGAGCTCTACCGGCCCTGGAGTGCCCCCAACTACCAACCGTTCTGGACCACCCACCCGACGCTCGAACACGTCCGGAACCTGCTGACGCAGACACTGTTTACCACGTGGATGCTGAACACGATGCTGATCTCGCTGGCAGCGACAGCCATTTCGCTGTTCTGCGGGCTGCTCGCCGGCTATGCGCTGTCACGACTTAAATTCCCGTATGCCGGCCTGATCGGCACGGCAATCTTCATCACCTATCTGGTGCCACAGACCCTGCTGTTCATTCCCCTCGCCAACATCATCCGCAATTTCAAGCTCGGCGACTCGCCCTGGGCGCTGATTCTGACCTATCCGACCTTCCTGATCCCGTTCTGTACCTGGCTGCTGATGGGATACTTCAAATCGATCCCGAAGGAACTTGAGGAGTGCGCGCGCATCGATGGCGCGCCGCGCTGGAAAGCGATGGTCTACATCATCTTTCCGGTGGCGATCCCAGGTATCCTGTCGGCCGGCATCTTCGCCTTCACCCTGTCGTGGAACGAGTTCATCTACGCCCTCGTCTTTCTGTCCTCTCCCGAGCAGAAGACGGTGCCGGTCGGCGTCACTTCCGAACTGGTGCGCGGCGACGTGTTCTACTGGGGCGAACTCATGGCCGGCGCGCTGCTGGGATCGATCCCGGTCGCCTTCGTCTACTCGTTCTTTGTCGAATACTACGTATCAGGCATCACCGGATCGGTGAAGGGGTAGTCACATGGCTCGCGTCATGATGCGCGGCTTGAACAAGAAATATGACGAGGTACACGCCGTCATCGATGTGGACCTCGATATTCATGACCGGGAGTTTGTCGTTCTGGTCGGCCCGTCGGGGTGCGGCAAGACGACGACGCTGCGCATGGTTGCAGGGCTGGAGAGCATCACCGGTGGACATATCTCGATCGACGAGAAAGTCGTCAACGCCTTGCCGCCGATGGACCGTGACATCGCGATGGTGTTCCAGAACTACGCTCTCTACCCGCATATGACCGTCTACGACAACATGGCGTTCGGCCTGAAGATGCGGAAATTCGACAAGGCGAAGATTGCCGACCGCGTCAAGGAAGCAGCCGATATCCTCGGCATCCAGGACCTGTTGAAGCGCAAGCCGCGGCAACTATCCGGCGGTCAGCGGCAGCGCGTCGCGCTTGGGCGAGCGATCGTCCGGCATCCGCAGGTGTTCCTGTTCGACGAACCGTTGTCGAACCTCGACGCAAAGCTGCGCGTTCAGATGCGGGTTGAGCTGAAGAAGCTGCACGAGCGTCTCGGCACCACCGCCATCTACGTCACGCATGACCAGGTCGAGGCAATGACCCTCGGCGACCGGGTGGTCGTCATGCGCGATGGCCGCGTGCAGCAGGTCGGCGATCCGATGGAGCTGTACAACCAGCCTGCCAACCGCTTTGTCGCCGGCTTCATCGGCTCGCCCGCGATGAATTTCGCCCCGGTCCGAATCGCGGCTCAGAACGGTTCGCTGTGGGCGGAAAGCGACGATCTTCGCATCAAGGTTCCCGCGCCGATCACACAACGGCTTGGACCCTACGCCGGCAAGGAAGCGACGCTCGGCGTGCGACCCGAGGATCTGCGTATCGCCGCCACGGGCGACAACACCGATCTCAGCTTCGAAGCCGGGATTGAAGTGATCGAGCGGCTTGGTTCGGAAATCCTGCTCGACGTTGTCGCCGGCTCGACCCCGATGGTCGCTTCCGTCGAGCCGACCGTTGCTGCCAAGGTGCACGAGAAACTGCGCCTCGCGATCAATCCTGACCGATTGCATTTCTTCGATAACCAGACCGAAGCCGCGATCTGACACGCCCAATAGAGCGGCCAATGGACGCTCACGACAGAATGGGAGGACATCATGGCCAAGATCCGTCGACGCAAAGCCTTGCAGCTTTCCGGCGCCAGCGCCCTGGCGGCGGGGGGTGGCGGTCTCGCTGGCATTCTGGCGAGCGGCCGAGCCCCTGCCTATGCCCAGGCTCAGACCATGCACTGGCTGCGCTGGGCCGATTTCGTGCCGGCTTCCGACGTGCTTCTGAAAGGTGAAATCACCAAGCTGTGCGAAAAAGACCTGGGTATGAAGCTGACGGTCGAAACCATCAACGCCAACGACATCCAGGCGCGCATCACCGCAGCGATTCAATCCGGGACCGGCCCCGACATCTTCATGGCACTGAATAATTGGCCGCAGCTCTATGCCCAGAGCTGCGCCGATGTTAGCGACGTCGCCGACGAACTCGGAAAGGCGCAAGGTGGTTTCTACGACATTTGCAAGGTCGTCGGAACCGTGAATGGCAAGTGGATCGGCGTGCCCTGGTGCACAGGCGGCGGTCTTGTCGCTTACCGCAAATCATGGCTCGCGGAAGCCGGCGCAAGCGAATTTCCTAAGAACTGGGACGACTACCGCGCCATCGGCAAGAAATTGAAGGCTGCCGGCCATCCTTATGGCCAGAGCGCCGCACACACCTTCGGCGACGCACCGGGCTGGTGGTATCCGTACATGTGGTCGTGGGGCGGTAAGGAGGTTGAGGCCGACGGCAAGACCGTCGTGCTCAACACCAAGGAGACGGTGGAGTCGGTGAGGTTCGCCGTTGCTCTGTGGAAAGACACTATGGATGAAGGCGGGCTTGCCTGGGATGACACCAACAACAACCGGGCCTTCCTCTCCGGCAGCATCGCCGCCACCAATAACGGCGCATCGATCTATCTGGAGGCGAAGAAAAAACCCGACACGTACCTCACCGAGAAAGGCACGCCAATGAAGGATGACATCCTTCACGCCGGCATTCCCGCCGGCGCCGGCGGTCAGTTCAACCTGCCTGGCCCCTTCACCAACCTGTTAATGAAATACTCGAAGAATCAGGACGCCGGAAAGAAGTTCATGCAGTGGATCTCATCGAAAGAGATTTTCGAAAGATGGTTCGTCTCCCAGCAGGGCTACACCTGCGGACCTACCAAGGTGTGGGAAAATCATCCGGTGTGGAATGTCGACCCGATCCTTGCGCCTTTCAGGAAAGTCCCTGTCACCGGCCGCCTGACAGGCTATGCCGGAGCACCGACCCGAAGGGCTGCCGAGGTGCAGACCAAGTACATCATCGTCGATATGTACGCGAAGGCGATCCAGGGCATGGACGCTGCCGAGTCAGTCAAGACCGCGCATGCCGAACTGGTAAAAATCTACAGCGCCTGAGTCAAAGCCGACCGCAGGGGTGCGGGCAGCCGCCCCTGCGTACGAAGGAGAGCAAAGCACGTAAGACAACAAATAAGGAGACCGGCAATGCCGCGTATTCGCCGACGCAGCCTGTTGCAGCTTTCAGGCGCGACCACGTTGACCGCGGGCAGCGGCCTGGCCGGGATCCTCGCCTCCGGACGAGCGCCCGCTTTTGCCCAGGGAACGACGCTGCACTGGCTGAAATTCGTCGATTTCGTACCGGTCTCCGACCAGCTCCTCCGAGGCAAGATAAAGGACGAGTGCCAAAAGGCGCTCGGCATTTCGCTCACTATCGAGACGATCAACGGCGATGGCGTTCAGGCGCGCATCACATCGGCGATCCAGTCAAAAAGCGGCCCCGATATCCTGATGGCGGCCAGCAACTGGGGGCAGCTTTACGCCGAGAGCCTTGTCGACGTCAGCGACGTTGCCGAAGAGGTCGGCAAGGCACAAGGCGGCTATTTCAATACGTCCCGCGCCGTCGCCAATGACGGGCAGAAATGGATCGCGATGCCGTTTACCATTCTCGGCGCACTGTTCGCCAACCGGACATCATGGTTCGCCGAGGAAGGCATCACGCCCGACACGTTCCCTAAGACGTGGGAGGCTTATCGCGCGGTCGGCAAGAAGCTCAAAGCCAAGGGCCGGCCGCTGGGCACGACCTTGGCCCATGCGTTCGGGGACGGACCAGCCTTCTGGTACCCCTATCTCTGGTCATGGGGCGGCAAGGAGGTGGAGGCCGACGGCAAGACCGTCGTACTCGACAGCAAGGCGACGGTCGAATCCGTCAAATTCGCTGTCGGCTTCTGGAAGGATGCTTTCGACGAGGGCGGCATGTCGTGGGACGACGCCGGCAACAACCGCGCCTTTCTCGCCAACACGATCAGCTCGACCCACAACGGTGCCTCAATCTACCTGCTGGCCCGCAGCAAGACCGACACCTACATGACCGAGACGGGCAAACCGCTCAAGGATGACATCTTCCATGCACCACTGCCGAGCGGGCCGGGGGGCAAGTTCAGCTATCATGTGCCGTTTTCAAATCTTGTGCCCACTTACGGCAAGAATCAGAAGGCGGCGAAGGATTTCCTTCACTGGTTCCATTCCAAGGACATCTACGACACCTGGTTCACCTCACAGCAGGGCTTTTCCGTGGGCGTGACCAAGATGTGGGAGGGCGACAAGGTCTGGCAGGTTGACCCGGTGATGGCACCGTTCCGCACCGCGGCGGAAAGCGGTTACTTCGCCGGCTACGCCGGGCCCGCCGGCCGGGCGGCAGCCGAGACGATCAGCAAGTTCATCATCGTCGACATGTACGCCAAGGCAGTACAGGGCATGCCCGCGGAAGAAGCGGTCAAATGGGCGAATGCGGAGCTGCTGAAGATCTACGCCTGAGGCCGGGGGCGGACCGGGCGAAACCAGCCGCCGCCTCCGTCATTGAGCGGCCTTGCCGCCCCGAGGTTTCCGCGGCTTCGCTCCGGTGATCCCGGCAAGCCACGCGACGGCCCCCGGCGTGGCATGCCAAACCTGGCCGCAATCGACGCAATACCAGGTCGCTTCGTCCGCACCGCCCACCGTGAGGTAGCCATGGTTCATGCTCGCCGGCGGCTTCTTGCCGGAAAGGATGGCGGGCACGTGGCTGTTCTCCTCCCACGCCTCGCGCGCCAGGCTCACTGCCTGCTCGTCTTCGGCACCG
>DATNEJ010000461.1:0-11692 GCA_035606775.1 Acetobacteraceae bacterium | reverse complement strand
CCCACACCACGGCGCAAAGCAGATGTATCGCTTTTAGCGCTTCCAACCAGTTCATCGTGCGTTCCCCAACAATTTCGACCGGCGGCACCGGAGCCCTGCCGCGCCCCGAAGGTGCGACCGTGTCGGCGCCAGCCTGGACAGCCACAGCGGCGCGTAGCAGTGCCGGGCGCCGCGCCGCAAGCCGGCCAGCCCGCTAGTCCGGACCGTGGCGTATAAAGGACCGGATCGGTGGCGCCATCTCCTGCTGTTGCAGCGACACGCGCAAGTGCAGATGCCATGGATCGGACCGTTCCCGCCGAACAGGCACTAACTCTTTGTTTGATCGCGTGATTCACGTCTTCGGCGATTCCGCCTGCGACAATCACGCTCTAGAAATGCGTGGGACCGCCACTCTCAATCCGCGACGAATTGCAGCATCGCGCCAAAAGCGCTGGCTGCCGGCACGATGATGCCGCCATCCTGCCGCACGCTCTCGATGTGCCCCATCGCCAGCGCGCGTTCAGCCTGCTCAAGCGAGCGCGTGCGAAAGGTCAGTGCCGCCATGAAAGCGGCACGCCCCTCCGCATCCGGCGCGGCATCGCCGTACCGCCGCGCAAGTGCGTCCGGCGTGATGACATCGAATCGCGACAAGCCCACCGCCAGCGTGCAGCCATCGGCGATCGGCCGCACGGCGTCGGCGCCGAACATGCTCGTGAAAAGGCCACCCAGCACGGAAGGGTCGGAAGCTGCGATCAGCGCGCGCGCGACTCCGATGACTCCGTTCGCGTGGTGCCGCCATTCGTCCCGCCACACCAGATCGCGCGTGAAATGGTGGCAGAAATACAGCCGCCCCACTGTCACCGTGCCCGGTGTCAGCCGCACCGTCCGAAACGTCGCGTCGCGCGCGCCGCCTGCCAGCGTCACCGGACGCGAGAACTCCATGGGCGGTTCGACCGGCACCTCCGCGTCGCTCAGCGCTGCGTAGACGGCGGCGGAGTCCTCGGTGCCGAACACGAGTCCGTTCAGTCCTTCGGGCGAATCCAAAATGTCCGATCGCCGCGAGTCGCCAGATGGCACCGCGATTAATTCCAGGTAATCAGTGCCGAAGATTGCTAAATGGTTAATCGAGCCCAGCGTGTGATAGCCCCGCGGGGTCAAGGTAAAGCCGAGCCTGCGGTAGGCTTCTGCACCCTCATCGATCCGATCGCGCACGTTGACGACAACATGGTCAAGGGTCGGGATGGGCAGCGGGCTGTGCATGACTCGGCCTGTCGGCTGTTTTGCAAGGGAATTTTGCGAACCAGGCAAAGTCTACGAAACCGCGGCGTCCGCGGCTACTGCCCGAGAGGCCGGGCCCGGAAACAAAGAAGGCGGTGCCCGCAGGCACCGCCAAGTTTGGGGGGGAAACGTCACGCAGCGTGGCAGTAGATCGTACCGCCTGGCTGCAAACGAACAGATTGGTTCCGCGTGGCGTAATTCAAGGTCACAGTTGCGCGTGCCGCGATGTTTGCCGAACGCGAGCTGCGGCACGACCTCGGACTCAGATGTACCGCCGGTCCCGCCGCCGCAACCGACAGCCTGGCGCCGCGGCCGCACTGCCACGCCCACGCCCAGAGCGCCCGCTGTCGCCACCCGGGCCAGGACGCCGTATCGTTTGCCGACACCACCTCGTGACAAGGTTCGCGCAATGACGACACCCCTGGCCGGCATCACGGTCCTCGATTTCGGCCAAATCTATCAGGGCCCCTATGCCACCATGCTGATGGCCAAGGCGGGCGCCGATGTCATCAAGATCGAGCCGCCGCAAGGGGAGCCGCTGCGCAAACGCGTGATGGCCGCGACCGGTGCCGACACCACGCTGCCGATGGCGATGCTGAACGCCAACAAGCGGGCGATCACGCTGAACCTTAAATCCGGGCGCGGCCGGGCGCTGCTGATGCGGATGGTGGAACGGGCCGACGTGCTGCTGGAGAATTTCGCGCCCGGCACGATGGACGGCCTGGGCGCCGGCTACGACGTGCTGCGCGCGGTCAACCCGCAGTTGATCTATGCCACCGGTACCGGGTTCGGCATTTCCGGACCCGACCGCGACAACCTGGCGATGGATTTCACCATCCAGGCCGCTTCCGGGATCATGAGCATCACCGGCGCGCCGGATGGCCCGCCAATGAAAGCCGGGCCGACGGTGGTGGATTTCATGGGCGGCATCCACCTCTACGCCGCGGTGACCACGGCCCTGCTGCACCGCGTGCAGACCGGCCAGGGGCAACTGGTCGAGGTGGCCATGCAGGAAGCCGTCTACCCCACGCTGGCGTCCAGCTACGACTACTACCTGCGCACCGGGGAAGCGCCGCCGCGCGCGGGCAACCGCCAGGCCGGCCTGTCCAGCGCGCCGTACAACGCCTTTCGCACCCGCGACGGCTGGGTGGCGATCCATGTCGTCACGGAAACCCATTGGCAGAACCTGCTGAAAGCCATGGGCCGTGAGGACCTTGCGGAAGACCCGCGCTTTCTCACCAACCCGAGCCGCACCGCCAACATGGACGAAACCGAGGCCCTGGTCACCGCCTGGACCAGCAACCTCGGCAAAATGGAGGTGGCGGCGATCGCCAGGAAATACCGCATCCCGGCGGCCCCGGTGCGCAACGCGATCGAGGTCATGAATGATGCGCACATGCACCAGCGCGGCATGCTGCAACGCATCGAGCACCCCACGCTCGGCCCCATCACCGTGCCCAACACACCGCTGCGGCTGCACGGCGCGAACAAGGTGGACCCGGTCCCCAGCCCGCGCCTCGGCGAGCACAACCAGGAAGTCTATGGCGGCTGGCTGGGCCTCGGCACGGAGGAGGTGGAGGGGCTGCGGCGCGACGGCGTGATCTGAACCGCCGGCGGGGTGCCCTGCCGCGCCCGCCCACCGCTCAATGGGCACCATCCTCGCCGCATTGCCGGCCGGCGCGCCGCGCGCACATCGCTGGCCTGCTGCCACCCCTGCTGCATTGCAGCGCGCGCCGTCGCATAGTGCCGCGCATGACGCCTGATCCCGAGCGGTTGGCCGGCCGCGCCGAACTGCTGACCCCCCAGCAGATGGCGCGCGCCGATGCCGCGGCCGTGGCGCTCGGCGTGCCGGGACCGGTGCTGATGGAGAATGCCGGCCGGGCGGTGGCCCGTGCCGTCAGGGCGCGCTTCACCCCTTGCCGCACGTTGGTTGTGGCCGGCCCCGGCAACAATGGCGGCGACGGCTACGTGGCCGCGCGCCTGCTGGCGGAACAGGGCTGGCCGGTGGCGGTGGCGGCGCTGGCACCGCCGCGCGAGGGTTCCGACGCCCAGGGGGCGGCGTCACGCTGGCGCGGACCGGCCGTGCCGTTCTCGCCGGCGGAGGCCGCCAGGGCGGAGTTGCTGATCGACGCCGTGTTCGGCGCCGGGCTGACGCGGGACGTGGAACCCGCGGTCGCGGATGTACTGCGCGCCGGAAAGCACGTGGTCGCGGTGGATGTTCCGAGCGGATTGGATGGCGCGACGGGGCAGGTGAGGGGGTTCGCGCCGCGGGCCGCGCTGACGGTGACATTCTTCCGGCTGAAACCCGGCCATCTGCTGCTGCCGGGGCGCACGCTGTGCGGCACCACCGTGCTGGCCGATATCGGCCTGCCGGCGCGGGTCCTGCAAGGTATCGGCCCGGCGACGTTCGCCAATCTGCCGGGACTGTGGACGCTGCCTGCCTTGGCGGCGGACGCGCACAAATATGCCCGCGGCCATGTGACGATCCTGGGCGGCGCGGTGATGACCGGCGCGGCGCGCCTGGCCGCTGCCGCCGCCGCACGGGCAGGGGCCGGGATGGTGACGATCGCCGCAGCCGGCCGGGGAGACGTCTACCGGGCCGGCGATCCCGGCGTGATCGTCACCGAGGCGCCGCTGGACGAATTGCTCGCCGATGGCCGCCGGCTGGTCTGGGTCTGTGGCCCGGGCCTGGGCATCGAGGCCGTGCAGAAAAGCCTGCCGGCTTTGCTCGCCGCGGGCCGGACCGTCGTTGCGGACGCCGATGTGTTCTCCGCTTTTGCCGGCAACCCGGCTGCTCTGCGCGGCTGCGCGGTCTTGACGCCGCACGCCGGCGAGTTCGCGCGGATGTTCGGCGCACCGTCCGGCAACGATCGCCTGGGTGCGGCGCGCGAGGCCGCGCGGCTGACCGGTGCCGTCGTGCTGCTCAAAGGGCCGGACACGGTCATTGCCGCGCCGGACGGGCGCGCCGCGATCAACGCGTCGGCACCGCCATGGCTGGCGACCGCGGGGGCGGGGGATGTGCTGTCCGGCCTGATCGCCGGCCTGCTGGCGCAGGGCCTGGCCGCGTGGGACGCCGCCGCCGCGGGAGCCTGGCTGCACGGTGAGGCCGCCCGCCTCGCCGGGCCGGGGCTGGTGGCGTCCGACCTGCCTGCGGCGCTCACACATGCGCTCGACCTTACAACAAAGTCAGCCGCTTACCCGCCGCCCGGATTATGATTATCCTGCCTGCCAGGAGAGCCTTCATGAGTGAAGCCGTTGCCACCGGTCTGCTGGACCGCGCCATCCGTCGGATCACCACGGTATGGCGGGACATGGCCGCCGGGGTGGGGGGCGATACCGACCAGACCCTGGAAGCGCAGATGCGCGCCTGTCTCTCCGGCCGGGGCGGGGAGGTCAGCGCCCGCAATCGCGCCGCCGGCCTGGCCGAGACGTTCCGGACCTTGGATGACAGCGGCCGCAAGGAATTTCTTCGCACACTGGCTGGTTTCGACTCCGATCCGGATGCGGTCGCGCGGGCCTTCGCCGTGGTGCAGAAGGCAGCCGATCCGGCGGAGCGCGCGACGGCCAAGGCCACCCTCCGGCGCGCGCTGGAGCCGCCCCGGCTTCGGCTGCTGACGCAGTTCACCTCGATCCCCGATGGCCGCAAGTTCCTGGTGGATTTGCGCGGGTTCCTGATGAAGGCGCGCGGTGACGACAAGCTGCTGGCGGCACTGGAATCGGATCTGCGCGGCCTGCTGGCGGCCTGGTTCGATATCGGCTTTCTGGAATTGCAGCGGATCGATTGGGACAGTTCGGCGGCGCTGCTGGAGAAGCTGGTCTCCTACGAAGCCGTGCATGCCATCAAGTCGTGGCGCGATCTGAAGAACCGCCTGGACTCCGATCGCCGCTGCTATGCGTTCTTCCATCCCCGCATGCCGGGGGAGCCGCTGATCTTCGTCGAGGTCGCGTTGGTGAAAGGCCTGGCCGGCAGCGTGCAGGACCTGCTGGATGAGAAAGCGCCGGTGCTGGATCCGCATCACACCGACACGGCGATCTTTTATTCCATCAGCAACTGCCAGCGCGGCCTGGCGGGAATCAGCTTTGGCAATTTCCTGATCAAGCGGGTGGTGGAGGAGTTGTCGACCGAGTTCCGCAACCTGCGGACGTTCGCGACGCTGTCGCCGATTCCCGGATTCCGCCGCTGGCTGGATGAGCGGCTGAAGGCGGAGGACGCCACGCTGATCAGCGACAGCGAAGCAGCGAGCCTTGGTTCCGCAATGCCGGCCGTCAGCGGCGCGGCCTCTCTGGCGGCCATCCTGGCGACGCGCGGGTGGTGGAAGGAGACAGGGTTGCGCAAGACGGCGGAGCCGGTGCTGGTGCGGCTTTGCGCACGCTATCTGCTGAATGAGGGCACAGCGAAGCGAGCGCTCGATCCCGTGGCGCATTTCCATCTGTCCAACGGTGCACGGCTGGAGCGGATCAACATGGCGGGCGACACGTCCGAGAAGGGGATGAAGGAGGGTGCCGGCCTGATGGTGAATTATCTCTACGACCCGGCAAAGATCGAGGACTGGCATGAGGATTATGCCGGTGAGGGCAAGCGCAACGCGTCCACCGCGGTGCGCAAGTTGGCGCGCGGGTGGGGTTGAGCGCGATCGCTTGAGGCCGGAGGCCGGAAAGCGTGAATCGCGCGCTGAACAAGGCGGCGCGATCGCTTGAGGCCGGAGGCCCGATTTAAGCCCGGCCGCCAGCACTACATTATCCGCCCGGCGTCTGTCCCGTTTGCCGGGCTTCAGCGTCGCCAGCAAACGTCCGCATCGGACGGGCCAAAGGGTTCCGTTCCGTTGCTACATGAATGCGGGACACATGTTTATCACGAATTCCCTCCCGCTTCGGTTCGCGCAGCTGCGCTTTCAGCTTGCCGCGGATGGCGGTCTGGGTCCGAACCAGCCGCCAGCGGTGCCGCAAGTTCCTGAATAATGGAATAAACAGGGCCGCTGGACTGTCTTACGTTGCAGAAGATACGGCCACGAGGGAGAGATCTCCCAAAATGCGCTGCTCGCTCGGGAGACGAACGAGTGGATTGCCGACCTTACCCTGCCAATCGCTCCTCCCGGAGGATTAGCAGGCATGCTGTCGAGCATCGAGGACTGCATTCCCGCCCTCAGGGCCTACGCTTTTACGCTGCTTCGTGACCGCCAGGATGCCGACGACCTTGTGCATGACTGCCTGGTCCGCGCCCTCGACAAGCTGCACACACGTCGCGACGACGCCGATCTTCGTTCCTGGTTGTTTACCATTATGCACAATGTTTTCGTCAACCAGCGGCGCCGCGCCAAGGCCCGCCCCGATGCTGAGGCGCTCAAGGAGGACGAGGAGGAAGGGGCGCATGGCATGTCCGGCGATCAAGAGGATCACGTCCGCTTGAAGGAGTTGCTGCGCGTGCTGAACGGGCTGCCTGAGGATCAGCGTGCCGTCGTCTTCCTCGTGTCCGTCGAAGATCTCAGCTACGCCGAGGTGGCGCGGGTTCTCGGCGTGCCTGTCGGAACGGTGATGTCGCGTCTGGCCCGCGGACGTGAGCGGATGCGCGAGGCGGCTCAGGAGAAGGGGCGCCCTGCGCTGCGGAGGGTGAAATGACTGGCGCCGAGCACCCGGTCGCAGAGGAGGACCTACATGCCTTTGTCGACGGGCAACTCGATGACGAGCGTCGCGCGGCCGTGGACCACTATCTCCAGACCCATCCTGAGACGTCCGAGCGGGTGGCCGCCTATGCGACGCAACGCCGGGAGTTGCGGGCCGCATTGTCTGGCCGCGCCCGGGACGCGATACCGCCCAATCTGAACATGGCGCGCCTGCTGGAGGAACGGCTGCGCCGTCGCCGCAGACCCTGGCTGGCCGCCGCTGCGGTCGTGCTGGCGCTTGGTCTGGGCGCCGGAGCTGGATGGTTTGCCGGAAGGCGTCCGGCCATCGGCATCGATGCAATCGCCCGGGAAGCGGCAACTAGCTATATTGTCTATGCTGCCGACAAGCGACGACCTGTTGAAGTGTGGGCCACGCAGAAGGACGATCTGACGCGATGGCTCACGAACCGGCTTAACAGGCCGGTTTCGCCGCCCGACCTTTCGAGGCTTGAATACCAGCTTCTCGGCGGCAGGCTAATCGCCACCCCACACGGGCCCGCGGCCCTGTTCATGTATGAGAACCCGCGCGGGGTGCGCCTCGCTATCTATGTGCGTCCCATGTCGGTCGATCAGACGACACCGATCGAGGCCACCGACGTCAGCGAGGTCGACGGCTGTACCTGGATTGAGCGGGGCGTTGGGTACGCGCTCATGGCCGCGGAGCCGTACGACAAGCTCGAGGAGCTTGCCCGCTTGGCCCGGCAGGGGTTGAGGTCACCGGGCTGACCGCAACGCAGAGCGTCTCCCCCAGATCCGGACCCGATAGTTCGTAGGCATCGTCCGTTTGAATGGATTCTCGGCGGTTTGGGCATAGCCGATCCATCAATCCGGGGCAGTCGCCATCAATGAGAAATTTAATTTCCGGGAATAAGACGCCGGCCTGAAGCGTCCATCAAGACGAGACGTGGAATGCCACACCTCGGACGCCGGATTACAGCCGATTCCGGTGAACGAGTCATCCTAGGGACGCCGTCTCGCTTCGGACGAGATGGAGCGCCCAAACAAACAGGAGTCCGCGAAAGGGAGGCCATCGTGACGTCAAACCGGGAAATGCTCTCGCACCACGACTTAGGCCATCACCATCACCAGCCGCCGCCGGATACGACCATCTACACGCAGACCAACCTGGTCTCAGACGGGTCGGTGCCCGCGGCGACGATTTCCGACAATCTGATCAACCCCTGGGGCATTGGGCATAGCGCAACGTCGCCGTTCTGGATTTCTGACAATGGCACCGGCGTGACCACCGTGTTTGACGGCGCCGGGAACCTGGTGCCGATTGCGGGGCATGACGCGATCACCATCGCCGCGCCGCCGGGGCAGGACACGTCCGCGCCGACCGGACAGGTCTTCAACATCGCGGGCTCCGGGTTCGACATCACCGCGAATGGCGTGACCGCGCCGTCCGTCTTCCTGTTCGCGACCGAGGACGGAACGATCTCCGGCTGGGCGCCGACTGTGGATTCCGGGAGTTCGGTGCTGGCGGTCGACAACTCACAAGGTGGCAATGGCGCAGTTTACAAAGGGCTCGCCATTGGCACGACCGACCAGGGAACGTTCCTCTATGCGGCGAACTTCAGGAACGGCACAGTCGACGTGTTCGACAGCAACTTCAACCAGGTGGACAGCTTCACCGATCCCAACGTGCCGCCCGGCTACGCGCCGTTCAATGTCCAAGTGCTCGACAACAAGCTGTACGTGACCTTCGCGCTACAGGATGCGGCCAAGCATGACGACGTGGCCGGACCCGGCCATGGGTTCGTGGACGCATTCGACCTGAACGGCAACATGCTGGACCAGGTGGCGTCCCGTGGCGTGCTGAACTCGCCATGGGGCCTGGATATCGCACCGAAGGGCTTCGGCCAGTTCTCGGGCGACCTGCTGGTTGGGAACTTCGGTGACGGCGCGATCGATGCGTTCAATCCCAAGACCGACAAGTTCCTCGGCCAGCTCCTCGGGAGCGACGGCAACCCGCTTCAGATCCAGGACCTCTGGGCACTGACCAACGGAACCGGGTCCGCGGGGACCAACCCGAGCGCGGTCTATTTCACGGCGGGCGGGCAGGACGAGCAGCACGGATTGTTCGGCAGCCTGGCTGCAACGGGCGATCTGTCCCAGTCAGTTCCAACCATGACTGCGTCTATGCACTTGTAGGACCGTCCCCGCATACGCGAAGCCGCCGGTTACACTTGAATCGAGACTGTCACCTGATGGCGCCGATGAGGGCTTGCGGGAAGGGGAGATGGTTGCGAGCTCTGATTCCATACCGTCCCTCAATGCAGACAAATTCGTAACGAACTGTGGGAACACACGATATGCGGGCGTGCCGAGACATGCCTGATAATGTTGCGAACAAGCAACGAAAAAGTCATGCATCCCCCACCTTTGCTATTGTTACAGTTGTAGTCCTCGCTGCATTCTCACCGGCTTATGGACAGGATGCCAGCGCTGGGCAAAGGCTCTTCCGATCCAGGTGCAGCATCTGCCACTCGCCGCAGCCGGGCCGCAACATCGTCGGGCCCAGCCTGTTCGGCGTGGTTGGCCGTCATTCCGGGCGCATTCCGGACTTTCGCTATTCTCAAGCGAACCTGCACTCGGGTCTGACCTGGGATCCGGCGACGTTGGACCGGTATCTCACCAGCCCGCAGCAGGTCGTGCCCGGCACCCTAATGACCTTCCCCGGCCTCAAGAATGGCCGGGAGAGAGCGGACGTAATTGCTTACCTGGCGACGCTCCACTGAGAAGAAAGTCAAGCCGATGCTCAGCATCCTCTCCTCTCGCGCTGGATGCCTCGGGGCTTTCTCGTTCGTGGCTCTCTTGCTGCTGGCGGCCGCGCCTGCACGGGCAGTCCCCTCATTCGCGGCACAAACGGGTCAGCCGTGCAGCGCCTGTCATATCGGAAGCTTCGGGCCGCAACTGACGCCTCTCGGCCGCGCTTTCAAGATCGGCGGCTACACTCAGAGCGGCGGCGAGGGACCGCTTTCTCGGGTTCCCTTGGCTGCCATGGTCATAGGCTCATTCACGCATACCAACACAGCCCAGCCGGACGCCGCCGCACCGGACTTCGGCCGGAACAACAATGCGGCCCTCGACCAGGTCAGCGTGTTCTTTGCGGGACGCCTGACCGATTATGCAGGCGCGTTCGTGCAGGGTACCTACGATGGCGTCGGTCATACGTTCGCGCTGGACAACACCGATCTGCGGCTGACGACGCCGCTCAATTTCAAGGATACCGAGGTGCGTGTCGGCCTGTCGGTGAACAATGGTCCGACGGTCCAGGACCCCTACAACTCGACCTTCGCCTGGATCTTTCCGTTCGCCACCTCGGCGCTGGCGCCGACCCCAACGGCCCAGCCATTGCTCGCCGGTGGGCTGATCGGCAATTCCATCGGGTCGACAGTTTATGCGTGGTATGATCACCGCCTTTATCTTGAGGCTGGTCTTTACAACACCTATGGCCCGACCCTTCTCAACGTCACCGGCGCCACTCTGGGGCCGGGCGCTACGTCCAATCCCGCGCCCTATGGCCGGATCGCCTATGAATGGAACTGGGCCGGACAATCGGCCCACGTAGGGGGCCTGGTGCTGCAGTCCAATCTCAACCCAGCAACCGGCGGCCGCACGGTGGACGGCGCGTTCGGCCGGGACAGCTACACGGACTGGGCTTTTGATGCGGGCTATCAGTTCCTCGGCGACGGTATCCACGTCGCAACGATCGACGGCATCTTCACCCACGAGCACCAAAACCTGGTCGGCTCGACTGGCATGGGGACGTCTTCGCAAGCCGGAAACCATCTGGATCAGGTCCGGATCAATCTGGCTTACTGGTATCAGCGGACCTACGGTCTCAACTTCGGTTGGCAGAACACCTGGGGCAACGCGAATCCTGCACTTTATGCCCCGGCGCCCATCACCGGGAGTGCCAACGGCAAGCCAAACAGCAATGCCTTCGTGATCGAGGCTGACTGGGTGCCGTTTGGCAAGGAGCAGTCATGGGGACGGCCGCTGGCCAATCTCAAGATCGGCATCCAGTACACCATTTACACCCGCTTCAATGGCGGCGGCCGGAACTACGACGGCTTCGGCCGCAACGCGGGCGATAACAACACCCTGTTCCTATATGCGTGGTTGGCATTCTGATAACCGGTGGGCGCCTGGCGATAACGGTTGTTCGGCGGACTTCATAGGCGGTGCCTTGATGCAGGTTGCGATGCTGCTGCACAAGGCGTCACTTCCGGGCCGGGACAGGACTATCCCGCCGCGTTCTTTCGCGAATGGGCCAATTGGATTCCGGCTTCAACGATATTCCTGATGGTCCAGGAGCCAGCCGGTAGCCTCGTTTGGACTGGGTTCCGCGCCCAGCCCTGGGCCTTCAGGAAGCGGGAAAACGCCGTCGTGCACGCGAGGAAACGGTTGTGCCAGGGTTTCGCGCAGAGGGTTCTCCATGATGTCGTGCTCAAGCAGGCCCGGCCCTCCGACCGCCGCCAGAAGATGCGCCGCGGCCAGTAACCCGACACCGCTTCCGAGCCAATGAGGGCAATATGTCAGGCCTCTTGCAACCGCTTGGCGTGCGACAGCGAAGCAGCCCGTCACACCACCCCACTTCAGCATATCCGGCTGAACAACGCGGTGGCTTCCCGCGGCAATAAGCGCTGCGAAGTCCTTGAACCCCGCTACGTTCTCGCCGCCCGCAAGCGGCACGGTGGACAGCATGGCTAACTCCGCCCACTCCTCCGGTGGGCTGTCGGCGGGAATCGGTTCCTCGATCCAGCCAA
>DATNEJ010000457.1:0-6193 GCA_035606775.1 Acetobacteraceae bacterium | reverse complement strand
CGGCAACCTGTCGGAAGACCGCCTGCGGGAGATCGCGGCGCACGAACAGGTACGGATGTTCGAAGTAAAACTCGCGCAGGGGGCCAAGCCGGGCAAAGGCGGCATTCTACCCGGCGCCAAGGTCACGGCGGAAATCGCCCGTATCCGCGGCATTCCGGAAGGACAGGACAGTATCTCCCCCAACCGGCACCACGACATCGCCAATATCCGCGAGCTTGGGCAGTTCATCGACCGAGTGCGCGGCATCACCGGGAAACCCGTTGGCGTAAAATTCGTGGCCGGCGATCCGGCCTTCCTCGATGAGTGGTTCAGCGACTGCACCACGCATCGCGAAGGGTGTCCCGATTACGTGCAGATCGATGGCGGCGAAGGCGGCACCGGGGCGGCGCCGGCCCCGCTGATCGATTATGTCGGTTTGCCGATCACCCTGGCTCTGCCGCAGGTGGCGGCGGCGCGGGAACGCTACGGCCTGACGGAACGCATCCGGATCGTCGCGTCCGGCAAGCTGATCACGCCCGACAAGGTCGCTTGGGCGCTGTGCATGGGCGCGGATTTCGTGTCCTCGGCGCGCGGCTTCATGTTCAGCCTGGGCTGCATCCAGGCGATGAAGTGCGGCAGCGGCTTCTGTCCCACGGGAGTCACGTCCGCGCAGGAGCGGCTGATCGCCGGCCTGGACCCCACCGACAAAGCCGCGCGCGTGGCGCGCTACGCGATGCGGATGCAGGAGGATGTCGAGATCATCGCCCATGCCTGCGGCCTGACCGATCCGACGGGATTCCTGCCGCGTCACGTCACCGATATCGAGCGCGGCGTCGGCGGCTTCCGCGCCCCGCAAGGTGGTGACTGAATCGCGCACCCGGGACGCACACGCACCTCACCCTGCCGACAGCACGAAATGTTCGCCACAAAGGTTCGCCGAGCAGAATGGCGAGTCGGCTGACCGCGGCGCTCCGCTCAGACGGCGATGAAGCCGACCACGTCGTCCTCCAGCACCGCGCAGGTCAGCTTGCCGCCCATGCCCGCGCCGGTGTCGAGGCCGATGCGGTTCTCCGTCATGACCACCGCCGGGCCGGACGAGTGGCCGTGCACGACGATCACGCCGAAATCGCCCTCGGTCCACAGGAACGGCTGGCGCATGGTCACCAGGTCGTCCACGGTCTGCGCGTCCAGCTCCACACCAGGCCGGATGCCGGCGTGGACGAACAGGTACGCGCCCTCCCGGTGCGACAGGGACAGGCCGCGCAGGAACGCCACATGCGCGGGCGGCAAGGCTGCTTCCCACCCCTCTCGCGGAAGGGCGGGGTCGATGCCCCAGCCCGCCAGTGCCTGGCGGCCGCCGGCCCATAGCCAGTCCGTGGCGGCGGCGCGGTCGCCGTCCAGCGCTTCCAGCAGCATGCGCTCATGATCGCCCAGCAGATTGACGGTCTGCACACCCGGCACGGGCGGCCCGTCGCAGAGCAGCGCCACCACGCCGGCACTGTCCGGCCCCTGGTCGATGAAGTCGCCGAGGTGGACGAGCACGGCCGAACCGGTGGGCCGCGCGGCAAGATCGTCCGCGATGGCGTTGTGCAGGGCCAGCAGCTTGTCCCTACAGCCGTGGATATCGCCGACCGCATACACCCGGCGTCCGCGTGGTAGCGATCCCGGCGCGCGGACGAAGCGTATGTCCGCGGCGCTCTCGGCCGTTTTGCGCGGACCGTTCCAGGTGGGGATCGCCGCGGCATCCAGCGCCGCGCGCACCCGCGCGCGACGCCGCGGCGCGTTGCGTCTTACGGCCATGCGCGCCTCCGCCGCGCCGGCGCGAACCGGCTGGCATGGCGGTTTCGCTTTTCCCTGGGGGTGCTAGGCTGATCCGGTATCAGAAAGCGGAGGTAGCCGTTGGCCAAGATTACATTCCCTGTCGAAGCGACCCACATCATGATGTTTGCCCGTGCCGTCGGCGACACCAATCCGGTGTATCACGATGCCACGGCGGCGAAGAAATCCGAGGTCGGCGGCATCGTCGCACCCCCCACCTTCGCCCAGGCGGTCGCGCAGTTCGACCCGGACTACCACCTGCGCCCGAAACCGAACCAGAAATGGTTTGGATCCGGCAAGACACCCAGCGGGGTGGAGGGCAAGCCGTCCTCCTCCGGCGGGCTGCATGCCGAACAGCACTACGAGTATCACCGCCCGCTGCGCCCGGGCGATGTGCTGACCGCGGAAACCAAGCCCGGCAACACCTGGGAAAAGCAGAGCAAGCGTGCCGGCAAGCTGACCTTCCGCGAACGCGTCACGGAATACCGTGACCAGAAGGGTGAGCTGGTCGTGACCGCGCGCGGCGTCGGCGTGACCACCGAACGCCCCGTGGACCAGGGCTGAGAGGAGTTATCGCAATGGCATTGAAGGCGTCTTCTCTCAAGGTCGGCGACACCCACAGCGAGCGTGTGGCGGAGAACCTGTCGCGCACCCAGATCGTGCAGTACGCGGGCGTATCGGGCGATTACAACCCGCTGCACACGGATGAGGTCTACACGACGCAGGTCGCCGGCTACCCGAGCGTATTCGCGCACGGCATGCTGACCATGGGGCTGACCGGCAAGATGCTCACGAATTACGTGGGTGACGGAAGGCTGACGAAGTTCGGCGTGCGCTTCACCAACCAGGTCTGGCCGGGTGACACGCTCGATTCGAAAGCGACGGTGGCAGCGCTGCGCAACGAAGGCGGGCAGAACTACGTGGACCTGACCATTTCCACGACCAATCAGGATGGCAAGGAGGTCGTTTCTGGTTCGGCGACTGCGCGCATCGACCCGTAGTTGTTCGGCTGACCCCGGGGGTACGCATCCCCGGGGGCAGGCTGCGTTGTACGTTTGGGCTTGGGCCAGATTCAGGATGGCTCGGTGGTGGCCTCCGTCTTTGATCCCCGGGTGCGACTTTCCTGAATCGAGTGGCAAATAGCGATGATGAATGCGCCTGACGGATCATTCAGTCTGCCGCTATCAGCGTGCATCCGCGTCCTGCTTCTTAAACCTCTGTCTGAATTCTTTGTCCGCACCGATTGATGTGCTTCTCGACGATCGCCACTGCCTCATGCGGTGCAAGCACGGATGTGTCGAGCACAAGATGAGGCTCCGGCCATGGGGCATACTCGCGCGCTGTCACGGACTGCCAGGTCGGCAGCGTGAGGCCGTCAATATCGGAACGGCGGTCCTCAACGCGGTGGCGGTGCTCGCTCTGATCGGAACAGATGGTTTCAATCTCCAGCAGTGGTTTTTGCGCGTGAGCAGCGACCCGTCGCCACCCTTCGCGGCTTTCATGCACCGGGTTGACGCAATCGGCGATGACCAGGCAGTCATTCCGGAGATTGGATGCCGCCAGGGCGCTGGCGACGATATAGCCGGCTGACCCAACAGCGCCCGCCAAGACGCCGGCCGTGCGCATCGCCTGCTCTATCTCATCGATTCTCAGATAGGTCGCCAGATAGCGGGCTGCCAATGCGCGCGCGATTGTTGTTTTTCCGGTCCCTGGCAGACCACTGAACACGATCAGCATGAGGCACCTCGGCGGGAAAGAATTGAAGCTTGCAAACGATAATGAGGTTTTGGCCGAATTGGGGACAGGTCGACTGTGACGGATCAGTTGGACTGATAGATCATTCGGCCCTCCACTATCTACGCGCGTCCGACGAGAGACTGAAGGCCTCCAAGGAAAACCGTCGGAAGGCACGCCCACGGGCTACACGGGCTGGCAAGTTGACCCGGACACCCGCTAACATCCCTCCTAAATGGCCAAAATTCGGAGGGTGCAATGTATACGGTTCCCGAAATACTTCGAACTGGACGGGTGAAATTTCGAGTCTTTGCGGGCTGGTCCAAAGGGAATGTCTACGTAACCAAGGCAGGTCAATTGATCGGAGGGTACAAGAATCTGGGAGAATATCGGGACTCTGATCCCAACTACAAAGGCTGGCATTGCCACCACGTCGTTGAGGCTGATGATTTGGTCCGGCTTGGCGTTGTGAATCATGCACCGCCTTACGACGAACAGCTCAATGTCCTGCTTCCCGAACGGGCGCATGTCGGCCGTATCAACAGCATCCTTCGCAAAGAAAATCCGACGCGATACCAGGCAACCGGAGAGGAGCTGAGGCAAGCATACAAAGCGGCCTATGAGATGATGGGAGACTATTGCGGCGGCGGTGAGGCCAACATCCAACAGGAACTGGTGGCAATCGTCGATGCGACGTTTCAAAAGCTAGGGGTAGCTTAAGCCATTCCCGAGCTGCGCAGTCAGCCTGAGGAGATCCCAGCACTCACGTGTAGCGGGTGAATCCGTCGGCACTCCATTCCTCGCTGCCGACGCCGTGGTGGACGAAGAACAGCCCGTCCGGATCGTATTTCCTCTTCACTGCGCGCAGCCGTGGGTAGTTGTCTCCGAAGAACGATTGCCGCCATCCGTCATCGAAGAAATCACTCTCCGACACATAGGAACCGGCGTGCGGCACTACCTTCCGCAGCGCGGTTCCCGCAGCCTTGATCGCCGCGGCATTCCTGCGCGCAGTGGCGATGTCGGGCCGTCGACCGGCCAGATCGGGGTAGGAGGCCGGGACGCCATAAGCGATGATCGCGAGCGCGAAGGCATCCAACACCGCCGGATTCATCGCCGTATCCCGGGCTGCCGCGATGTCCGCCGCACTGGCGCCGGCCAGGCCCTTGTTGAAGTGCAGGCCTACCGCCCAATGCCTCGTTGCGTTGAACAACGCCTCCGTAAACTGGTCCTGCCGCTCCTTGCGTAGAAGCGATGCCGGCAGCCACAGCGACTGGTAGCCATGAATGAAGACGCCGAGTTCCGTGTTCTCCTCGGCAAACCAGACATTGTTGGCCGCCGCACCGGGGCGCGGGTCGGCGAACGCGCGTCCGGTTGCACTTTTCAGAATCGCGGCATTCCAATGATCGCGCGCCGCAGAGCCGTGCACCGAAAGCGGCGCTGCGATCTGGAAATCGTTGGGGGAAGCGTCGACCCAATCGACGAACGGACGCCAGGCGGCTGTCGCCTGCGCCGTCTCCATCCCCTGAAAGACCATCGCGACCGTCAGGCTGTTATCGGCGCCAAGCAGCACACTCTCGCCCCAGTGCGCATTCGCCAGAGTGTCGTCGCAGAATGTCACGAAACGGCCGAGCAACCTGCGGAACGCAGTGGCCGATGTTGATTTGATCGTCAGCGCGACCCCGCCAAAGACAGCAGGCAAGTCCCGCGTCCTGAGCGTCAGCCGCGTCATGACCCCCAGGCTGCCGCCACCCCCACCCTTCAATCCCCAGAAAAGCTCCGGGTTCGTGCACGCATTCGCGATCCGCACCTGGCCGTCGGCGGTAACAACCTCGGCTTCCAGCAGACCGCCGGCAGCCGTCCCATAGTTTTTCGAAAAGCTGCCGAAGCCGCCGCTTTGGATCAGCCCGGCAACTCCGACCGTCGCGCAGCCGCCGCCCTGCACGTAGCGGTTCCCTTTCGTCGTGACGGCATCATAGACATGCATCCAGACACAGCCTGCGCCCAGGGTCACCGCCGGGGTCGCCGCCTGCTTGCCTCCGCATCCCTGACCGACAAACGCGTCGTGCAGCGTGATGTCGTCCATGGGCCTCGTCCAGATCAGCAACGAATCAGCCGAGTCCGAGGTCCCCTGGTAGCTGTGGCCGCCGCCCTTGACGACCAGCCGGAGCCTGTGTTCGCGCGCGAAATTCACCGCGGCCACCACATCCGCCGTGCTTCTGGCCGGCACCGCATAGGTGCAGGGTGCCGACATCCAACCGTCCACCCAGCCGACGGTCTGAGTCCCGGCCGGCTGGTCCCCGACGTAATACGGGTTCTTGACCGCCGCCAGTTCCGCTCGGCACGCGTCGCCGGGCGTGGTCAGGTTGCGGCAGTCACTGAGCAGCGGCTTCACCTTGATGAGACGGCCGCCGATGGCCTGATTCAGCTTTTCCCAGCTCGCCGGCTTCGGCCAATCCGGATCGGACGGCCGCACACGCCGGAAGGCCGTGTGCCGCGTTCGCTGATTGGGCGCTGCGTTTGCGATGGGGATGACACTGCTGCCGAGGAACGGGACCAATCCTGCACATGCGACTACGTCTCTGCGCTTCATCGCCGCCTCCCACCCTGTACAGAGATCGTCGTGCCCTCGTCTTCCGGAGTCCAGAAAACAAAACTTAATTAC
>DATNEJ010000445.1:0-9096 GCA_035606775.1 Acetobacteraceae bacterium | reverse complement strand
CACCCGGCGCCGCGTCCGCACCGTGGCCGAACCACCCCACAGCCCGGGCCCCGTCGCCATTCCAAGCCTCGCCATCGCGCCGGCCCCCTTCGTGGCCCCGGCGCCGCAGTCCTTTCCAACGATCCCCCGCACCCTCGACCGAGCCATCCGCACCACCGCCGCCGCCCTGCCAAAGCTGGGCGACGACCCTGCCACCCACCTTGGCGCGGTGATCGACATGTTCGAGCACTTCAACCCCCAGACCCTCACCGAGACCCTGGCGGTCTCCCGCTTCCTGCTGGCCGGTGCGGCCGCCGAGGGGCTCCGGCGACGGGCCATTGATCCCGCTTTGCCGGCGGTGCTGGCGGAACGCTTGACCCGCACCGCGCTCGCCGCACTGCGCATCCAGGAGCGGCTTCTCCGCCTACTCGCCCAAGCCAGTGAGGCGGATGCGATGCGCGCGGCGCCGCTGCCTGGCGTCTGGGCCCAGTGGCGCGAAGACCTCTTGCGCCGTGAGGCATACGAGCGCGCGGCCGCCGAGGCACGCGCGGCCGACCGGGAGGCCACGGTGGCCGCCGAAGCCGCGCGGGTGGCGGCGGACGCGGGAGCAGCCCAGCCAGGCGATGTCACAGCCTCCACCGAAACGCAGCCGTGCCGCCGGGACTCCTTGCAAAGCGGAAAACCCGAGCCAGCCCGGGCCGAGCCGGAGTGCTGGGGAGGGAATGAGCCTCCTGAGGAGGCGGACTTTGTGCGGCCCCAGCATCGCCTTGCGGACGTGTTGGGCGCCGAGGCCGCGATCGACCCGGCCCGCGCGCAGGCTGCATAAGAAGTCCTTGCGCCGTGAGGAAACCGAGAGCCGGTCCCGTCGCCTGGACGCACGCCCTCCGGTTCAGCGCGTGGCACGCGCCTATGCAACGCGGCGGGGAGCATAGTGGGCTGCCGACACCAATGTCCTGACCGCGGCACAAGACCGCATGCAACGTGAGCCCGCCCGCGTTGTCGGCGCGGAACGGGGCCCATAGCCGAGGTCCATGGGCTATGCACCCGCGGAAAGCGGCGAAGCACCGATTGCCGCCGCGCCGACCCGCCACTCGCGACGCGCACCGCAAGAACCGCATGCGCCCTGAGCCGGCCCGCGTCGCTGGTCCCTTACCGACGTGGCAGCAGGACCCATACGCTGCGCTTCTGCGCAAAACGGCGAGCCACCGGTTGCCGCCTTGCCGACCCGCACTCCTTGACCGGCACGCAAAGACCGCATGCAACGTGAGCCTCCTTCTTCTGCACCCGCAAAGAGCGAGGCCTGCCGACAACGGCATCAGTGCGCCTCTGCCGGCGGGAGGCCGAGGTCAAGCCCCGCAGCCGCGCAGTGGGGCGCCGCAGGCGCCGGGCTTGAGGTCGGTCTCCCGCCGGCGGACCATCGGACCAGCCGTTCGCCGCCCCCGCACCGAAGCGAGTGGCAACTTGAAGACCCGATGCAACGTGAACGCGCCCAAACCGCAGACCCGACGCCGGCCGCGCCACGATCCCCGGCAAAGCAGCAGAGCGCGGCGATCCCGGCGGCGATGCGGAGCCGCGCAATCAGGACCCAATGCAACGTGAGCCGGCAGAGCACCGAGGCACCCACAGGCGTTTCCCGCTCACCGCCGCGCACGCACCGCAAGCTGACTCCCGCTCATGCATCCGGCATGCTGAAACCGATGCCGGATGACCCGGCGGCCTCCAGGGGAACAGCAAGCATGAAAGTCGGCTTCATCGGCGTTGGAAACATGGGCGGTCCCATGTGCCGCAACATCATCCGCAACACGAACCATCAGGTCGTGGTGTTCGACCTCAGCCCCGACGCGGTCAAGGAATGCACCGCGCTCGGCGCGTCCGCCGGCACGTCCGTTGCCGACGTGGCGGCGGGATGCGATGTCGTCATCACCTCCCTGCCCGTCCCCCGCATCGTCGAGGAAGTCGCCCTCGGCGCCGGCGGCGTCGCCGAGAATGCCAAGCCGAGAACCGTGTTCATCGACCTCTCCACCAACTCGCCGGCGACTGCCAAACGGGTGCACGAAGGGATGAAGGCGCGCGGCATCCAGATGCTGGAAGCACCGGTGTCCGGCGGAACCGCACGCGCCAAGGACGGCACCATCGTCATCATGGTGGGCGGCGACGCCGCGGTGTTCGAGCAGCAGTTGCCGCTGCTGAAATCCTTCAGCGGCGAAGTGATCCACATGGGAGAGATCGGCTACGGCTCGACCGCCAAGCTGATCAACAACATGCTGGCCTTCTGCAACGCCGCCGCAGCCGCGGAGGCGCTGATGATCGGCAAACGCTCCGGCATCGACCTGAAGAAGCTCGACGCTGTGATTCGCAACGCGAGCGGCATGTCGGCGGGCTACGGCAATATGGCGACCAAGGCATTCAAGGGCGAATTCCAGCCGACCTTCGCGCTCGACCTCGCACACAAAGACCTGCGGCTGGCACTGGAAATGGCGGATGAGCTGGGCGTGCCCGGACTGATCGCGCCGCAGGTCATGAGCCTGATGCGCATGGCGCGGGGGATGGGCCTGGGCAGCGCCGATTCATCCTCGGTGATCCGTGTCTATGAGACCGCGCTGAAGGAAGAGGTGCGTGCACCCTGACGCTGCTGTTCCCGATTGCCGCCGATGGAATGTATCCGAAGTCACCGGGACTTCGGATACATCGTGCGCAGGATGGCTTGGGCGCCTGCGCGCCGGATCGAGCCCCATTCCAGGTTTCGGGGGAAATCGGCGCCGTGAACGGACGGCCCGCATGGCCCGGCGCGCCTGCCGGTGTCCGCCCGGTCGCACGCGGCCGGTCGTTGCGCCGAATGGCCATGCCTCCCATGTCTGGCCGCGAACCGCGCTATGATCGATGCGCCCGCACGCGACGATTACCCTCGGCCCAACCCGGAGACCGCGCCGTGACACCCTCGGTGAGACAACCGCATCCGAAGCCTGCCGCAACCGGCTTGCAGCGAGCCCCGGTATACCTGAAATCCGCAAGAAGTCGGTGGGACCGCGCACAGGGTTGCTGTGGCGGCCGCACGCCGGATGGAGGCTCACCCGACTTCCACGGAAAGCCGGTTATATGCCCATGACCACGCCCCCCGCACCGCCGCGGCGCAATGCCTCGGTCGCGGTCGTCGGTGCCGGCGATTACATTGGCGCAGCGATCGCCAGGCGGTTCGCGCTGGAGGGCTATACGGTCTTTGCCGGCCGACGGAACGGCGAAAAGCTGGCGCCGCTGGTCGCGGCCATCGAAGCGCAGGGCGGTGTCTGCATCGCCCGCACGCTCGACGCACGCCAGGAACCGGCGGTCGAACGTTTCATGGCGGAGGCCGATGAAACCGCGCCCCTGGAAGTGGCGATCTTCAACATCGGCGCCAACGTGAACTTTCCGCTGCTGGACACGACCGAACGGGTGTTCCGCAAGGTCTGGGAGCTCGCCTGCTACGCCGGCTTCCTCACCGGCCGGGAAGCGGCGCGGCGGATGCTGCCCTATGGCGGCGGCTCGATCTTCTTCACCGGCGCCACCGCCAGCGTGCGCGGCGGCAGCGGCTATGCCGCGTTTGCCAGCGCCAAGTTCGGCCTGCGCGCCCTGGCGCAGAGCATGGCGCGGGAACTGGGGCCGAAGAACATCCACGTCGCGCACCTGATCATCGATGCGGGCGTCGATACGGAATGGGTGCGGGAGCGCATGCGTGCCCGCGGCACCGATGCGCCCGCACGGACCCTGGTCGATCCCGCCTCCATCGCCGAGGCGTATTGGCAACTGCATAGACAGCCAAATGACGCCTGGACGCACGAGCTCGATCTGCGCCCCAACCGCGAACCGTGGTGAACCCGATCATGCCGACTGTGGAATTTCATTTCGATTTCGGCAGCCCGAACGCGTACCTGGCACATCGCGTCATCCCGGCGATCGAGGCGCGGACCGGTGTGCGGTTCCACTATGTGCCGATCCTGCTGGGCGGCGTGTTCAAGGCCACCGGCAACCGCTCCCCGGTGGAGGCGTTCGCGGGTATCCGCAACAAATTGGAGTACGAGCGGCTGGAGACCGAACGGTTCATCCGCCGCCACGGCATCACCAATTTCGTGCGCAACCCGTTCTTTCCGGTGAACACGCTGCGCATCATGCGCGGCGCGGTGGGGGCGGAGATGGATGGGGACCTTGCCCGCTATGTCGGCGCGATGTTCCACCACATGTGGGAAAATCCGAAGAAGATGGATGAGCCGGCGGTGATCCGTGCCGCGCTGGACGAATCCGGCCTTGATGGCGCGCGGGTGCTGGAACGGATGGAGGATCCCGCCGTCAAGGCGCGCCTGATCGCCAACACCGAGCGATCGGTCGAACGCGGCTGCTTCGGATCGCCGACCTTCTTCGTCAACGACGCCATCTATTTCGGCAAAGACCGCCTGCGCGATGTCGAGGAAGCCATCGGCGCGGCCGGATGACGGATTATCGCCCCGCGCCCACGGCCCAGGCCAGGCGCGATGACCGGTGATGCGCATGGCAGATCGCCACCGCCAGCGCGTCAGCCGCGTCCGCTCGGCGGATCACCGCACCGGGCAGCAGCCGGCGGACCATCATCGCCACCTGCTCCTTTTCTGCCCCGCCGGTGCCGACCACCGCCAGCTTCACCGTCTTCGCCGCGTATTCCGTGACCGGAACACCGAACAAGGCCGGCGCCAGCAATGCCACCCCGCGGGCGTAGCCCAGTTTCAAGGTCGCTGTGCCATTGCGGTTGACATAGGTCTCCTCCACCGCCGCCTCCTCGGGACGGTGCGTCGCCAGCAGCTCTGCCAGGGCATCGTGCAGTGCCTTCAGCCGGATCGGCACGCCGTGCGTGTTGTCGGTGGCGATCACGCCGTCGGCGATATGGCGCAAACGGTTGCCGTCGGCCTCGATCACGCCCCAGCCGGTGAAGCGCAGGCCCGGATCGACACCAAGGAGCCTGACCATCCGCAATTCGCTCCTCCGGTCCCACCATGAGCGGATCAGGCGATCCAATCCTGGTCCGGCAAGCCATTGTTTCGCAACGCGGTTTCCGCTTTCCGGCGATCCCGTCAAAGCGGCCGCGCTACAGGCAACGGCACGCTACACGACCGCCGGAGTCGCGGCATCTATCCCGGTGTACCAGCCTGCCGCTTCTCGTGCAGCGGAACCCGGCGCTGCCCGCGCTCGAACACGGCGATACTGTCGTAGAAGCTGATCGACTTGGTGGTCCGGCAGAAGGCGGAAACGGACCCGGCCAGCGACTCGTTGGCGCCGGGTGTGCCGAGCAGCCGGAAGTTCTCCGGACGGCTGGTCCATTCCATCAATTGGGCGCAGCGCGCGGCAGCAAAGTTCAGGAAGCTCTGCCCGTCCGCGCGGTCCATGTATCTGCCGCCCCAAAGCGAGGTGTGGGTATCCTCCACCACGTAGACGCCATTGCCGGCGACCGCGGGATACAATTCCTCGAACGAGGTGATCTGCTGGTTGGCCGTGTGACCGCCGTCGTCCAGCACGATGTCCGGCTGGCCGATCGTCCGCAGGACCTGCTGCAGGAAGCCACGGTCGGCCTGGTCGCCGATGAAGACCTTGGTGGCAATGTCCTCATGCCGGCGGGTGGAAGGATCGACATCGATACCGTACAGCCGGCACGATGGGCCGAAATAACGGCGCCACATTTCCAGGGATCCGCCGCCCTGGATGCCGATTTCCAGCAGGGTCGGGCATGCGTCCCGGAACCGGGCCAGATGGCGCTCATAGGCTTCGAAGTAGTGGTGCCATTTGTGGATCGGACGCTGGTTGCGGCCCTGAATGAAGAACCCGTAAAGGTCGCTCATGCCGGCTACGCCGAAAGCCGCTGCATGATCGCGTCGGGGATATCGAAATTCGCATACACGTTCTGCACGTCGTCGCTTTCCTCCAGCACGTCCAAAAGCTTGAGCAGGCTTGCCGCGCGGTCTTCGTCCAGCGTCACCGACGTAGTGGGTCGCCATTCGAGCCTGGCACCTTCCGGCGGACCGAAGCGGGTTTCCAGCGCGTCGCGCACGGCGAAGAAGTCCTCGGCCGCGCAGATCACCTCATGGGCCTCCGCGTCGCTGGCGGCATCCTCTGCCCCGGCCTCGATCGCCGCTTCCAGCATCGCGTCGGCCGAGGCTGCCGCGGCCGCATAGCGGATGACTCCCAGGCGGCTGAACATGAAGCTGACGGAGTTCGTCTCCCCCAGCGCGCCGCCATGCTTGGAAAAGGCCGAGCGAACGTCGGAGGCAGTACGGTTGCGGTTGTCCGTGAGGGCCTCGACGATCACGGCCACGCCGGCCGGGCCGTAGCCTTCGTAGCGAACCTCGGTGTAGTCGTCGCCCCCTGCCCCGCCGGTCGCCTTCTTGATGGCCCGGTCCACGGTGTCCTTCGGCATGTTGGCCTGGCGGGCGGCCGTGACGGCGGCGCGCAGTCTGGGGTTGAACGCCGGGTCAGGCAGTCCCTGCCGCGCGGAGACGGTGATTTCCCGGATCAGTTTGGCAAATTGGCGGGCGCGACGGGCGTCCTGTGCACCTTTCCGGTGCATGATGTTCTTGAACTGCGAATGTCCGGCCATGATTTCGTTTCAGGGATCCTGTGGTCAACACTGCGAGTCTACACACATTGCCCCAAAGGGGACAGGTGACGGGACAGGCGCCGGAGGACGAGCCGGCATGACAAGGAGACAGTGCCATGACCGACGCGCCAGGCTGGCCAGGCATCGCCCCGCGCTGGACGTCCAGCGCCAAGACCGGCATCGGCACCGCGCTCTCACCCGTCAGCCGGGTCTGGTTCTCGATCAGCCACGGTATCCTGAATGAGATCTATTACCCGCGGGTCGATCAGGCCTGCACCCGGGACTTCGGACTGATCGTCAGCGACGGCGCCGACTTCTTCGCGGAGGAGAAGCGGGACTGCAGTTTCAAGGTCGAGACCCTGGAAGACGGCGTTCCGGCCTTTCAGTTGACCAACACGCACATCGGCGGCCGTTTCCGCATCGTCAAGCGAATCGTCACGGACCCGCGGCACGACGTGGTGCTGCAGGAGATCCGTCTGGAACCGCTGGACGGTGCGCGGTTGCGACTGTTCGCGCTGCTGGCGCCGCACATGGTCAACGGCGGCGCGCACAACACCGCCTGGACCGGCGACTACAAGGGCAGCGCCCTGCTGTTCGCGTCCGGCGAGGGCACGTGCCTCGCTTTGGGATCGGATCGGCCGTTTCTGGCCCGCTCGGTCGGTTTCGTCGGGTCCAGCGACGGATGGCAGGAACTGCATCATCACCGGCAGCTCTCCGCCGGCTACGACCGCGCGGCTGACGGCAACGTGGCCCTGACAGCCGAACTGGACGTGACCAATCAGCAGCCGGTGAGGGTATCGCTAGGATTCGGGCGCAGCGGACCGGAGGCGGCCTTCCGGGTACGCGCCAGCCTGCAACGCAGCTTCCGCACGGTCGCCGAGGAATACGCCGTCGGCTGGCGATCCTGGCAGGCCGGGCTTCTGTCGCTGGACCGCCGGATCGAAGGGCGAAACGCCTACCGCGTCAGCACGGCGGTCCTGCGCGCGCATGAAAGCCCGACCTTCCCCGGCGGGCTGATTGCCAGCCTGTCGATCCCCTGGGGGGCCAGCAAGGGTGACGACGACCTGGGCGGCTATCACCTCGTCTGGCCGCGTGACCTTGTGCAGACCGGGGGTGCCTTCCTCGCCTGCGGGGCATTCGATGAGGCTCGGCGCGTCCTGCGCTACCTGCGCGCCACGCAGGAGCCGGACGGGTCTTGGCCGCAAAACTGCTGGCTGGACGGCACGCCGTACTGGCGGGGCCTGCAGCTCGATGAGTGCGCTTTTCCGATCCTGCTGGTGGACCTTGCCTGGCGAGTCGGCACGCTGCGCCGCCCGGTGCTGGAATCCTACTGGCAGATGGTTCGGCTCGCTGCCGGCTTCGTCGTCCGCCACGGCCCGATCACGATGCAGGACCGGTGGGAGGAGAACGCGGGCTACACGCCGTTCACCCTGGCAGTTCAGGTTGCGGCGCTGCTGGCCGCGGCCGATCTGGCGGAGCTGAATGAGCAGCCCGCCGCGGCTGCCTACCTGCGTGATACGGCGGATGCCTGGAACGAGCAGATCGAGGACTGGATCTACGTGCGCGACGGCAAGCTGGCGCGTGATGCAGGCGTAGACGGATTCTATGTGCGCATTGCCCCAGCCGAGTCAGGCAAGGCCCATGCCGCACGACACGCGGAGGTGGAAGTCCGCAATCGCCACGTTGATGCCGCCCAGGTGGCGGCCGATGCGCTGGTCAGTGCCGACACCCTGGCACTGGTGCGCTTTGGGCTGCGCGCCGCCGACGATCCGCGCATTCGTGACAGCGTGGCGGTGATCGACCACGTGCTGAGGGTCGAACTGCCGCAGGGTCCGGGCTGGAGGCGGTATAACGGGGACGGGTACGGGGAGAAGGAAGATGGCAGCCCGTTCGATGGCACCGGGATCGGCCGCGTCTGGCCGCTGCTGGCCGGCGAACGCGGGCATTACGAGTTGGCGGCGGGCCGGCGGGAGGAGGCGGAACGGCTGCGAGCGGTGATGGAGGCCAACGCCAGCCCAGGCCTGCTGATGCCTGAACAGGTGTGGGACGGTCCCCCGCATCCGGAGCACGAGCTGGTGCCGGGTGAACCGAGCGGATCGGCCATGCCGCTGGTCTGGGCGCATGCGGAATACATCAAGTTGCTGCGTTCGCTGCAGGATGGCGCGACGTTCGACCTGCCGCCGCAGACGTTTCGGCGCTACCTGCGGGACAGGACACCGGCACGCTGCCGCCCATGGCGAGAAGATTGGCGGGCCGAGACGATCCCTACAGGACGGGCGCTGCGTCTGGACCTACTGGAACCGGCGGTGGTGACATGGTCCACCGACGGAGGCCCGGAGGGGCCGGAGGTCATGACACAGGACACCGGGCTCGGCGTGCACGTCGCGGAGTTGCCGACAGCCGGGCTGCCGGCAGGACTGTCGGTCACATTCAGTTGGCGGCCTGTGGTGAGTGCGACAGCAGAGGCACGCACACACAGCGTGCGGATTGTGCCGGTCGGGGTATAACATCCGCCAGCCCCACCG
>DATNEJ010000444.1:0-6261 GCA_035606775.1 Acetobacteraceae bacterium | reverse complement strand
CATCGCCCTGATCGGCATGCCACTTGGCAGTCTTTACGGCGTCGTGGTCGGCTATCTTGTCAGTCGCACGCGATTCTTCGGCCGGCAGGCTATGGAGATCGTGTCCATGGTCAACTACGCGATGCCAGGTACGATCGTAGGCATTGCCTACCTGATCGCGTTCAACGACAAGCCATTGGCCCTGACCGGCGGTGTGGTGATCATCATTGCCTGTTACATTTTCCGCTACAGCCCGGCGGGAATCCGCACAACGATCGCTCTGCTGCAACAGATCGACCGAAGCATCGAGGAAGCTTCGTTCAGCCTGGGTGCCGGCAGTTTCGGCACGTTCCGGCGCGTGATGCTGCCGCTTATACTGCCGGCTTTCTTCGCCGGCCTGAGTGTGGTCTTTATCCGATCTATGACCGCCATCAGCGCGACGATCTTTCTGGTGTCCATCAACTGGACGCTCGTCACAGTCCGCATTCTGGAGAACATGACGGAACTGTCCCTTGGCCCAGCCGCAGCGTTCTCGATCTTCGTGATCGTGATCGTCCTGATCGTCACAAGCATCCTCGACCTAGTCATGCACCGCATGACGTCGCCTGCGCTCCGTACCACGAAGGTGCTTCGTTAGACGATGGCCGATGTAGCGACATCGGTTGGCATACGGCTTGCCCACGTATCGGCGCGGTTTAACGACGGACATCGCGAAGTCACGGCAGTACGTGACATCGACCTCGACGTCCGCCCGGGAGAACTGATGACGCTGCTCGGTCCGTCCGGATGCGGCAAGACGACGACTCTTCGGATGGTGGCCGGCTTTCAGGAGCCGAGTTCTGGAGAGATTCTGATTGGCGACCTCGATGTGACGCGTATCCCCGCCAACCGCCGTGACATCGGTTTCGTGTTTCAGAACTACGCACTGTTCCCCCACCTGACCATTTTCGAAAACGTGGCCTACGGTCTGCGCGTGCGGCGCCTGCGCGATGCTGACATCCAGACATCTGTCGGGGCTGTGCTGGACCTTGTCGGATTGTCAGGCTTCGAAAAGCGACAGCCGAACGAACTATCCGGCGGGCAACAGCAGCGCGTGGCGCTGGCGCGGGCCATCGTCATCAGGCCACGTGTCCTGCTGTTCGACGAACCGCTTTCGAATCTCGACGCCAAGCTTCGCGTGGAAATGCGAAGCGAGATAAGGAACCTGCAGAAGACATTGGGTATCACCACGCTCTATGTGACCCATGACCAGGAAGAGGCCATGGCGATCTCCGATCGGATCGCAGTTATGCAGGACGGGGCGATTGCTCAGATCGGGACCGCATCGGACCTCTACCGGCGGCCGGCTTCCGTCTTCGTTGCCGGGTTCATCGGCCGAGCCAATATTCTGCGGGGAACGGCAACCGGATACGACGGCGGCTATGTTACTCTGAGTATAGCCGGTCAGACCGCTCGGTTTCTGTCAGCCGCACCATATGCGCCTGCCCGGCGACTCTGCGCGGTGATCCGTCCGGAGACGATTTCCCTTCGATCCGACGGTGAAGGGCTGCGTGCGAGGCTGGAACATTGCGTCTACCTGGGTGACAAGATCGAATATGCCGTGCGGCTGGGTGATGATCTTGTGCATGTGGTTCGTTCCAACCCGTCCGAATCCGATGAGCTGGAGGTGGGCCAGGACGTTGGCATTGCACTGCCGGTTGACTCCGTGCCGCTGTTTCCGGATGACCGAATCTGACGAAACACGTCACAGGTTCACCAATGCAGGATCCTTGGGGAGCGCAAGCTATCCTTCGATCCGTATAGCGGAAGGCCGGTCAGCATGAACACGCCTGCAGCGCTGACCACTCATTCCGGCTGGATGCGGGGGAGCGGGACGCTGCTTGGTTCTCTGCTCGTAGCCGCATCGGCCGTGTCATTCAGCACCGCCGGGCTGCTCACAAGGCTGATCCAGCTCGATACTTGGACGATCCTGTTCTGGAGGGGACTGTTCGGGGCAGGTTTTCTTGCCGCCTGTATCGTCTGGCAGCACCGCGCCCGCACCCTCGCCACCTTTCGCGCTATCGGCGCCGCCGGTCTTGTTGCCTGCGCCTGCTCCACGGGCGCGACGATCTGCTTCATCAATTCACTCCGCCTGACTACTGTCACCGATGTCATGCTGATCTTCGCCGCGGTTCCGTTTGCGGCAGCGTCGATCGCGTGGATCTGGCTGAGGGAGCGCGCCAGCCGGACAACGCTCCTGGCGAGCTTCGTTGCGCTGCTCGGCGTCGCACTGATGTTCGGTGCGGCCCGGCAGGTCAGTCATCTCGCTGGCGATGTGCTTGCCCTGGCGGCGACGGTTCTGATCGCGATGATGATGGTCATTATCCGACACCGCCGGGAGATATCGCTGCTGCCGGCCATGTGTCTCTCCGCCCTCGCAAGTTCTGTCGTTGTCCTGCCACTGTCACATCCGGCCGCGGTCGATTCGATCGCGCTTCTCTACCTTGCCCTGTTCGGTACAATGCAGCTTGGGCTTGGGCTGTTGCTTCTGACGATCGGCACACGCCTGATATCCGCCGCCCAATCGGCCTTGATCGGGAATCTGGAGGTTCCGCTTGCACCACTCTGGGTCTGGCTGGCTTTTGGCGATACGCCATCGCTGATGACCTGCGCGGGGGGCGCCGTCGTGGCCGCCGCCGTGCTGGGCGATATCCTGCTCAACAATCGGCGGCAGCCCGCTTCCTGAAGATGTCTGCGAACGTGCGGCGCTACTTGATTCGCCCCATCTCCCGCAGCTTCTCGACCACGTTGCCCATCAGCCCGGTATAGGGCCGCACCTCGTTCAGATCCCGGATCCGGTCGAGCGAATCCCGCACCATCTCGATGGTCACGGGCTCGGCCGGATCGAACTGGGCGCCCTCCGTGACGAAGTACTGGACGCGGGCGTAGCCGCCGGCCGTGGCCGCCATGATCTCGCCGTTCTGGTCGCATTCCTCGCTGCACAGCCAGGCGACCATGGGGGAGACGAGTTCCGGCTTCATCCATGGTGCGATGTCGGGCGGCAGCAGCGATTCGGTCATGCGTGTATAGGCAGACGGGGAAATCGCGTTGCACCGGATGTTGTATTTGGCGCCTTCATGGCGAAGCACGTTGATCAGCCCATTCACCGCCATCTTTGCGGCACCGTAATTGGCTTGGCCGAAATTACCGACCGTGCCTGAACCGGAGGTGGTCACGACGATGCGGCCATATTGCTGCTTGCGCATGATCGGCCATGCAGCCTTGATGCAATAGGCCGTGCCGAAGTGGTGCACCTGGTTGACGAACTCGTAGTCCGCCATCGTCATGTTGGTAAACGCCTTGTCGCGCAGGATGCCGGCATTGTTAACCAGGATATCGACACGGCCCCACGCATTCATCGCGGTATCGATGATGCTTTGCGCTGCCTTCTCCTCCGCGACCGAGGCATAGCTTGCAACGGCCTGACCGCCGGCGGCCTTGATCTCGGCGACGACCTTATCAGCTACGGCATGGGCGCCGCCGGTGCCGTCCACAGCGCCGCCAGGGTCGTTGACAACGACCTTGGCACCACGAGATCCCAACAGCAGCGCGTGCTGACGGCCGAGTCCGGTGCCGGATCCGGTGACAATGGCGACCCGGTCATCGAAGCGAACGTCCATGATTTCACTCTCCCCTTATCGCATTGCGTACGAATGAACCGCCATCGGCGATGGCGCGCCGCCCGGCCGAGAGCACCGGGAAAAACAGATGCCAGACATGGATCATTTCGGGCCATATCTGCAGATTGACACTTACATCCGCGGCGCCCGCCTTTCTTGCCAATGCAACCGAATCATCCAGCAATGTTTCGGCGGCACCCACCTGGATCAGCAAAGGTGGCAGCCCCCGAAGCTCACCATAGATCGGCGCGGCATGCGGATGACGTGGGTTGGCGCCGCCGAGGTACCATTGCGCCATCATCGCGATGGTCGCCTTTTGCACCGTCGGATCGGTCGCAGCCAGATCGACGAAGGATGCGCCCAGCGCTTCCATGTCGACCCATGGCGAAATGCACCATCCGCATGCCGGCAACGGCAGCCCGGCCTCCCGAATCGCGAGCAGCGCGGCGACCACCAGTCCCCCGCCGGCGCTGTCACCGGCGACGGCGATGCGATTGGGCGCGATACCGCTGGCAAGCAGATAGCGATAGGCGGCAACCGAGTCTTCGACCGGCGCCGGAAACGGATGTTCTGGCGCAAGGCGGTAATCGATCGCAAGCGTGCGTGCTCCGGATGCTCTGCCTGTTTCGGCAGCGAGGTGCCGATGACTCTCGAGCGAGCCGATCACGTAACCGCCGCCGTGCAGATACAAAATCGCGTTGGACCGGTCCGCGTCAGGCGTTGACGTCCATTCGGCCCGCACGCCGTTGGCATCCACCGACTGCACGGTCACGTCCGATGGCAGTCCGAACGCTTTGCCGCGTGCATCGAGATCAATGCGCATCTGCGCTATCTCCGAAGCCCGCGGCCGAGCGGCAAGCATCGCGCGGAGCTTGACGATTTCAGGATCGGTCATGCGTCAACCTTTCAGTTCGTCAGCGATCTGGACGATGTCGCGCGTACGGAGGATACGCGTGCCCCATGCGCGGTCGAATTCCGCGATGAGCGTTTTCATGGCCGGACTGCCGTTGATCGCCTGCACATCCTCAAGTGTCTTGAACCGGTAGTAGGCCATGTGAACAGACGGGTCGGTGGTGCTCCATCCACGCATTGCCGACACGGCGTTGAACGCCTTCAGCGCGTCGGGCAGATGTTCCGTGCGATACCAGTGATCGAATGCCGTGCGGTCTGCCGGATCGGCAACAACGGCCCGAACGACGAGATAGGCGGTCATGTGGTCTCCTTATCGTTGTGGCCGGGAATGATCGAGCGCTGCCGCGGACATGTCATCCGGTCACCTTACCTGATGGCAAAGCGCGTGTTCCGGTGCTCAATCGGCGCCCGACCATGACGTTGTCTCCTCTTGTCGGTGCACTGTGGGAGACGCCCCCGCGCAACGCAAGCAGAGCAAAGGGAGTCCGGATATGTTGCGCGATACCATTCGTCCCCTCGTGCGACGACCACAGGCAGACAGCCGTCATCGTGCCGTCCAATGCGACGCCGGCGGGTCCCGTGCAACTGTCTTGGAGAATTGTTGTTCCGGTCGAGTGTCTTTGTGGGGCACTCCGTCGCAGTGCCCCACTTCGAAACGCCTCTACATCGCGACCGAGAAGCCACCGTCTACCGGAATGGCGGTTCCGGTCACGAAGTCCGATGCGGGACTCGCCAGAAATGCAGCCACACCGGCCATGTCGGGCGGCGTTCCCCAACGGCCCATGGGTGTGCGCTTCTCGACACTGTCGTGCAGGCCCTGAACCTGCTGGCGCGCGCGCTTCGTCAGGTCGGTATCGATCCAGCCCGGCAATACCGCGTTCACCTGGATATTGTCCTTCGCCCAGGCAGTCGCCAGCGCGCGGGTCATCTGCACAATGCCGCCTTTGCTGGACGCATAGGGCGTCGCATAGGGGGCGCCGAGCAGGGACATCATCGATCCGATATTGATCATCTTGCCGCCGCCTGCACGGCACATCATCGGATAGGCCGCCTGGGAGCAAAGAAACGCGCTGGTCAAATTGGTGTCCATCACGTGGTGCCATTCTTCCTCGGTAAATTCCTGTGGCATCTTCCGGATGGATGTGCCGGCATTGTTCACCAGAATGTCCAACCGGCCGAACACGTTAACCGCCTCTTCCATCAGCCTGGTGCATTCGACTTTCTTTGTGACATCCGCGGCCACGAACTGCGCCTTGACACCCATCCCGCGAAGCGACTCCAGCGCACCGCGCGCCTTGTTTTCGTCGCGTCCGGAAATCACCACGTTGGCGCCGCAACTCGCGATACCCTGTGCCATCCCCAGGCCGATGCCGCCATTACCCCCGGTAACGACAGCGATCTTGCCGGTGATATCGAACAGCTTCATCTCCCCCAACTCCCTTTCCCTGACCCGCTCTTGTTGCCCGCCTGCTTAAACCAGAAAAGCACTCGCATCGAATCCATCGGGCACCCGCCCGCTCGGTCTGATCATGTCGTACGGCCCGCGTGGCAGGAACCGGCCGCTGCCTGGTTCGGCCGTTACTTTTCCGTCTCGCATGACCACCTCGCCACGGCGCAGCGTTGCAACCGGCCAGCCGGTGACCTCCGTCCCCTCATAAGGTGTGTAGTCGATGACGTGCTGCAGGCTGGCATTGGTGATCACGTGCCGCCG
>DATNEJ010000434.1:0-15065 GCA_035606775.1 Acetobacteraceae bacterium | reverse complement strand
CTGGATGTATTCAAGCTGCTGGCGCAACTTTTGATCGGCAATCGCTACGGCCAACGCTGTTTGAAGGCGTAGCGGATGGCGGGCAACAGTGCTGGAGCGACCGGACAGCCGAGCGCGGTGCCCGCGGAACCGGATTGCGGTGCCGGGACGAGGGGACAGCTGCGCTGCTGGCACTCTGGCACTCTCGCGCAGGCAGTCCTCTGCGGGCCGGGCGCGAATATCGTTCTCTATCGCGCCGCCGCACCCGCCGCCGACCGAAGCAGATGGTCGGCGCCGGGCCATGCCCGGAGCGGCTTGCCGGATCGCGGGTTTGCCTTGACCGGAAGGCAGCCACGCTGAACACTCGATCAGGGCGGATGACGGTCTGCCATGAGGTAGTACGCCACGTCACACCCTCAGGGGAATGCCATGCCGGCACGCACGGGCCAGCAATATTTGACCGGTCTTCGCGAGCAGGAGCGGGAGGTGTGGCTGCGCGGCGAGCGCGTGGCTGACGTGACGACGCATCCGGGTCTGGCGAATGGCGCGCGGGCAATCGCCTCGCTGTACGATCTGCAATGCGATCCCGCTTATCGCGACGTCATGACGTTCACCGATGAGGGCACAGGGGACCGGCTGGGCCTCTCCTTCATTATCCCGCGCACCCGTCAGGATCTGGAACGCCGGCGGGCGATGATGCTGAACTGGGCGCGGACCACTTGCGGGATGATGGGCCGCTCCCCCGACTTCATGAACGTAAATTTCGCCGCCTGGGGTGGGGCCTCCGACTATTTCGCTCGCGGCAGACCCGAGTTCGGCACCAACATGCGCCGTTACTACGAGTACATCGCCGCGAACGATCTGGTGCTCACGCACTCCCTCATCAACCTCCAACGCAGCCGCACGATCAGCGGTGTCTTCAATCTGCAGGAAGGCACAGCTTTGCAGGCGGTGAAGGAAACCTCAGCCGGACTCGTGGTGCGCGGCGCCCGCATTCTCGCGACCCTCGGCCCGCTCGCTGACGAGATCGCGGTGTATTCGCCACGTCTGGCGCAGCACACCGACCAGCACAGCCCGTTCGCACTCAATTTCGCAATTCCGTGCGGCACCCCTGGCCTCCGCTTCCTTTGCCGCGACAGCTTCGACTATGACAAATCCCACTTCGATCATCCGCTCGGGTCGCGGTTTGAGGAAATGGATTGCGTCGTGTTTTTTGACGACGTGCTGGTTCCGTGGGAGCGCGTGTTCCTCTACGGCGATGTCCGGCTGCTGAACAATACCGCGCCGATCACGCATTCATCGGCTCACACCGCCCATCAAGGCTGTGCAAAGAACCTGGCCAAGTGCGAGCTTGTCCTGGGTGTTGCGCTGCTCGTCACCGAAACGCTCGGCAATGCACATCTGCCGCACGCGGAGGAGCGGATCGGCGAACTGATGATGTACACCGAGTTGATGAAAGCCTGCATGCGTGCGGCCGAGGCTGACGCGGAGCTTGATGAGTGGGGCGTCATGTGTCCGTCGTCGTTGCCGGCGGAGACCACGCGCAACCTGTTCATGACCGCCTATCCGCGGATGGCTGAGATCCTGCAGCTTCTGGGTTCGTCCAGCCTGATGATCCTGCCGACCGAGGCCGATTTCCACACGCCTTTGGCGCCGTACATCGACCAGTACCTCGCTACCGATAACACCACCGCAAAAGACCGGGTGAGGCTGTTTCATCTGGCGTGGGACATCGCCTGCTCGTCGTTCGGCAGCCGTCAGGTACTGTACGAGCGGTTCTTTGCCAGCGATCCGTTGACACGGGCGCGCGCGCTGGCCGCGATCTATCCGAAGAAAGAAGTGACGGAACGGGTTCTTGCGTTTCTGGGACGCGAGGATGACGCAACCTGATCAAGGAGGATGGCGCCGATGTATCTGGGGCACGTCAACATTTATGTCCGCAACGCCGAACGCGCGCGGGAGTGGTATACGAAGGTGCTTGGGCTGCATACCTACCATTTTGCACCTGGGCGCGCGGCATTCCTTTCCGCCGATCTCGGCCAGTCACACGAAGTCGCTTTGATGGAACTCGGGAACGACGCGCCGGGTCCGCAACGCGGTCAGGTCGGGTTGAATCACATGGCCTGGATGGTGGACAGCCTGGGTGACCTGGAACAGGCGTATCGCCGGCTGAAGGCGAATGACGTGCCGATCGACGCGATCGTCGATCATGGCATTTCCCTCGGCATCTATTTCCGTGATCCGGACGGCAACGGCCTGGAAGTGTCCTACGAACTGCCACGGGAGAAGTGGCCCAGGCAGGAGCAGATCTTTGCGACCGACATGGTGAACCAGGGGCTGTTCCCGGGTCCCTGGGATAACGACCCCGCCCGCGCGGCGCGCTGAGGCGGTATGGCAAGGGTCGGCAAACCCGGCGCGGCCAGCTTGACCCTTGCCTCACCCCGCCGTAGACGCGCGCCATGAGTGAATCTCTCCCTTCCGACGGCGTTGCCTCGGCAACCGAGCAGGCGCGCGTGCTGGCGCAGGCGCTGCCGTTTCTGCGCCGCTATGCCGGCGCCACCGTGGTGGTCAAATATGGTGGCCATGCGATGGGGGAGGAGCATCTGGCCGAACAGTTCGGCCGGGACGTCGCGCTCTTGAAGCAGGTCGGCATCAACCCCGTCATCGTGCATGGCGGCGGTCCGCAGATCAACGCGATGCTCAAGCGCCTGGCGATCCACTCCACGTTTGTCGATGGGCTGCGTGTCACCGATGCGGCCATGGTGGAGGTCGTGGAGATGGTGCTGGCGGGCACCGTCAACAAATACGTTTCCGGCCTGATTACCAAGGCGGGTGCGCTGGCAGTCGGCGTCTGCGGGAAAGATGGTGGCATGATCCGCGCCCGCAAGCTGACGCGGACCGTCAAGGACCCTGACAGCCACATCGAGCGTGCGCTCGATCTGGGGTTTGTCGGGGAACCCGTTGCGGTCGATGCGCGGGTGATTCACGCGTTGACCGGCGGCGGGCTGGTTCCGGTGATCGCGCCCATCGGCGTGGACGCGGAGGGGCAGACCTACAACATCAACGCCGATACGGTGGCCGCAGCAGTGGCAGGCGCGCTGAACGCGACGCGGCTGCTGATGCTGACCGATGTCGCCGGCGTCCTCGACAAGAACAAGGCCTTGATCAAGGAGCTATCGATCTCGGACGTGCAGGCGCGCATCGCCGACGGCACGATTACCGGCGGGATGATTCCCAAGGTGGAGAACTGCCTGGAGGCGGTCCGCCAGGGGGTCAAAGGTGCGGTGATCCTGGATGGCCGGGTGCCCCATGCCTGCCTGCTGGAATTGTTCACCGAAGGCGGACCGGGCACCATCATCCGGCGGTAAATCTGGTTGCGGACAGATGGAAGTACCGGAACGGCTCCATCGCTCTGTCGGATCGTGTGATGCATCGCCGGCGATTCCGCCGCGCCTGTTGCGCTCGCGCGTGGCCTGCATGGTCTACCGCTCTGGCCGCCGCAGGAAGTCCACCTGCCAAGTCATCTCCTCGGTGCTCAGCGGAAAGCCGCCGTCCGGTCTTGCGCCCATGATCGCGTCAGGAGGCAGGCGAGCAAGCAGGCTCTGCATGGCGCCGGCAGCGCGCATCGAGAAGCCGGCTTTCCAGACGAGGCTGACGAGTCCCTTTGCACTGCGCAGCGACGCCGCCCGCTCCACCGCGGCAACCGGAACCCCCGCTTTCACCGCCAGCAGGGACGTAGCCAGGCCGGTATCGCCGCGGCGTCCGGCGGCAAGCAATGCATCCTCGGTCAGGCGCCCCGCGCGATTCAGGCTGCGAGCCTGAGACAGTGCGGTGATCTGATCGGATGGCGCAGGTTGGCTGTCATCGACCGGGCGGAACCGGGCTCGCAGCCGTGCATGCAATTCCTGCGCGAGGTTCGGATCGAAATCGGGGCGCGCGGCCAGCGCCTCCAACAAATGGGCCGCAACGATTTCGGCCAGTGCGCGGGCCGCGCGTGGCGGCAGGGCCGGCCGTGTCGCCAGTGGTTCATGCCACGCGGTGTGATCGGCTGCCTGCGCCGCCAGTACATCCAGGGTCGCTTCGCGGATCTGCGCGGAGGCATTTGACAGCAGGGCGGTGATTGCTTCGCTGTCGCACGTTGCCGCTATCGCATCGGACACGGTTTCATCCAGCCCCGGACGGCGCGCTACCGCCGTAAGTGTGGCGGGCGAGGGTGGTGTCGCGACAAGAGCAACAAGGTCCTGCGGCGTCAGCATCGGTGAGAACCGGATGACCGGCTCGCAAACCATCACGGCAGGATCGTGCGCCAGCCTCAGGATCACAGCGCGGGGGGCGTCTGGCATGTGCCGCACTTCCTCCGCGATGGCTGCCCGTACGCGGACGGCTTCGTCGGAAACCAGAGCGGTCAATGTTTCGAAAGTCTGCTGCTGCAATCTCGCCTGCGCGGCCTCGGAGAGATTGGGCACCAAGGCGCCAAGCCGTCGCGCGAGGACGATGCGGACACGTTCATCGGCATCGTGGGCCAGGTCGGCTTCCACCTCGGCGGGAGCGCCGGGGTTGAGAGCCAGCGTGGCCCGGACGGTCACCGACGGATCGCGCGACAGGCGTTGCAGGACCTGCGGCGCCGTGCCGGTTCCCGCTGCCAGGCGGACACGGGTTGCCTCATCCGCATCCATCAGCCGGACTCGGCATGCGAAACGCGCCAGTGGCCGCGGCCGTGGCGCTTGACCTCATACATCGCCAGGTCCGCTCGGCGGATCAGGCTGTCCATCGGTTCCGAACTGCCGGCCTGGCGGGTGGCGATGCCGATCGACATGCCGAGCCCTGGGTGATCTGCACCGACGATCTCTTCCAGTTGGCGCGGCGCTGTTCGGCTTAAGTGCTCTGCCCGTTCGGCTGCCGTCAGATGATCGGTGCCGCTCATCCAGACCGCGAATTCGTCGCCGCCCAGGCGAGCAACGAGGTCGGCGGGACGAACCAGCCCGCGCAGTATCTCCGCGGTCTGGATCAGTACCTGGTCCCCGACCTCATGACCCAGCCGGTCATTCACCGGTTTGAAATGGTCCAGGTCGGCGAACATCAGGGTGCCGGGCAGAGATTCGCGGTCCAGCCGTTCCGTGTGCCGCGTCACTTCCTCCAGGAACGCACGCCGATTGAGCAGGCCGGTCAGCGGGTCGGTCCGTGCCTGACGCACCATTTCCCCCTGGATCGCCTCCTGTTCCAGGATCATGCGGACGATGCTCGATGCCGCCGCAATCAACAGGCGGTCGTCACTGTCCCATGGGCGGCTGTACCTGGACCGCCACACCGCCAGGCCCGCATGGCCGCCGAACCGTGTCCGGCAACCTGCGGTGAGCAGTGGCTGCCCATCGATCCCCGTTCCCTGCGCCGCCGTCTCCGGATGCTCGGCCAGCAACCGTGCGGCCTGATCGAGCACGGCTTCGGCCCCCATGCCGACTTGATGGAGGACGTGGGAATAGGAGCCGTCCGCATGCAGGACAACAACCCCCGTGCCCTCGCCGCCGAGGGCTTTCATCAGGGCATCGAGGGCCGCTTCCATCATGCGGGGTGCCAACACCTCGCGGCCGACCCGCCCGAGGATGTGGTCCACGACCTGGCCGCGGCGCAGCGCCGCGGCAATCTGCTCGCCGCGCGTCGTGTACTCGGTCATGTCGATGCCGACACCCCGCGCGCCGGTGATGCTGCCCATCGCATCGCAGATCGGGGCGGCAGAGAAGGTCAGATTGGCAACACCACCGTCCGCCCGTCGAACCCAGACACGCTGGCCCCGCACGGTCACCGTTGTGCGGAAGGGGTTGAAGATCCGGCTGTCCGCACTGTCCGCCAGCAGCAGGGACGCCGGCTGGCCGATCAGGGAATCCGCTGCCCAGCCCAGGATCTGGCTCGGAATCACGAAGAGGAAGCGGCCCTGGGCATCCGTCTCGAACGCCAGATCAGCGGCGAGCGTCACGAGGTCACGCCACCGCTGCCTGCTGTCCAGAAGCGCGCCGCGCAGCGGGTCGGCAGGGAAGCGGGCCAGTACGGGGGCCGAGGTGGCCCAGGACTCCCCGGACAGCGTTCCGATATCCGGATCAGGGCCGTCACTGATGCGCTTCGGGGTCGCGGGGTTTGTCATGCGCTGGCTGATCCGGTGGGGAACCGGCGCATTTGAAAGCGATCGATTTAACGAAGTGTTTCCAGGCGACGAATCATCGCGTCCGTCCCCCGAGCATGTCCGTCTGCCTACCCGCGCAGGATTGTGCGTCCGGCGTAGCGGGCCGCCGGCCCCAGGGTCGTCTCGATACGAATAAGCTGGTTGTATTTCGCTGTCCGGTCGCTGCGGGCCAGGCTGCCCGTCTTTATCTGGCCGCAATTGGTAGCAACCGCGAGATCGGCGATCGTCGCATCCTCCGTCTCGCCGGATCGATGGCTCATGACGGCGCGATAGCCCGCCCGATGCGCAAGCTCGACTGCCTCCAGCGTCTCGCTGAGAGTGCCGATCTGGTTCACCTTGATCAGGATCGCATTCGCGGTGCCGCTGTCGATGCCGCGGCGGAGCCGTTCTGGGTTGGTGACGAACAGATCGTCGCCGACAAGCTGGACCTTGTTGCCCAGGGTGTCAGTCAGCAGTTTCCAGGCCGTCCAGTCGTCTTCCGCGCAGCCGTCTTCGATGGACACGATCGGGTATCGCGCTACCAGATCGGCATAGTAGCGAACGATGCCTTCCGCATCGAGCACCTTGCCTTCGCCGTCCAGATGGTAGCGCCCGTCCTTGAAGAATTCCGTCGAAGCCGGATCCAGCGCGAAGGTCACGTCCTCACCCGGCCGATAGCCGGCCTTCTCGCAGGCTTTCGCGATGAATCCCAGAGCCTCATCGGCGGACTTCAGGTTGGGGGCGAACCCCCCTTCATCGCCGACATTGGTGTTGTAGCCCGCATCGTGTAGCCCCTTCTTCAGGGTGGCGAAGATTTCCGATCCCATACGCACGGCTTCCGCGAGCGTGCCGGCACCGATCGGCTGGATCATGAATTCCTGGATGTCGATGGGGTTATCGGCGTGCACGCCGCCGTTCACGATGTTCATCATCGGCACCGGCAGGGTACGGGCATAGACGCCGCCGACGTAGCGGAACAGCGGCAGATCCAGATCGACCGCCGCGGCCTTCGCAATCGCCAGAGACACGGCCAGAGTTGCGTTGGCGCCAAGGCGCGCCTTGTTGGGCGTGCCGTCCAGGTCGATCAGCATCTCATCGATCCGGACCTGCTCCACCGGGTCCATGCCGCCGATGGCGTCGAAAATCTCACCCTCGATATGGCCGATCGCCTGCCTCACGCCCTTGCCGCCATAACGGGACGCATCGCCGTCCCGTAGCTCCACCGCCTCATGCGCGCCGGTGGAAGCGCCCGACGGTACCGCGGCGCGTCCCATGGCGCCGGTGTCGAGCACCACATCGACCTCGACGGTTGGATTGCCCCGGCTGTCGAGGATTTCGCGGGCGACGATATCAGCAATGGCGGCCATGCTTTCCTCGGATATCTGTGGCTCGCCGGTCCGTAACACCTCGACGAGAGGGTGCCTACCCCGCCGCGCCCTCCAAGCCGATACGACGGTTGCTTCCTCACTGTCATTTGCCGGTGGCAACGGCATGGGGATAAACCCGCTCCGGTCCATCTGCCGAGCCGCGGGCAGCATGTCGCGGCGCCATACGGAGGCGCTTTCGGATGCGATGCCTGAACCGATTCACGATTGTCTGTGCCGTGTTCCTGTCGTGTCAGGCCATGCCTGTCATGGCGGAGACCACGGTGTACTATCGCGCCGGCAACTGGAACGCGTTCACCACGCGCGGCGACCAGGGCAGCCCGGCCTGCGGCATCTTCAGCACGGACCCGTCCGATGGCCGCGGTCTGTCCCTGCGGTTCGATATCGGCGGGGAGGACACGACATTCACCGCGACCAAACCTGCCTGGCAGATCCCTGCCGGCACGGCCGTGCGCGTGGTGATGCAGGTCGGCCTGGAGACGCCGTGGATCGAACAGGCGAGGGGCCATGACCACGGTATTGCATGGACGCTTGACCGCGCAGCGATCCAGACATTCGACAAGCAGTTCCGGCGCGCCGGGTCGATGACCCTGACATTCCCGGATGGCAATGAGCGGCCATGGACCATTTCTCTTTCGGGTTCCACGGCAATCTCCAACGCATTCGGCCGCTGTATCACGGACCTGACGCGGCAGACCGAAACGGCGGCACCGTCTGCTGCGGGGTCGGCAGCCACGCAGCCCTTCGGTGCGGCGCCCGCCAGCCCCACGCCTGACGCCACTACGGCGCCCGCAAGTCCGGCGGCCCCGCTTGAGCCGCAAGCCGTGCCCGTGCGCTAATCGGCTCCACGATATGGGCAGCGGGAGGGGCCAATGAGCGACAGCACGCCGAAGACAGCGTTCGGGCGGATCTTTCCGCCAAACGAGAAATGGCTGGCCAACGCCCCGGCCGAACCGATCCTGGATCCGGAATTGCCGATCATCGATACGCACCACCATTTCTGGCATCGCCAGGGCGGCAGCGCGCGCGGCGAATCATGGGAAACCCCGCAGCTTCGCTACCTGCTCAATGAGTTTCTCGCCGACTGTGCCACCGGCCACAACATCATCGGCAGCGTCTTCCTGCAATGCCATTCGATGTATCGCGCGACCGGCCCGAAGGAGATGCGTCCGGTCGGGGAAACGGAGTTCGTTGCCGGCATAGCCGCGATGAGCGACAGCGGCGGCTACGGCAAAACGAAGGTGGCAGCCGGCATCGTCGGCTACGCTGACCTGACCGCCGGCGACTGGGTAACGCCGGTCCTGGAGGCACAGATCCGTGCCGGGGGTGGCCGCTTCCGGGGAGTGCGCCATTCGGCCGGCTACGACGCCGATCCCATCATCGGCAACAGCGCGCCCGACATGCAGCCCGGACTTTATCTGCGGCCGGATTTCCGCGCGGGCATGAAGCGGCTGTGTGCCCTTGGCCTGTCACTGGACGCCTGGGGCTTTCATCCGCAGATCCCCGACGTCACCAATCTCGCGCAGGCATTTCCCGCTGCGAATATCATCATGGGTCATTGCGGTGGCCCGCTGGGGTATGGCCGCTATGCAGGGCGAAAGGATGAGGTGTTCGCGGACTGGAAGCGGTCGGTTACTGTGCTTGCCCAATGCCCCAACGTCACGATGAAGCTCGGCGGGATGATGATGCGGCTGGCTGCCTACGACTACATGGCGCTCGATGCGCCCCCATCCTCGCAGCAACTGGCGGATTACTGGCGTCCCTACATCGAAACATGCATCGAGTTGTTCGGCGCCAATCGCTGCATGGTGGAGAGTAATTTCCCCGTCGAGAAGATGGGTATTGGTTATGCGGCGTTGTTCAACGCATTGAAGCGCCTGGCCACTGGCGCGTCGGCCGACGAGAAGGCTGCGCTGTTCGCCGGCACGGCGCGGCGGGTCTACCGGCTGGATTGCTGAGTGGGACCGGCATCGGTGTCAGCAAGCTGACATGATGCGGTCCGGGTCCGCGCCGCCGGTTCAATCGTGCGCGGGGCGGCGTCTGTGGCGTTTCCTGCCGTTGCTTTTGTTGCTCGTTGCCCTTGCCGCGGTCTGGACAAGCGGATTGGCGGACAACCTTGGATGGGTCAGCCTCGCGCGCAACCAAGCGTCGCTTACGGCGTGGACCGCGCGGCATGCGCTTCTTGCCCCCTGCCTCTATGTGACGATCTACGTGATCACTGTTGCCTTATCGCTGCCCTATGCCACCGTGTTGACCGCGGCCGGCGGCCTGCTGTTCGGTGCCGTGTGGGGTGGGATCTTGGCGATCATCGGCGCCACCATTGGCGCCTCGATCCTGTTCCTGATTGTCGGTTCCGCATTTGGCATCCCGTTCAGACGGCGCGACAACACCATGCTGAATGCGGTGCAGACCGCGCTGCAACGCGATGGGTTTGGCTACCTGCTCGCCATTCGTCTCGTCCCACTGTTTCCGTTCTGGCTGGTCAATCTCGCCTCGGCCTTGTGTGGTATGCGCCTGTTGCCCTACGCCGCGGCGACGTTGATCGGCATCAGCCCGGCCACCTTCATCATTACCTTCCTCGGCGCCGGAATCGGTGCGGTGCTGGCTGAGGGTCGTACCCCAAGCTTTTCGGTACTCCTTTCCTGGCCGGTGCTGGCACCGTTGATCGCGTTGGCGATCCTGGCCTTGCTTCCGAGCGTCTGGCGCATCGTCAAACAGCGACATGGCTGAGTACGATCTCGCAATCATCGGTGCGGGCGCGGCCGGTCTGTCGGTGGCCGCCGGAGCAGCGCAATTCGGCCTTAAGGTTGTTCTGATCGAGCGCGACCGCATGGGCGGCGACTGTCTGAACGACGGTTGCGTGCCAAGCAAGGCACTGCTCGCTGCGTCGCACGCGATGCGGGAGATAGCCGAAGCGGGCCGGTTCGGGATTCACGCAGCACCTCCTTCGAGTGATTGGGACGCCGTGCGTGCGCACGTCCATGGTGTGATCCGGGAGATCGCGCCGATGGACTCCGAGGCCCGCCTGCATGCCCTTGGTGCCGAGGTCGTACGCGCGGAGGCCCGCTTCATGGGGCCCGATACGCTTTCCGTCGCCGGGCGGGTGTTAACCGCGCGCCGGATCGTCATCGCGGCCGGCAGCCGGCCCTGGGTGCCGCCGATCCCGGGCCTTGAACAGGTACCGTTCTGGACCAACGCAACTCTGTTTGCCTTATCCGAGCGGCCGGCACATCTGCTGATCCTGGGCGGCGGGCCGGTCGGGCTGGAAATGGCAGATGCCTTCGCCGGCCTGGGCTGCGGCGTCACCGTGATCGAGGCGGAGCGCATCGCGGCCAGAGAGGATCCGGAACTGGCAGCCGGACTGCGCATGGCGCTGCTGCGCAACCGCGTGCGGGTGCTCGAGAATGCAAAGGTCATCGCCGTTGAGCCCGGGCCGGCTCTGTTGCTCGCGGACGGAAGGCGGATCGACGGCAGCCACTTGCTGATAGCGGTGGGACGCCGGCCGAATGTGGAATCGCTCGATCTCGACCGTGCCAATATTCGCGTCACTTCGGGCGGCATTGCCACCGATCGCGGGCTGCGCAGCGTGACCAACCGTCGGGTGTTTGCTGTCGGCGACATTGCCGATCCCGTCGGCGTCGGATCGCGGGCCTTCACCCATGCCGGCGCCTACCACGCCGGCATTGTCATTCAGCGCGCCGTGTTTCGCCTGCCCGTACGGATCGATTACGCCGCACTGCCGCGCGTAATCTATACGCGGCCCGAGCTCGCGCAGACCGGCATGACCGAACAGGAGGCGCGCGAGACGGGCAAGAAGGTCAGCCTGCTGCGTTGGCCGCTGGCGGAAAATGACCGCGCGATGGCTGAACGGAACACTGCTGGCCTGGTCAAGCTGGTGGTGGCGGGCAGCCGCGTGGTCGGCGCCGGGATCCTTGCCCCGCATGCGGGAGAAATGATCGGCACTTGGACATTGGCGATTGCACAGCGGACACGCCTTTCGGCCCTGGCGCGCATGATTGTCCCGTACCCCACCCGCGCCGAGGCCGCCAAACGTGCCGCGGCCAGTCACTTCGCGGCGAAGCTGTTCACACCACGGACGAAGGCCTTGGTACGGCTGCTGAATTTGTTGCCGTAGCCGACACTCTGCTTCATTTTGCGGCCATGATGGATTCTTCTTCGGCGCCGGCGGATGCGGCGCTCGCACTGCAAGGCGGCGGCGCCCATGGCGCCTTTACCTGGGGCGTGCTGGACCGGTTGCTGGAAGACGGGTTGAACGTCGGTGCGGTCTGCGGCGTTTCGTCCGGCGCAATCATCGGCACGATGTTGGTGCAAGGCCTAGTTCGCGGCGGCGCGGAGGGGGCGCGGGCCGAAATGCGCCGGCTTTGGCAGCGGGTTGCCCAGGCACATGCGCTAAGCCCTTTGCAGAATGCGCCGCTCGAACGCTGGTTATGGGGCTGGGATCTGTCCAACTCGATCATGTGGCGCGGTCTTGAGATGGCGATGCGGGTGTTCAGCCCGGCCCAACTCAATCCGTTCGGCCATAATCCCCTGCGTCACTTGCTGGCGGACCTGATTGAGCCACGGCTTCTCACCTCGCCCGCGGCGCCACGGCTGACCGTGGCCGCGACCGACGTCGCGACGGGCAAAGCCGTGTTTTTTGACAACGCAGCCATCAATGTAGAGGTGCTGTGCGCCTCGGCGTGCCTGCCTTTCGTGTTTCCGGCGGTCGAGATCGGCGGACGCGCCTTCTGGGATGGCGGTTACGCCGGCAACCCGCCTCTTGCCCCCCTGCTTGAGCCGGATCTGCCCTCGGAACTCATTCTGATCCGTGCGCAGCCGGCCCGCCGCCCTGGCATTCCCTCCACACCCATCGAAATCACCAACCGGCTGAATGAAATCGCCTGCCAAAACGTGTTGGCGGCCGAACTGGCGGCACTTCCTGCTTCAATCCGGCTGGTGACGTGCGACGCGGATGAGGCGCTGCTTGACCTGCCGATCTCCTCCAAATTCAATGGTGAGGCGAACTTTCTCGCGACGCTGTTCGAGGCCGGCCGAGCGGAGGCCGCACGCGCACGCCCTGTGGCGCAGAGGCGGCATGACGTTGTCGAGATAGGCGAGCAGATGCTCCAGGCCTGAACCGCTTTCGCCTGGTTGGCATTACGCGCCGGCTTGGCAGAGCCGGCGCGCCAAACCAAGTCTCATCCAACGTCCAACGGGAGCCGGGGTCGTAACAAACAGACAAAACGCTTTGCGGTCAGACGCCGATCGGGTGCGGCTCATCAAGCCAGCGGACAGCGCGCTCCACACCACGCCGGCTCGCAGGATCGGCAGCGAACGCGACCGCTATATCCGCGCCGCTGGCGTGAATGACGCGTGCAAAGACCCGCAAATCCAGCCGCGGCACTTCCAGGATCACTTCATCCCCATCGACCGCCTCGGTCGAGCCGCGGAGGCGCGCACCGCCGCGTGCAAGCGCCGTCAGCATCAGCCAGCGGGATGGCCCGCCGGGCGGCGCGTGCAGCAGCGCCCGGATGTTGCTTACGCGAGACGATGAGGCCCTTCCGTCGTCCCCCGACAGACCTGCCTCGATCAATGCAGCCTCGGCGTCCATTTCCTTCGCCAGATCCAAAAGCATCGCCGCAATCCGCGGATCGTCACCGCTTCTTGCCATAACGCGGGCATCTGTCGCCCGCTTGCGAAAATGATCAGCGTTCACCGATCGCTCCTGTTCTGCGACTCCAATAGAGACGGTTCCGATTCGGACAGACTCAACTTTCCGAGAGTGTTGCCGGTTTGCATCATGAAGCCCTGGAGCATATGAAGGCGCAACGGCGGAAAAGAGGCACAAATGACGCTGGCGAAGGGCACCGAGCAGGTTCGGACGAGCTGGGATCCGACACAATACTTACGATACTCAAATGAACGACTACGGCCGGCCCTGGATCTGCTCGCACAGGTACCTGTGGCATCGCCGGCACGGGTGGTCGACCTGGGATGCGGTGCCGGCAATGTCACGACACTGCTGAAGCAGCGTTTCCCCGATGCCGATGTGCTCGGCGTGGATGGATCCGAGGCGATGCTGGAAAAGGCACGCATGGCGGCGCCCTTATGCCGTTTCCAGCATGGCGATTTTGCGTCGTGGACCCCTGAAGAATCGCCCGACGTGATTTTTTCAAATGCTGCGTTGCATTGGACTACGGGACATGACGTTCTGTTTCCATATTTGATATCGCTGCTGGCACCAAACGGCGTGCTGGCCGTGCAGATGCCGGCGATGCACGACGCGCCGCTGCGCCGGCTGCAGATCGAGGTGGCTGGCCGCGGACCTTGGGCGGTGTATCTGCGTGAGTCGGGCTACGCGCGCGACCTGCTGCAGGTGGGCATCTATTACGATTTGCTACGGCCCCTCGTGGCATCCCTCGATATGTGGGAGACCACCTACCAGCATGTCCTGAGGGGAGAGGACGCGGTGGTTGAATGGGCGGCCGGCAGCAGCCTGCGGCCGTTTCTGGACAAGCTGCCGGAACACCTTCGGGCCGAGTATCGTGCCGCCTACGCTGACGCCCTGCGTCCGCACTACCCGCGCCGCGCCGACGGCACGACCCTGCTGCCGTTCCGGCGGTTGTTCATGGTGGCGCAGCTGTAGAGCGTGATCGTGGGAGGCGGTATCGCCGGCGACGTGAATCACGCGACCAAACAAAGGCGAGCGGCCTGATCGGCGTTGGGTAGCCTTGATCAGACCACGACCGGTGAACGTTCGGCCGCGGCGCGCGCCCAGGCGGCGTCCATATCCTCGTCGAACAGTTCCGTCAGCTTTTTCATCATCGTGCCGCCAAGTTCCTCGGCATCCACGATGGTCACCGCCCGCCGGTAGTAGCGCGTCACGTCATGGCCGATACCGATCGCAATCAGCTCGACCTGCTCGCGGGTCTCGACGTCGCGGATCACTTCCCGCAGATGCTTTTCCAGGTAGTTTCCCGGATTTACCGACAGCGTGGAATCGTCCACCGGCGCGCCGTCGGAGATCACCATCAGGATGCGCCGGGCTTCCGGCCGGCCGATCAGCCGCTGGTGGGCCCAAATCAAGGCCTCGCCGTCGATGTTCTCCTTCAAGAGCCCCTCGCGCATCATCAGGCCCAGGTTGCGGCGCGCACGGCGCCACGGCGCATCGGCGGCCTTGTAGATGATGTGGCGCAGGTCGTTCAGCCGCCCGGGCTGGGCGGGCTTGCCGGCCTTCAGCCAGTCCTCGCGCGCCTGGCCGCCCTTCCAGGCCCGGGTGGTGAAGCCCAGGATCTCGGTCTTGACGCCGCAGCGCTCCAGGGTGCGGGCCAGGATGTCGGCGCAGACCGCCGCCACCATGATCGGCCGGCCCCGCATCGAGCCGGAGTTGTCGATCAGGATCGAGACCACCGTATCGCGGAACTCGGTGTCCTGCTCCTCCTTGAAGGAAAGCGGCGAGGTCGGGTCGACGATCACGCGGGTCAGCCGCGCCACGTCCAGGATGCCCTCCTCGAGGTCGAAGGCCCACGAGCGGTTCTGCTGGGCGA
>DATNEJ010000430.1:0-36548 GCA_035606775.1 Acetobacteraceae bacterium | reverse complement strand
AAGAACTTTCCCGAGAATGTCTCGATCCTGGGCGAACCGAAGGTGACGTTGCCGGAACTGACAGAAGCCGTGCTGCGCGCTCGCACCGAAGCCGATGCGCGCCGTGCGTCGCAGCGGCTGGAGGAGGTACGGGCGGAGGGCGTGGCCAGTCTGGCAAAGCTGAATGCCACCGCAGAGGCGCTGGCTAGCCGGACGCCGATTCATCCGCTGGCGCTGATGCAGGCGATCGGCCGGATGCTCCCTGCCGACGCGGTGGTGATCGATGAGACAGTGTCATCCGGCACCGGCCTGCGCCGCTTCCTGAAGAGCGATGACGCACAGAGCTTCTTCGGCCTGCGCGGCGGCGGTATCGGCTGGGGCCTGCCGGCGGCGATCGGTGCCAAGCTGGCACTGCCGCACCGCCCCGTGGTGGCGCTGATCGGCGACGGATCGGCGATGTACACGATCCAGGGGCTGTGGACCGCGGCGCGCGAGCGGCTGAACATGGTCTTTGTCGTGATCAACAACTACTCGTATCGGATCCTGAAGCAGCGCACCAATGCGATGAAGGCGCTGGCGGCGCAGACCGATACCTATGTCGGGATGGACCTGGATCGGCCGCGGGTGGATTTCGTGACCGTGGCGCGCGGGCTGGGGCTGACCGCGCACAGGGCGGCGAGCTTGTCGGATGTGCGGGATCTGTTGCATCAGGCGCTGTCCGCCGAAGGGCCGACACTGATCGATGTGGAGGTGGATCGGTCCTGGAAGCCGGTGTGACAGGCTGACTTTTCCCGGAAGTCGGGTGAGGCGACCGGACAAGCAGAAACTTAAAAGCTGAAAAGCGGATGCACATAGCGCAACCGATCTGTCGCGCCACGTACATCCAGTGCTCTCTCATTTTGGAATGAGTATGACAGGATACCGTCAATACGAAGACCTATATTATCCTTCGCAATAACGAGAAACTGCCGATTAACGCCGATGAATAATGCGGTGGATGCTGAACTGCCGCCGAGGTCGGGACAGGCAAGCTGATACGTATGACCGTCATGCGCCGCCGGCGGCGAGCGGCGGACACGCCAGCCACTGCGGCTCCGTCGCAATCGGACGGCCCATCATCCGACAAGCACCGCATCGAGCAACGGGAAGACTGCGTTATAAACCGCCGCGCGCAATCCGTGCCGCAGATGCAGCCGCACTGACGACAGGACGCTCGCTACTCAGCCAAAACCCGAACGTGCCGCCGCGCAGCGGTTCGGGCACCCGAGGCCATCCGCCACGGTACAGCGGGAGGGCCACCGTCACGAAACATCGCGTCTCCCATTGCCGCCGACTCCGCCGGCGCGGCACAGTGGCGCCATGCCTCCAGCCGAACCGCGGCACGTCGCCCTGCCGGACCTCGCGGCCACCGAGCGTCTGGCGGCCTCGGTCGCCCGGCTTTCGCATCCCGGTGACGCGATCCTGCTCGACGGCCCGCTCGGCGCCGGCAAAACCGCCTTCGCCCGCGCCTTCCTGCGCAGCGCCACCGCCGACCCCGGCCTAGAGGTCCCCAGCCCCAGCTTCACCCTCGTGCAGACCTACGACACCTCCCTCGGTCCGGTGCACCATTTCGACCTGTGGCGGCTCAACGGTCCGGACGCGCTGGCCGAACTCGGCTGGGATGACGCGCTGGCCGACATCGTGCTGGTGGAGTGGCCCGATCGCCTCGGTTTGCTGCGGCCGGCGGGCGCGTTGGCAATCGCGCTCAGCCTTGCCGGCGACACGGCGCGGCAGGCGGCCCTGTCCGGCTGGCCGGACAGGGCAGGGCGCCTCGCATGAGCCGTCAGGCCCTGGTCGACGCATTTCTTGTGTGCAACGGCTACGCCGGCGCACGCGCCGCGCCGCTCGCTCAGGATGCGAGCTTCCGCCGCTACCTGCGCCTGACCGGCGGGCGCGCACCGGCGGTGCTGATGGACGCACCGCCGCCCGAGGATGTGCGGCCCTTCCTGCGCATTGCCGGCCATCTCGCGGCTGCCGGCCTCTCCGTCCCCGCCATCATCGCCGCCGATCCAGCGAACGGGTTGCTGCTGGAGGAAGACCTGGGCGATGCGCTGCTGTCCGACCTGCTGGACCGGAACCACAGCCCCGATCCCCTGTTCGATGCCGCCGTCGACGCGCTGGCGGTGATGCAGCGCCTCGATCCGCCGGCCGGCCTGCCCGCCTGGGACGCCGCCATTATGGCGGAGACTGCTCTTGCCACCCTGTTCGACTGGTGGTGGCCCGCCTGCTTCGGTGCCGCCGCGCCGGATGCCGCGCGCGCGGATGTCGCCGATGCGCTCGCCCGTATGCTGGCGCCTCTGGCCGACCTGCCATCCTGTTTCGTGCACCGCGACTTCTTCGCCGGCAACCTGATCTGGCTGCCGGCGCGCGACGGTCCCCGCCGCATCGGCATCATTGACTTTCAGAGCGCGGCGCTGGGCCATCCTGCCTACGACCTGGTCTCGCTGATGCAGGACGCCCGCCGCGACATCCCACCGCATCTGGCGGAGCGCGCGATAGCGCGTCTGCTGGCGCAGCGGCCAGAACTCGACCCGGCAGCGTTCCGTGCCGGTTTCGCCGTCTGCGCCGCCCAGCGCCATCTGCGCGTCGCCTGCCAATGGGTGCGGCTTGCTCGCCGTGACGGCCGGCCGCAGTACCTTGCCTACGGCCCGCGCACATGGGACCTGCTTGCCCGCGCGCTGCGCCAGCCGGAAGCGGCCCCGCTTGCGGCCGCGCTCGATCGCTGGATCCCCGCTGCGGAGCGCGGCAACCCGCCTGGCCTCGCCGCATGAATGTCCGCCACGCCCCGCAGGAACCACGGTCCCCCATGAGCTTTCGTCCGACCAACAGCATGGTGCTGGCTGCCGGCTTGGCCACCCGGATGCGCCCCCTGACCGGCGAGACCGCAAAGCCACTGCTGACCCTGGGCGGGCAGACCCTGCTGGACCATGCGCTGAACCGCTTGGCCGAAGCGCGGGTCGGCACCGTAACGGTCAACGCGTTCTGGCAGGCCGATAAGGTCGCGGACCATCTGGCCGCCCGCCGCCCGCCGCCCCGCCTGATCCTCCGGCGGGAGGAGAACCTGCTCGATACCGGCGGCGGCGTCCGCGCTGCGCTCGACACCTTGGGGGCCGACCCGTTCTACGTCATCAACGGCGACGCGTTCTGGCTGGACGGCCCGATCCCCGCGCTGGAGCGCCTGCTGCGGGCCTTCGATGACAGCGTGGACGGCGTCCTGCTGATGCAGCGCAGCTTCCAGGTGCATGCCGAAGTCGGACCCGGCGATTTCGCCATGGACAAATGGGGCAACCTGCGCCGCCGGGGGGAGCGTGAGATCGTCCCCTACATCTATGCCGGCGTTCAGATGATCCGACCGTCCCTGCTCGACGGCACGCCCGAAGGGCCGTTCAGTATGAACCTCGCCTGGGACCGGGCGCTCGCCAAGGGACGGTTGCGCGGCGTCGTGCATGACGGCCTCTGGTTCCATCTCTCGACCCCGGCGGACCTCGCGGAGGCGGAGCAGATTCTCCAGGCGCGCCTGACCGGCGACACACGCTGGCCATGGCGCTGAATCTCTTTGCCATCCCGCCGCACGTGCCGTTCCTCGACGCGCTGGCCCGGGGCTGGCTGGCCGCCGACCCAGACCCGGTCGCGGTCGCGCGCGGCCTGATCCTGCTGCCGACGCGGCGCGCTGCCCGCGCCCTCGCCGAAGCCTTCCTGCGCGTTTACGGCGGGCGCGGCCTGCTGTTGCCCCGCATCACCGCGCTGGGCGGCCCGCAAGAGGCGCCGCTGGCCCTGGCCGGCTCGCTGGACCTGCCGCCGGCGGTGGAGCCGATGCAGCGCCTTGCCGCGCTGACCCGGCTGATCCTTGGCATGCGTGGCGCGGCCGGTGCGCCGCACACCGCCGACCGTGCCTGGCAGCTTGCCGGCGATCTCGCGGACCTGATGGACGAGGCGGAGCGGGCGGAGATCAACCTCGCGCAACGCCTGCCCGACGCGGCTCACCCGGACTTCGCCGCGCATTGGGCGGAGACGCTCCGGTTCCTGCATATTGTCACCGAGGCCTGGCCGGCCTGGCTGGCGGAGAGCGGGCTGATGAACCCGGCGGCACGGCAGGTGGCGTTGCTGGATGCGCAGGCAACGGCGTGGCAGGCCGCGCCGCCCGACCATCGCGTACTGATTGCCGGAACCACCGCCGGCATCCCGGCAATCGCGCGCCTGCTCGCCGTCGTGGCGCGCCTGCCGCAAGGCCAGGTCGTGCTGCCGGCCCTTGATGCCGAGATGGATGACATCGCCTGGGCGGCGCTGGAGGATTCCCACGCCCAGGCCGGCCTCGCCCGCCTGCTGAACGGGCTGGGCGCGACGCGCGGCGATGTGCGGGTCTGGGGGAGCGGAGGCAGGGAGAGCGGCGCGGGGGCCGGCGTGCCGGCAGAACGCTTCGCCGCTTTGTCGCGCGTCCTGCTGCCGGCCGCCGCGCTGGATGACTGGCGGAGCCCCAGCCCCGGGATACTCGACGGCCCGCTCGCCGGGATCTGGCGGCTCAAGCCCGCCGACCAGCAGCAGGAAGCCGAGGCGATCGCCATGATCCTGCGCGATGCGCTGGAAATGCCTGGCGCCCGTACCGCGCTGGTGACGCCGGACCGGGACCTTGCCGGCCGGGTCGCGGCCGCACTGCCGCGTTATGGCGTGATTGCGGACGACAGCGCCGGCGAGAAATTGGCCGAGACGCCGCCGGCGGTGTTCCTTCGCCTGCTGACCCGCGTGGTGGCGGAGGAGTTGGCGCCGGTGCCACTGCTCGCTTTGCTGAAGCATCCGCTTGCCGCCGCCGGGCTGTCCCCCGCTGCCTGCCGAACCGCGGCGAGAGAGCTGGAACTGGCTTGCCTGCGCGGGCCGCGGCCGACGAGCGGCGTGTCCGGCTTGCGCCGAACTCTGGACAAGGCCCAGGCGAACGCCCGCACGAAGGCATTTCTTGCGCGTCTGGAAACCTGCCTGGAGCCGGCGCTCAGGATCGAGGCGTCGGTCGAGGTCTCGCCGGCGGAGGCGCTCGACGCGCTGATCGAGGCAGCGGAGCGGCTGGCCGCGACGGCGGACGCCGAAGGCGCGTCCCTGTTATGGGCCGGCGAGGAAGGCGAGGCTCTGGCCTCCCACCTTGCCGCGCTGCGGGCGTCCCTGCCGATGCTGCCGGACCAGCGGCGGGCGGTACTGCCGGGGTTGCTCGATGCGGTTCTGGAAGGCGTCGTCGTGCGCAGCCGGCGTGCGCTGCGCGGGCGGACGGGCACCGAACACCCACGGGTCTTCATCTGGGGCCTGCTGGAAGCGCGCCTGCAAAGCGTTGACCGGATCGTGCTGGCCGGCCTGGCCGAAGGTGCCTGGCCACCGCTCGCCGAACCGGGCCCGTGGCTGTCCCGCCCGATGCGGACCGCAGTCGGGCTGCCCTCACCGGAGCAGGCAGTGGGGCAGGCGGCGCACGACTTACTTGCCGCCGCCTGTTCGGCGAAGGAGGTGATCCTGTCCTGTCCGGTGCGACGGGACGGCGCGCCTGCCGTGCCGGCACGCTGGCTGGTGAGGCTCGACATGTTCCTGGCCGGCAATGGCCTCGCCCTGCCAGAACACCCGGCGGTGTCATGGGGGCGAGCACTGGACCAGCCGCTGGATGCGCCGAAGCCGGTCAGGCCGCCGCGGCCCGATCCGCCGCTGCACCGGCGCCCACGCAAGCTGAGCGTGACCGAGATCGAAACCTGGCTGCGCGATCCCTACGCGATCTACGCGCGCCACATCCTGCGGCTGAAGTCGCTCGATCCGATCGACCAGGCGACCGACGCGGCGGATTATGGCTCTCTCGTGCATGCGGGTTTGCACCGGTTCCTGCAGGCGCACGGCGCTGCCTGGCCACCCGACGCGGCGGCAGAGCTGAAGCAGGCGATGCACCTGGCCATGAACGACGCGGGGCTGCGTCCGGCGCTGGTGGCCTGGTGGGCGCCGCGCCTGGACCGTATTGTCGATTGGGTCGCGGAAGCGGAGATCGGCCGCCGCGTCGTGACGGCACCGGTGGCGATTCTCACCGAAGCCGGCGGTGCGATCGAGTTCGATCGTCCAGGCGGGCGTTTCCGACTGACCGGCCGCGCGGACCGCATTGAGCGGCGGCCCGACGGCGCGCTGTCGATCCTCGACTACAAGACCGGCACGCCGCCGCGGCAGGCCGAGGTGGAAGCCGGGCTCGCACCGCAGCTTCTGCTGGAGGCGATGATGGCCGCGGAGGGCGGCTTTGGCCCCGATGCGACCGGTCCAGCCGCGGAACTACTTTATTGGCGGCTGAGCGGCGGATCCGAACCGGGGGAGGCGCGCTCGCTGTTCAAGGGAAACTCCGACGAGATCGTTGCGGCGGTCGATATGGCGCGCGAGCGGTTGTGCGCGCTGATCGACGATTTCGACCAGGCGGAACGCTGCTATATCTCTCACCCGCATCCCGACCGCGCGCCGCGCTTTTCCGACTACGCGACGCTGGCGCGGGTCGCCGAGTGGTCGGCAGCGGGTGAGGAAGGGTGACGGCCAGAGGCATGGATTGCACCCCTGGCCATGCGACTTAACGTTTCATAAAGGTTACAAGTGTATCGTGCTATTGCATGACGCACTCCAACGACATCATCATCGCCGACAGCGACCCTGTCATGCGCACGATCGTGCGTATGCACTTTAGCAGATTTGGCTTCGCCGTGCTTCAGGCCACGCACGGTCAGGAAGTCATCGCGGCCGCCGATCGTACGACGGCACGCCTCGTGCTGCTGGACAGCGACCTGCCGCATCTCGGCGCCTATGAAGCGTGTGTTGGGCTGCGCCGTCTGAACGTCTATCGCGACACGCCGATCGTGCTGATGACCGCGCACGATTCTCCTCGGACGCGCGAAGCTGCCTGCCGAGCCGGCGCGACCAAGGTGGTGGTGAAGCCGCTGTCGATGATCGACCTGTGCCGCGCGCTGGCACCGTTGATGGCGGAGCTCGACGATGGCGGGCAGCCGCCATGGCGGGGCTTGGCGGAAGCCAGTCCGCCACTGATCTGGCCGCGAAGAAGCGGGCTCGATTGGCGCGGCCGGGCAACAGCATCACTGCATGAAGACGCGCACAGGCAACCGGTGTATAGCGGGCGAGACAGGTTCAGCGGATCGCCGGTAACGTAAAACCCGCTTGTCGCACTGGGTACAGCGCATGCGCTTGCCGCGGCACCGCGCTGCCGCCCGGCATTGAAGGGCCGTTCCTGCTTACCGGCCGCCAGCGTCTATCCGGATGAACCGGCCCCCGCGCCGGATGCCTGCGTGCCGCGCGCGGGACTGGCGTAGCGGCTGCGCCGCATGAAGTCCCACCCCTTCCTTTGGAAGCCACATTTCCGATTACCGCGTACTGGGAACCGAGGAAGGGGTGGCCACCCAGCGCGGTGCTCGCCCGCGTTGATCCCGGTACCTCTCCGCGCGAACGGAAATTGCCAATTGCAACCGAATCGGTGCAGCGACGAAGATCGCTTGCATTGCGGCATTGAATACGTCATTTTGCATATATTGAGTCTATAATCTGATGTCTCAGACATGATTACTGCGGGCCAAATGCGGGCTGCCCGTGCCCTGCTTGCAATCGACCAGCGCCGGCTGGCGGAACTCTCCGGTCTGTCGCTCCCCACCGTGCAGCGCATGGAAGCCAGCAACGGCGTTGTCCGCGGCAATGTGGACTCCCTGATGAAGTTGATCGACGCCCTGCGGGCCACCGGGATCGAGTTGATCAATGAGGGCGCCGTCAGCAGCGATGGCGGGCGCGGGGTACGCCTGATCGAGCGCACTCCCGGCGGGAGCCGTCCGGCGTGATCGAACAAGTGCTGCTCGCTATTCTGGCCTGCGTTGGCCTCAGCATGTTCGGCGCAGCCGCCGGCCGGACCGCAGCCGGGCGCATCATCGTCTATGGCGGCACGGTGGTCGTGTCCGCAGTTGTGCTCCGCACCGGCGTTCTTGCTATCGCCGCGCCAGTAGCCACTCTGACCCTTCCGATCGGCCTGCCCGGGATAGGGGGCGCGTTTCGCCTCGACGCGCTGGCAGCGTTCTTCCTGGTCTTGATCGGACTGGGCGGCGCTGGGGCCGGGCTGTTCGCCATGGGCGACGCCCGCCACGAGCAGGCACCGCAGCGCGTCTTGCCATTCTATCCGGTCTTCCTGGCGAGCATGATCCTGGTCGTCATCGCCGACGACGCCTACGTATTCCTGTTCGCGTGGGAGCTGATGTCGCTCGCGTCCTGGGCGCTGGTGATGACGCACCACCAGCATCACGGCACAATCGAGGCCGGTTACATTTACCTGCTGATGGCCGTGTTCAGCGGCCTCGTCCTGATGCTCGCGCTTGGTCTGCTGGCCGGAGTGGATGGCGGCTTTTCATTCGCGGCGATGCGTGTCGCCCACCCCGCGCCGTGGGCTGCCGGGCTGGTCTTCGTGCTGGCGTTGATCGGCGCCGGGTCCAAGGCAGGTCTCGTGCCGGTGCATGTCTGGCTGCCCTTGGCTCACCCTGCTGCACCAAGCCACGTCTCCGCGCTCATGAGCGGCGTGATGACCAAGATCGCGCTCTACGGCTTCATCCGCATCGTCTTCGATCTGCTCGGCGTGCCCCCGTGGTGGGCCGCGCTGATCGTCCTGTTGCTGGGTGGCGTCAGTGCCGTCCTGGGCGTGCTGCACGCGCTCTTGGAGCGCGATCTGAAGCGGTTGCTTGCCTATTCGACGGTCGATAACATCGGCATCATTTTCGTCGGCGTCGGCCTCGCCATGGCGTTTCGCGCCAACGCCTACCTTGAAGGCGCCGCGCTGGCGCTGACCGCCGCGCTGTTCCACGCACTCAATCACACGGCATTCAAGAGCTTGCTGTTCTTCGGCGCCGGGGCCGTGCTGAGCGGCAGCGGTGAGCGCGACATCGAACATCTGGGCGGGCTCATCCATCGCATGCCGCGCACCGCGGTGGCGGTGCTGGTCGGCTGCATGGCGATCGCCGCACTGCCACCGCTGAATGGCTTCGCGTCGGAATGGCTGATCTTCCAGGCGATGCTGCTGCGCCCCGAACTGCCGCAGTGGGGATTGAAGCTGATGATCCCGGTGGACGCTGCGCTGCTGGCCCTGGCCGCCGCCCTGGCCGCCGCCTGTTTCGTCAGGGCGTTCGGCATGACGTTCCTGGGCCGTCCGCGGAGCACGGCGGCCGAACAGGCGCGAGAGCCAAGTGTCTTTTCCGTCGCCGCTATGATGCTGTTTGCCGCCTTGTGCTTTCTGGCGGGGGTGATGCCGGGTGCGCTGATCGACTTTGCCGCACCGGCCGTGCAGGCCATGACCGGCGGTCGGCTGCCTCCTCAGCTCGCCGCATCCTGGGTGACGGTCGTTCCGGTTGCAGCCAGCCGCAGCTCCTATAGCGGCATCCTGATGGCTGTCTTCATCGGCGTCTCGACCTGGCTGTCGGCCCTTGCGATCCATCGCTTCGCGTCCCATGCGCTGCGCCGGGCACCGTTCTGGGATTGCGGGTTTCCGGATGCCGGGCCGATGATTCAGTACAGCGCCACCAGCTTCGCCCAGCCGATTCGACGCATCTTCGGAAGCGTGATGTTCCGCGCGCGGGAATCGGTGGACATACCGCAGCCTGGCGACATGCGCGCGGCGTCAATCGTGCGCGAACTCCACGACCCGATCTGGGACGGGATCTATGCGCCGCTGGCGCGCGTGGTCAGCGCGGCGGCCGATCGGCTCAACCCGCTGCAATTCCTTACCGTGCGGCGCTATTTGGTGTTCGTGTTCGTCGCGCTGGTCGCGCTGCTGCTGGCTTTGACGCTATGGCAATGACGGGCATGGCAGTGATCGGCGCGCTGCTGGTCCAGCTTGTGCAGATGGTGCTGGTGCTGGCCGCGGCACCGCTGTTTACCGGGCTGGTCCGCAAAGCCAAGGCGCGGCTGCAGCGCCGCCGCGGGCCGTCGCTGGTTCAGCCCTATCGCGACCTGCGGCGCCTGATGGGCAAGGACGTCGTATTGGCGGACAATGCCTCCTGGCTCTTCCGTGTCGCGCCCTACGTCATTTTCGCCGCGATCTGGGTTGCCGCGTCATTGGTTCCCACGTTCGCCGCTGGCCTCTTGTTCAGTTCGACTGGCGACCTGATCGCCATCGCGGCGCTGCTGGGGACCGCGCGCTTCGCACAGGCACTCGCCGCGCTCGACATCGGCACCGCCTTCGGCGGCATCGGCTCCTCCCGAGAGATGATGATTGCCTCGCTTGCTGAGCCGGCGATGATCATGATCGTTTTCTCCGTGGCACTGATCGTCGGTTCCACCCAGCTATCGACAATCGCGGAGCAGATGATCGTATTGCCGGTCGGGCTGCGCGTGTCGTTGGCTTTGGCGCTGGTCGCACTGGTGATCGTCGCGATCGCCGAGAATGCCCGCATCCCCGTGGACAATCCGGCGACGCATCTGGAGCTGACGATGGTGCATGAGGCGATGGTGCTGGAATATTCCGGCCGGCACCTTGCCATGATCGAGCTGGCGACATGGCTGAAGCTGGTTGTCTACGTCTCGGTGATCGTCTGCATCTTCTTTCCGTTCGGCCTGGTACATGACGGGGCCGGACCTTTCGCCTATGCCGGCGGTGTCGTGGCCTGGGCTGCAAAGCTGGCCGGAATCGGCGTCCTGCTGGCCATCTTCGAGACGGCAATTGCCAAGATGCGCGTCTTCCGCGTCCCCAATTTCCTTGGTGCTTCCCTCATGCTTGGCCTGCTCGGCGTTCTGCTGCTATTTGTGTCGCGAGGCATGTGATGCACGGCATGGAATTCGACGTTGCGCACATGCTGGCCGGGCTCCTGGTGCTGGTCAGCTTCATGATGCTGTATCAGGACCGGCTGTATGCTCTCTTGAATGTGCTGGCGCTGCATGCGGGCATCCTGGCGCTTTCGGTTGCCTGGCAGGCGTTCATCCAGGACGCACCACATCTGTATATCACCGCCGCGATCGCGTTGGGGATCAAGGCGATCCTGATTCCCTGGGCGTTGCGCCGCATGGTGTTCCGCATGGGGCTTCATCGGGAGATCGAAACGGTCGTGGGGATCGGCCTGACCATGCTGGTCGGCATGGCACTGGTGGCGCTGTCGGTCGAGGTGATGCTGCCGGTCACTGCCCACGCCGATCCGGTCACGCGGGAGGACCTCGCGCTCGCGCTGTCCGTCGTGCTGATCGGCATGCTGATGATGGTGACAAGGCGCAATGCAGTCAGCCAGGTCGTGGGATTTCTGTCGATGGAGAACGGCATCATCCTGGCTGCCGCGGGCGCGCACGGCATGCCACTGGTCGTGGAGATCAGCATTGCTTTCTCCATTCTGGTCGCGTTGATCGTCATCGGCGTATTCCTGTTCCGGATACGGGAGCGGTTCGACACGGTCGATATCGGTGCCCTGGAGCCTTTCGGTGGAGGCCGGGAGTGATCACCGATCCCATCTCCGCGCTGCTGGCCGTGCCGCTCCTTGCCGCGGTGTTGCTGGCGGTACTGCCCGGTTACCGGCTGTCCGCCGCGCTCAATATCATAGCTAGCCTCGCCTCCCTGGTGCTGGCCCTGCTGCTGCTCTTCTATCGTCCTGTGGCGAACCAGTATGTGGTCGTGGACGATCTGAATGTCGTGTTCATCTTGCTGAACAGCTTTGTCGGTTTCACCACGAGCGTGTTCAGCGCCGGCTATATTGGCCATGAGCTGCGGCATGCCAGGCTGAGCCTGAGGCATCTGCGGTTCTACCACGCTCTGTTCCAACTCATGCAGTTCGGGATGGCGTTGGCGTTGCTGGCCAACAATATCGGTCTCATGTGGGTCGCGCTGGAGTTCGCGACGCTCACCACGGTGGTGCTGGTCGGTCTCTATCGCACGTCCGAGGCTCTGGAAGCCGCGTGGAAATACTTCATCCTGGGCAGCGTTGGGATCGCGCTGGCCCTGTTCGGCACCATCCTCGTCTATCTCGCGGCACGCCCGGTGGTCGGGGAGGGGATGGACGGCATGGTCTGGACGGTCCTGATCGCCCATGCCCGCGACTTCGATCCGTCGCTGCTGAACATCGCCTTCGTCTTCCTGCTGCTGGGCTACGGCACCAAGGTTGGCTTGGTGCCGATGCACGCCTGGCTGCCGGATGCGCACGCGGAAGGGCCGACACCGGTTTCCGCCGTGTTGTCCGGCCTGCTGCTGAACGTCGCACTATATGCGCTGCTGCGCTTCAAGATACTGCTTGCCGCTAATCCGCTGGCTGTCGTGCCCGGCCCACTGATGATCGGCGTTGGCCTGCTCTCCCTGATCTTCGCGGCGTTCATGCTGTATCGCCGGCGCGACATTAAGCGGCTGTTCGCCTATTCGTCGATCGAGCACATGGGCATCATCGTATTCGCGTTCGGCATCGCCGGCCCGCTGGGGAATTTCGCCGGCCTGCTGCAAATGACGATGCACAGCCTCACCAAGTCGGCGATTTTCTTTTCGGTCGGACACGTCGCGCAGATCAAGGGAACTCAACGTTTTGTCGGCGTGGGCGGGCTGACCGTGACGCATCCGATCCTGGGCTGGATGCTGGTTGCTGCTGTCGCGGCCATCGCCGGCCTGCCGCCGTTCGGGATCTTCACCAGCGAGTTCCTGATCGCCACGTCGTCCTTCGCTCGCGCGCCCGTACTCGCCGCGCTGCTCGTTCTCGGACTGCTTGTCGCGTTCGGTGCCCTGCTGCTGCGGCTGAATGATCTGGCGTTCGGCGAAGTGAAGGGGGCTACCGAGCGCATGCGATTCTCGTGTGTTCCAGCCTTCGTGCATCTGTCGCTGGTGCTGGTGGCCGGGTTCTGGCTGCCGGCGCCGCTCGTTGGCTGGTTCCACAACGTCGCGGCGCTGCTGGGATGAACGCGCTGTCCACTCTTGTCGCCTCGGGCGCGCAGGTGCGCGGCCATCGTCCGTGGCCATGCAGCGTGGTCTACCGGTCATCGTGGCAGGCCGCCACAGAGCGGCTGGTCGCCGGCGAGATCACCCTGTTGAGCGTGTGGGGCGAACGCGGCCGTGTCCACATGGCCGTGCTGGCTGATAAAGGCGATCCGCCGGTTGCCGTGCTCAGCCTCGATTGTCGTGACGGACGTTTCCCTTCGCTTGGCCGCCTGCATCCGCCGGCTATCCGCCTGGAACGTGCCATCCGCGACCTGTTCGGCTTGGAGCCGGAAGACCTGCCCGACACAAGACCCTGGCTGGATCACGGCCGCTGGGGTGACGACGCATTGCCGGCGGCGTCTTATCCGTTCCTGCCGGTCGAGGGTGAGGCGCTGCATCAGGTCGCCGTGGGGCCCGTTCACGCGGGAATCATCGAGCCCGGCCATTTCCGGTTCACCGCCGACGGAGAAACGGTGGTGCGGCTGGAGCAGCGTCTGGGCTACACGCACAAAGGCATCGAGTTCCTGCTGACCGGGGCATCGGTGCCGCGCGCCGAGCGGATTGTCGCGCGCGCATCGGGCGACAGCACGGTGGCATACAGCCTGGCGTTTGCCCGTGCCGTTGAGGCCGCTCTGGCGATCGAACCGCCACCCCGCGCGGTGTGGCTGCGCGCGGTGATGGCCGAACTGGAAAGGCTCGCCAATCATCTCGGCAATTTCGGCGCCATCTGCAACGACGCGTCGTTTACCATCATGCAGGCGCATTGCGCCGTGCTGCGGGAGCAGGTCCTGCGCGCCTGTGCCGCATGCTTCGGCCATCGGCTGATGATGGACCGCATCGTGCCGGGTGGAGTCACCGCCAATCCTGACGCGGCGATGGTCACGACACTGCGGGAACTGGTCGCGACAATCAGTGAGAGCCTGCCACCGCTGGTCAAGCTCTATGACCAGACGGCATCCTTGCAGGACCGGACGGTGGGGGTTGGCATCGTCCAGCCCGCGCTGGCGCGCCGCTTCGGCGCAGGCGGGTTTGTCGGGCGTGCCTCGGGACGGCGCTTCGATGCACGCCGCTTCCCGGGCTACCCACCCTACGACGCCCTTTTGTTTGACGTGCCGGTGCGGACGGAAGGTGATGTCAATGCACGTGTCTGGATCAGGATCAGGGAGATCGAGCAGAGCCTGATCCTGCTGGAGCAGATGCTGCGCGACCTGCCGCGCGGCACGGCGCTGGCGTCGGTGGAGGATGCCTGGCCGGGCCTGGGCGAAGGCATGGCCCTGGTCGAGTCATTCCGCGGCGATCTGCTGGTGTGGCTGCGGATCGTCGATGGCCGTGTGGCACGCTGCCATCTGCGCGATGCCTCGTGGTTTCAGTGGCCGCTGCTGGAGGCGGCGATCGAGGGCAACATCATCGCCGATTTCCCGCTGTGCAACAAAAGCTTCAACTGCTCCTACGCCGGACACGATCTGTGAGACCGAAGCGATGCTGAAACACCTGCGCGAGGGTCTGCTGCCGCCGCTGACCGAGCCACCTCCGCCGGCCGATCCCCGGCTTGCGGCGCTTGCGGCCACGCTCGATCAGACGGCGCGCCGCCGGTTGGGCCGCAGCCTGGCGATCCGCGCGGTCGATGCCGGGTCGTGCAACGGATGTGAGCTGGAGATGCACGCGCTGAACAACGCGCTGTATGACCTGGAACGATTCGGGCTGCGCTTTGTCGCTTCCCCCCGGCATGCCGATGTACTGATGGTCACCGGACCGGTGACGAAGAACATGCGGGAGGCACTGGAGCGCACCTGGCGCGCGACACCGGATCCGAAATGGGTGGTCGCGGTCGGCGATTGCGGTGCCGATGGCGGGTTGTTTTCCGGCAGCTATGCCGTGGTCGGCGGCGTCTCGGTTGTGGTGCCGGTGGATCTGGTGATTCGTGGCTGTCCGCCGACGCCGCTGCGTCTGCTGCAGGGCCTGCTGTCTCTGTTTGGGCAGGAGAGTGCCGGGGATCAAAAGTAAAAGGTAGGGGAGGCGAGAGGCGGCTTCGGCCGCCTCTCGTTGCTTTCGACGCTGAATGACTTCCGCGTCAACCCGTGGACGGGTCGTCAATCAAAACGCCACCGAGGGACGACCAGCCCGACCATGGTCCGGCATGTGGCGCCTGCTGCCAGATATGCCACAGCGCATTGTCGGTCCCGCGGGCGAACACCTCCAGCCGTCCGTCGGAGTTGTCGATCGCCGCCGGATCGCTGGTGATGATGCCGCCGAGCGACGACCAGCTTGACCATGGTCCGGCGTGGGGCGCCTGCTGCCAGATGTGCCACAGCGCGTTGTCCGTGCCTCGGGCGAACACTTCCAGTCTTCCATCCGAGTTGTCGACGACAGCGGGATCGCTGGTGATGATGCCGCCGAGGGACGACCAGCTCGACCACGGTCCGGCGTGCGGCGCTTCCTGCCAGATGTGCCATAGCGCGTTATCGGTGCCGCGTGCGAACACCTCCAGCCTGCCGTCGGAATTCAGGAAAACCGTTGGATCACTGGTGATGATGCCGCCGAGCGACGACCAGCTCGACCACGGTCCGGTGTGAGGCGCCTCTTGCCAGATATGCCACAACGCGTTGTCGGTGCCGCGGGCGAAGACCTCCAGCCGTCCGTCGGAATTCAACGCAACCACCGGATCGCTGGTGATGATGCCACCGAGCGATGACCAGCTCGACCACGGTCCGGCATGTGGCGCTTCCTGCCAGATGTGCCAGAGCGCGTTGTCGGCGCCGCGGGCGAATACCTCCAGCCGGCCATCCGAGTTGTCGATGACCGCGGGATCGCTGGTAATGGTGCCGCCGAGGGAGTTCCAGCTTGACCATGGCCCCGCGTGCGGCGCCTGTTGCCAGATATGCCACAGCGCGTTGTCAGTGCCGCGAGCGAAGACTTCCAGACGACCGTCCGAATTCACGAACACTGACGGATCGCTGGTGACGACACCGCCGAGTGATGACCAGCTCGACCAAGGCCCGGCGTGCGGTGCCTGCTGCCAGATGTGCCAGAGTGCATTGTCGGTGCCGACGCCGAACACTTCCAACCTGCCGTCCGAATTGCACGCGACGCTGCTGATGCGCGTCAGGGCGGGGGCGAATTGCTCGTAGTAAAGATCGACCTGGCCCGATGTTGCGGAATTGCTGACGACCGTGCAGTGCTGGCCGCATTCGCTCACCGGGGCCTGTGGCGACCACGAGATGGTGGGAGTCGTGGAGCCGCACATGATGGCGATGTCGAGCATCGCGGTGAACTGGCACGCCGGATAGTCGGAGCAATGCTGGACGCTATACGCTTCCAGCGTCTCAGCGCACCAGGTCAGTTCCTGCACGTTCTGGATCGGCAGGCTGGTGTTGGCAATGCCCTGGAACTCACAGTTGTAGGTGAATCCGGCGGCTGACTGGCTCGTCAGGGTCATGATGCCGGTCAGCACCTGGCCGACACTGACGCGAACCGGCGACGTGTGAAATGCCTGACCGCCTTGCCCGTCCGCATACCAGCTTGCCACAACCCAGTAATTGCCGCCGAACGCGCCGTTGTTCCCCCATTGCAGTACGGGTTGATAGATCATTGTCGAGTTCTGAATTCCGTTGAACAGGTAAATCAACTGTCCGGAACTGGTGGCTGGGTTCGGTGGCACGACCCAGGTTGTGCGGAATGAAGAAATCGGATGTCCGCTGTTGTTGGTCCATCCTGCGTAGGTGATCCACCCGCTGCCGAGCGCCGGCTCCATGATCCTGGGAACCACGACGTTGCGGGGCATTAGTGGGCCTGGTCCGGGCTTGATGGGAATTGCACCAAGGTCGGCGGCCATGGTCCCGTCCGCGCGCATTTTCTGTATGCGCTCGCCCGACCGGCGCAATGCGTGTCCAGGCTCGATTTCAAAGACCAGTGATCTGTCTCTGGCACCGCCGGGGGTGATGATGATTTGGCTGTCAGCCATTAGATGCCTCCTGCTGCACAAGGATGATCCGTATGCAGCCGTCCGGCGCGCAGTCATGACTTCGCCGAACTCGACGTCACGAAGGCGGCTGCATTCGCGCATCGCATTTGACAGTTGGACGCCCGGACGCGCGAACGTCTGGATGCCTGTCTGCGATTTTATCGTGCTGTCAGCTTGGCTGCCCGCGTCCACGCTCTGCGATGGACGCCACCTGTATGCCGTAAGGAACCGGGCCGAACCAATACTGTTACTACCGGATCATTCCCCATCCGCGCAAGCTTTATTCGCGTGCGTGCGGCTTGAATTGAGTTGACTTGCCGTGAACCTGATGCGTTTGTGATCGTCGGGTGCTTCCATGAAAAGACTGAACCTGACGACGCTTGCCGTGCGTGCTCTGCCGGTTTTTCTTCTGGCGGGGACTTGGACTTTGTCGGCCGGCGCGGGCAGAGCGGCATCCGTTCCGTCGGCGCAGCGGGCGGGAGAAAGCCAGATGGCACAAGACGACAGAACGACCGAAACGGATAAAAATAAACAGAAATCAACGGGCAAGCCGGATATGGTCAATACGCCCGCTGGGCCTGTCCCGCGGGAGCGGGTGCAAGAGGTGAAGCCGGGTGAGGTGCTACGCCGCAACAAGGACGGAACCTACACCAAGGTACCAAAATCGAATTGAGCGTGCGGCTTGGCGTCACGCATCGTGGCTGCTACCGCCGTCGCGAACCATGAGCTTTGGCTGCCGGCCGGCGCCGCCAATATCCGGCTGGCGGTGATTGCCGGCCGGACATGCGCCGCAGATATTGTTCCCTGATCGATGCAACTGGATAGCGGGCCGGCAGCCGCGTCGATAGGTAGCGAGTCCGGAAGCGACGGTCCCGGCGTGCCGGCACACGTGGCGGGCAGGGGCGGCCGTGCTGCTGCTCAATACCAATTGGGTATCCGCCGCTCTGCGCGATAGGATATGGGCGGGATTGGCCACCGCCGGAACGTTTGGCGACGTCCCCCGTTTGGGCTCCGGTTCGGCACAGTCGGAAGGGTACGGCGATGGATGCGACCTGGACGTTGTTGGATCTGGCCGGTGCCGTCGCGCTGCTGCTGTGGGGTGTGCACATGGTGCAGACCGGCGTGCAGCGCGCCTTCGGACCAGGGTTGCGGCGCTTCCTATCTTCCACGCTGAATAACCGCCTGGCTGCTTTCTCCGCCGGCCTAGGCATCACCGCATTGCTGCAAAGCAGCACGGCCACCGGCCTCATGGTCGCCGGCTTTGCCGCCGCCGGCGCCGTGGCGCTGCAGCCGGCGCTGGCGGTGATGCTGGGGGCGAATGTCGGCACGACGCTGATCGTCCAGGCCTTCTCCTTCGACGTCGTCGGCATCGCACCCGCCCTTCTGCTGATCGGCGTCGTGATGTTCCGCCGCGGCTCAGGCCCTCGCGGGCGTGACCTCGGACGCGTGTCGATTGGCCTCGGGCTGATGCTGATGGCTCTCCACAACCTGCTGTCGCTGCTCACGCCTTTCGAGGACCAGCCGAGCTTCCGGCTGGTGCTGGGCGCTATCGCGACTCAGCCAGTGCTGGACGTGCTGGTTGCCGCCGCACTGACCTGGGCGGCGCATTCGTCGGTGGCGATCGTGCTGCTGACCATGTCGCTGGCCGCGCAGGGCACAGTTCCGCCCGACGCCGCCTTCGCGCTCGTGCTCGGCGCCAATCTCGGCACCGCCATCAATCCCGTCCTGGAAGGCGTCGCGGGCGACGATCCCGTGGGGCGCCGCCTACCGCTCGGCAACCTGCTGAACCGCGTGGTCGGCTGCGTGGTGGCGCTCGCGCTGCTGGACCCGATCGGGTCCTGGCTGATGACCCTGGAGCCGTCGCCGGCACGCGCCGTCGCCGATTTCCATACCGCCTTCAACCTGGTTCTCGCGGTGCTGTTCATGCCGGCGCTGGCGCCCTATGCGGCGCTGCTGCGCCGTCTCCTGCCCGCCCGCGTGGACTCGGACGATCCGTCCACGCCCCGCTATCTGGATCAGGAGGCGCTGTCCTCGCCCCCCGTCGCCCTCGCCGCTGCCAGCCGAGAGGCATTGCGAATGGCTGACACTTTGGAGGCGATGCTGGCTGCGGCGGTGCCTGCCCTGGCCGGCTCCGATCGCGGGCGGATCGCCGAGGCGAAGCGGATGGACCATCGCCTGGACCGCCTGGGCACCGCCATCAAGGCGTACCTGACCGCGCTTGATCCGGAGGAGATGACCGAGGCCGACCAGCAGCGCCAGCAACAGGCGCTGGTGTTCGTCACCAACCTCGAGTCAGCAGGTGATGTCCTGGCGCGCAACCTGATGAGCCTGGCCGCACGCCGTCTCAAGCATGGCATCGCTTTGAGCGAGGTGGGACGCGCGGAGGCCGAACGGCTGCTGGCGCGCCTGGGGGGAACGGTCCGTGCCGCGGGCGCCGTGTTCCTGACCGAGGATGCCCGCGCCGCGCGGGTCCTGGTGGCCGAGAAGGAAGCGTTCCGGGAGCTTGAGGCGGCCGCCACAGCGGCGCATTTCCAGGCGATGCGTCAGCCCGGGCCCGAAGCAACCGCCAGCGCCGAACACCTGGAGCTGCTGCGGGAGCTGAAGCGCGTGAACGGGCACCTTGTGGCCGCCGCGGCCTACCCGGTGTTGGAAGGGCAGGGAGAACTGCTGCCCACGCGGCTCCGTCTGGACGCTTGACCGCAAGAGCCTTCTCCGTGGACGATGCCGGCGGAACATCGCGCGAACATTCTGCCGCCGACCGGATCGCCTGCCGACGGAGATTTGACAAGTTCCATTTTGCCGCGCGCAGGGCCACGGAATGCGTGGCAACTGCGCAACAATACGTCCATATTGTGTGGAAGGATGCACAGGCCACTACATATATGGTTAGATGAGACTCCGCTGGGTCTGAGAGGAGCATGGAGACGAATGACGAAGTCAGGGGAGGCAGCCGTGCTCGACGCAGTCCAGATGCCAGGTCGCCATCAAGTCCGGGTCGACCGGTCGCGGGACGCGCTGCTCACGGATTTCGGACGGGCCACATTATCGGACCGCTACCTGATGCCTGGTGAGGACTTCCAGGACCTGTTTGCCCGGGTGGCCTCCCAGTACGGCGACAACGCCGCGCACGCGCAACGCATCTATGACTACATGAGCAAGCTGTGGTTCATGCCCGCCACGCCGGTGCTTTCCAATGGCGGCACCAATCGCGGCCTGCCGATCTCCTGCTTCCTGAATGAAGCGTCGGATAGTCTCGACGGCATCGTGGGTCTCTGGAACGAGAATGTCTGGCTTGCGTCCAAGGGCGGCGGCATCGGTTCCTACTGGGGGAATCTGCGCTCGATCGGCGAAAAGGTCGGCGCAGTCGGTAAGACTTCGGGCGTCATTCCGTTCATTCGCGTCATGGACAGCCTGACCCTGGCGATTAGCCAGGGCTCCCTGCGGCGCGGTTCAGCCGCGGTCTATCTGCCTGTCTGGCATCCGGAAATCGAGGAATTCGTTGAGATCCGCCGCCCGACCGGCGGTGATCCGAACCGCAAGGCGCTGAACCTGCATCATGGCATCCAGATCCCCGATGCTTTCATGCGCGCGGTGGAGGCTGATGAACCCTGGCCGCTGCTGTCGCCGAAGGATGGCTCGGTGGTGAGGTCGATTTCCGCCCGCAGCCTGTGGATACGCATCCTGACGGCGCGCATCGAGAGCGGTGAGCCGTACCTGGTGTTCTCCGATCATGTCAGCCGCGCGCAGCCGGAGCACCACAAGCTGGCCGGGTTGGAAGTGAAGACCTCCAACCTGTGCAGCGAGATCACCTTGCCGACTGGCCGCGATCAGCACGGCAAGGACCGGACGGCGGTGTGCTGCCTGAGTTCGCTGAATCTGGAGAACTGGTTCGAGTGGGAGGGCCATCCGACGTTCGTCGAGGATGTCATGCGCTTCCTCGACAACGTGCTGCAGGACTTCATCGATCGCGCGCCAGCGGGGATGGAGAAGGCTCGCTATTCGGCGATGCGGGAGCGTTCGGTCGGACTGGGCGTGATGGGATTTCACTCTTTCCTGCAGGCGCTCAACGTGCCGTGGGAAAGCGTCATGGCGAAGGTGTGGAACAAGCGGATCTTCCGCCATATCCGCGCCCAGGCGGATGCCGCGTCGGTGCTGCTGGCCGAGGAAAAGGGACCGTGCCCGGACGCCGAAGAATACAACGTGATGGAGCGGTTCTCCCACAAGATGTCGATCGCACCGACCGCGTCGATCTCCATTATCGCCGGCAATTCTTCCCCCGGGATCGAGCCGATCGCGGCGAACGTGTTCTTGCAGAAGACGCTGTCCGGCAGCTTCTCGGTGCGCAACCGGCATCTGCAGAAGCTGCTCGCGGCGAAGGGCATGGACACCGACGAGGTGTGGTCTTCCATCACGCTGACCAAAGGCAGCGTGCAGCACCTGCCGTTCCTGAATGAGCAGGAGAAGGCCGTCTTCAAGACGGCGTTCGAATTGGATCAGCGCTGGATAGTGGAGCATGCCGCCGACCGGGCGCCATTCATCTGCCAGAGCCAGTCGGTGAACGTGTTCCTGCCGGCGAATGTCCATAAGCGGGACCTGCACCAGATCCACTTCATGGCATGGAAGAGGGGGCTGAAGTCCCTGTACTACTGCCGCAGCCTGTCGATCGCGCGCGCGGACAACGTCAGCGAGAAGGCGGTTGCGCCGGCGGCGTTCACGACTGTGGCGGCAAATGACGCGCAGGCAAGTCTGCCGCTCGTGGCCGCTGCAAGCGGCAACGCCACGGATTATGAGGAATGCCTCGCCTGCCAGTGATGATTGCCGCCTGACGCTCTGGCTTCAAAGCCTGCTCGGTGCGGATAGAAGCACCGACCAGGCTTTGGGTCTGTGATTGATCGCGTGATTCACGTCTCCAGCGTGCCGCCCCCGACGATCACGCTCTAACGGTCGCGGAGTTTCGGGTCCAGCACGTCCCGGAGCGCGTCGCCAAACAGGTTGATGCCCAGCACGGCCAGCATGATCGCTACGCCAGGGAACACGGCGATCCATGGCGCGGTGGAGGCGTACTCCTCCGCCCCTCCTTGCAGCATCAGGCCCCAGGCCGGCACCGGCTCCTGCACCCCAAGGCCGAGATAGGAGAGCGACGCCTCCGCCAGGATGGCCTGGCCGACGAAGGCGGTCACCATGATCAGGAATGGCGCCATGACGTTCGGCACCATGTGGCGCAAAATGATCCGCGCATGGCTGTACCCGCACGCGCGCGCGGCATCGACATAGGGAATTTCGCGGATTGCCAGGGCGGAAGCGCGGACCACGCGGGCGCAGCGCGGGATCAGCGGGATGGTGATGGCGATGATCACGTTCTGCACGCCGGTGCCGAAGATCGCTACAACGGCGAGCGCCAGAATGATCAGCGGGAATGCCATGACCACGTCGGACACGCGCTGTATAAGCATGTCTATCTTGCCGCCGAAATAGGCACTGCCAACACCGATCACCAGGCCGGCGGCGCCGCCGACACAGGCTGACGACAGGCCGACGATCAGCGCGGTGCGCGCGCCATAGATGATGCGGGACAGCAGGTCGCGTCCGAACTGGTCGGTACCCAGCCAATGCGCCCAGCTTGGTGCCTCGGTCATTGCGCCGAAGTCGTTGGCGGTCGGGTTGTAGGGTGCGATCAGCTCAGCCGTCAGTCCGGTGAAGGCCATAATGACGACGATCACCAGTCCGATCGTGCCGAGCGGCTGGCGGTGGCAGAAGGTCAGTATCCTGCGGCCGATTGGCGGGCGCCGGATGATGACGTCGTCGGAGACGGCCGGAACGGCAAGGCTGGGCATGGTGATGGACATGGCGTGCCCCCTTGTCAGCTCAAGCGGATGCGCGGATCGAGCCATGCGTAGAGCAGGTCGACCGCGAGGTTGCAAAACACGAAGACCGTGACGGTCAGCATCACCAGGGCCTGGGTCAGCGTGTAGTCCTGGTTCTGCACCGCCAGCACGAACAACCGTCCGACGCCGTTCAGGTTGAACACCTGCTCGGTCACGACCAGTCCGCCGATCAGGAAGGCGAACTCGATGCCGAGCAGCGTGACGACCGGCAGCAGGGCGTTCTTGAGCGCGTGGCGGTTGATGATGATCTTGGTCAGCAAGCCCTTCGCGCGTGCGGTGCGGATATAATCCTCCCGCATCACTTCGAGCATGGCTGAGCGGGTCATGCGCATACTGACGGCGGAGTATCGGTAGCCCACGGTGATGGCGGGCAGAAACGCCATCGAGAGGTTGCGGATCGGATCCTGCCAGATCGGCACATAGTCTATGGGCGGCATCCAGGGGGTGCCGGTAATGGCGCTGGACAGATCGAGCACCAGCAGAATGGACATGATGCCGATCCAGAAGGACGGGGTGGCGATCCCACCGATGGCGACGACCCGCACCACAAGGTCGATCCAGGTGTTCTGCTTCAGGGCGGAGATGGTACCGAGCGGGATGGCGATCGTGACGGCGACGATGGTGGCCAGCAGGGCGATTTCAAGGGAGATGGGCAGGCGTGCGGCGATCTCGGTGGTGACAGGCTTGCCCGACCACATGGAATTGCCGAGGTCGAGCCGGAAGAATCCCCAGACGAAATCGAGGAACTGGACGACAATCGGCCGGTCCATGCCGAGTTCGGTATGACAGGCAGCGACGGCGCGCGGATCGAACGTGCCGCCGCCTGCCCCCAGGCGAACCACGCAGATATCGCCGGGGATCAGGCGCATGAGTACGAACACGAGCACGGCTGCCCCCAGCAGTGTCGGGATGACGAGCAGCACGCGCTTGAGGATGTATCGATACATCAGCCTGGTGTTCCACTATCGACGGACGGCGCCCCGCCTCGCTGCCCGGGGCAGCGAGGCGGGGGGACAACGCGACCGCTCACTTATCGAGCCATATATCAGCCAGATCCTGATTGATGTAGTGGCTCGGCCCGATCTTCCAGCCCTTTACGTAGGAGCGATAGATGATGATGCGATTCCACCAGAGCATCGGGAATTCGTAAGCTTCCGTGTCGACAATCCGCTTTTCGTAGTCCCGCATCAGGTTTCGCTGCTTGGCCGGGTCAACCTCGCGCAGCATCTTGTCGTAGATCTGGACCAGCGTCGGGTCCTTGTAGCCGCCGTAGTTCTCCACGAAGACATCATGCGGCAGGTATTTCTGGGTGTCGAGGACCGGGTTGACGATGCTGTTGCAATTCGCCTCGACCACGACATCGAAATCTCCGCTGCGCATCGCGGCGAACCAGGGTCCCGTGGGCACCACCTTCTGGGTGGCATGGACGCCGATTTTGCTCCACTGATCGACCAGCCAGGTGCCGACGAACTTGTATGGCTGATCGACGTTACGGTTCAGCAGGTCGAAGCTCAGGTTTTCCTGGCCCGCCTCCTTCAGCAGACGCCGTGCCTCGGCACGCGACTTCTCGATGTCCGGCCAGAACCCGGCCATCTGCTGCAATTCCGCCTTTGTGGCAGCCAGCGGAGAGCCGGGGAAGACGATACCGCCTACGGTGCGGACATTGGCGATCTTGGAGAGCGCTGGTCCGCCGTGCCACTGATCGACCGCCAGCAGCAGTGCGCGACGGACGCGCACGTCGTCGAAGGGTTTGCGCCTGGTATTCGGCGTAATCAGATTGCCGCAGTTCCAGTCGCTGGTCTGCACGCTAACCTTATCCCCCAGTTCCTTCACCAGTTCATCGCGCGCGGCGGGCGGCAGGCCGCGGAATTCGACGGCAGCACGATCAGAGCGGATGGCGTCAACCCGTACCGCCTGTTTCGGCGCATAGATGCCGATGAACCCGTCCAGATAAGGCTCGGGTGGGTGATAGTAGTCGGGATTCCGCACGCCCTTGATCGACTGGCCAATATCGTAGCTGACAAAATGGAAGGGACCTGAGCCCAATACATGGGCTTCGTACCAGTGCGGGTCTTTGTCGAGGATCTTCTTTTCGTAGATGAACGCATACGGATCGGCTAGCGCGGGCAGGAAGACCCGGGTGGCGAATTTCAACTTGAACACCACGGTGGTGGCATCGGGCGATTCCACGGAATCGACCATCGAGTACCAGTTCTGGCGCGCGCTGTTGACGCCCTTGGGCGGAAAGATGATCTCGTGCCAGCTTGCCCCGACATCGGCGGCAGTCAGCGGTGAGCCGTCCTGGAACTTCACCCCTTGGCGGATCTTGAACGTGTAGGTCTTGCCATCATCCGTCGGTGTGGGGACCGTCAGACAAAGATCGCAGACAAACCGTGTGGTATCCGACGGGTTCTGTGGATCGACACGCATCAGCACGCTGTAAAACGGCGCCACCGAGTGGACGGTGGCATAGGTCGTCTCACGATGGCCGTCCAGGCTGGGGGGTGAGTCGGCGGGGATCATGTACGTCAGCGTGCCACCGCGTTTCGGCGTTTCGCCGGCATGTGCCGATACGCCGAACAGGGCGGCGGCTGCGAAACACGCAGCCCCCAACCCTGCCAGCGGCAGTTTTTTTGTTTGCATTCTTGGTCTCCCTGTCTGCTTCTTCTTGTTCGTCGTCCTGCCGTGCACCCCTCCTATTTGGTGCCTGCTGCTGTCGAAGGGCTGTGTGGCTCGCTACTTGTCGAGCCAGACCGTGGCGAGGTCCTGGTTGATGTAATGGCTGGGGCTGATCTTCCAACCCTTGACGTAGGACCGCATCGGCACAATCCGGCTCCACCACGGCATCATGTACATGTGCGCCTGGGTGTCGAGCACGTAGGTTTCATACGCACGCATCTTGGCGCGTATCTGGTTGGGATCGGTCTCGTGCAGCAGTGACTGATAGAGATCGATGTCCTTCTGATCGTCATAATTGCCGTAGTTTTCGGTATAGACCGAGTGCGGGAGGAATTTCCCGACATCCAGGATCGGGTTGACCACGCCCTGGCAGTTGAAGTCGACCGTCACATCGAAGTTGTTGTTGCGCAGCGCCTCGAAGAACGGACCTGTCGGCAGCACCCTCTGGGTGACATGCAGGCCGATCTTGCTCCATTCGTCGATGACCCATGTGGCGACGTATTTGTAGGGCTGATCTACATTGCGGTTCAGCAACTGGAACGTCAGGCCTTCCGCACCGGCCTCTTTCAGCAACTTTTTGGCCTCGGTGCGGGACTTGTCGATATCGGGCCAATAGCCTGGGATTTTCTCCAGTTCCGCTTTCGTGGCGGCGAGCGGCGAGCCGGGAAAGACGATGCCGCCAACGGTGTGAACATTGGCAATCTTCGACAGGGCCTCGGCCCCATGCCACCGGTCGATTGCCAGGGTCAGCGCGCGACGGACGCGGACATCGTCGAACGGCTTCTTCTTGTGGTTCGGCGTGATCATGTTCACGCAGTTCCAGTCGCTGGTCTGCACGGTGATCTTGTCGCCGAGCTCCTTCACCAACTGATCGCGCGCGGACGGCGGCAGCCCGCGGAACTCCAGCGCGGCGCGGTCAGACCGGATGGCATCGACTCGCACCGCCTGCTTCGGCGCGAAGAGGGCAACGAATCCGTCGAGGTAAGGCAGACCTTTATGATAGTAGTTGGGGTTGCGCTCTCCCTTGATGGACTGGCCGATCTGGTAGTCCACGAACTTGAACGGGCCGGAGCCCATGATGTTCTTTTCGTACCAGTGCGGGTCCTTCTCCAGAATGTCCTTCTTGTAGATGTAGGCGAACGGATCGGCGAGCGCTGGCAGAAACGCCCCGGTAGGGAATTTCAGCTTGAACACCACGGTACTGGCATCGGGCGCCGCGACGCTGTCCACCATGACGAAATAGCTTTCCCGGGCGGAGGAAACGCCCGGATCCGGATGAACGATCTCCTGCCAGCTCTTGGCCACGTCGTAGGCGGTCAAAGGCGTTCCGTCGTGCCACTTGACGCCATCGCGAATCTTGAACGTCCAGGTCTTGCCGTCATCCGTCGGCTTCGGGATCTCCGTGCAAAGGTCGCAGACGAAATCGTCGGTCGAGGACGGGTTCATCGGGTCGACGCGGATCAGCACGCTGTAGAATGGCGCGGTGGCGTGGACGGTGGCGTAGGTGGTCTCCCGATGGCCGTCCAGGCTTGGCGGTGCATCGGCGGGGATCATGTAGGTCAGGATGCCGCCGCGCTTGGGCGCTTCATCCGCCGCAGCAGGCGGCACCAGGGCCGCCGCGGCAAGCGCGCCGCTCAGAAAGGTCGTCAATAACAGTCCGCGCATTGCCGTCGTACTCCCGTCAGTCGTTATCGTTGTCGGCGTGGTTGTCTGATACCGCTGCACACGTCAGTGCACCTCGCTGCAAGCCACGATGTGGCCTGGCCGCACTTCGCGCGGCTCGGGGCGGGTGTGCTTGCAGGATTCCACGGCCATCGGGCAGCGCGGATGAAAGACGCAGCCCGATGGTGGGTTGATTGGACTCGGCACTTCGCCCTGGACAGGACGAAACGTGCGCGTTGCCTCCACTGTCGGATCGGGTACCGGCACTGCCGCGAGCAGCGCCTTGGTGTACGGATGCAGTGGATTGCCGAACAGCTCGTCGCCATCCGCCGTTTCCACGATGCGGCCGAGATACATCACCGCCATGCGCTGGCACAGATGCCGCACCACGGACAGATCATGCGCGATGAACAGGTAGGTCAGGCCGAACCGCTCGCGCAGGTCTTCCAGCAGGTTCACCACCTGCGCCTGGATCGAGACATCCAGCGCGGACACGGCTTCGTCGCAGACGATGAACTCGGGATTCAGCGCCAGCGCGCGGGCGATGCCGACCCGCTGGCGCTGGCCGCCGGACATCTCATGCGGATACCGGTCCGCAAAGGCCGCAGGCAGGCCGCAAACGGACAGCAACTCGCGCACCCGTTCGTCGCGCTTCGCCGCATCGCGCTCAATGCCATGCACCTTCATCGGTTCGGCGATGATCTGGCCGACCTTCATGCGCGGATTGAGCGAGCTGTACGGGTCCTGGAAGATCACCTGGATGCGCCGCCGCACCGCCAGCAGCGCCTTGCGGTCCAGCTTCGCCAAGTCGACGCCGTCATACAGGATCTCGCCGGCGGTCGGCTTTTCAAGCCGCAGAATGCAACGTCCGGTGGTGGTCTTGCCGCAGCCGCTTTCGCCGACCAGTCCTAGCGTTTCACCGCGGCGGACGGTGAAGTCGATGCCATCGACCGCCTTCACCTCGCCGACCACGCGGCGGGAAACGATGCCCTCGGTGACAGGGAAATGCATGCGCAATCCCTTCACCTCCAGCAGCGGGCCAGCCTCCACGGTCGTGCTCATGCCGCCGCCCCGGCGGCACCGAGTTCCGCGCTGCGAAAGCAGGCGGCGAGATGATCGTCGGCTTCCACCGGACTCAGTTCGGGCCGCGAGGTGGCGCAGGCCTCCACCGCGAAGCGACAGCGGGGACGAAAGGCGCAACCGCCGTCCAACCGCGTCAGGTCGGGGGGCTGTCCTTCCACGGAATCCAGCCGTGCGATACGCGGGCGGTCCAGCCGCGGCACGGACCGCAGCAGGCCGATCGTGTACGGGTGGCGCGGCGTGTGGTAGATCGCCGCTGCCGGGCCCGATTCGACGATACGCCCGGCATACATGACATTGACCCGGTTGGCGTAGCGCGCGACGACGCCGAGGTTGTGCGTGATGATGATCAGCGCCACGTTGAGGCGGCGCGTGAGGTCTTTCATCAACTCAAGGATTTGCGCCTGGATGGTGACGTCCAGCGCGGTGGTCGGTTCATCCGCGATAATCAGCTTCGGGTCGCAGGCGAGCGCGATGGCGATCATCACCCGCTGGCGCATGCCGCCGGAAAGCTGATGCGGATATTGCTTCAGGCGGCGTGCTGCGTCGGCGATGCCGACCAGGCCGAGCAAAGCCAGGGCGCGGGCGTGGGCGGTCGCACGGTCGGCGCCCCGGTGCTGTTCCACCGCTTCGGTGATCTGCCGGCCAATGGTCAGTACCGGATTGAGCGAGGTCATCGGCTCCTGGAACACCATGCCGATCTCGCCGCCGCGGACCTCGCGCATTTCCTCATCGGACAGGCGCAGCAGGTCGCGGCCGGACAGCAGGATTTCTCCCTTGGTGATGCGGCCTGGCGGATTGGGAATCAGGCGCAGGATCGACATGGCGGAGACGGATTTCCCCGACCCGCTTTCGCCAACGATCGCCACGGTCTCCCCATGGCCGACTGCGTAGGAAACGCCGTCGACAGCGCGCACGACCCCAGCGCCGGTGCGGAACTCGGTGTGCAAATCCCGTATTTCAAGCAGTGACGGCAACCGACCTCCCGATAGGGCCTTCCCTGGACAGTCATTTTTTGTTTGGTATCGTTTGGTATCGGCTAGTCCCCATCACTGTCAACGGGGATGCCCATCCGGACGACTGCGCTTATCGTCACAGGGAGGCTGTGACGATAAGACTGTTATTTGACGTTTGTCTATCAGAAGGGCCAGCCGCTAGCCGTCGAAGCCCCGGAAGGAGACGAACTCTCTGGCCGGGGCACGCTCGGTCTCCAGCGTGTTCTCCGGGGCACCCGGATCGCAGTAGCCCAGGGCCATGCCGCACACCACAACCTCCTGCTCGTCCAGCCCCAGGACCGGGCGTATCGCGCGGTGGTAGTGTGTCCAGGCGGCTTGCGGGCAACTGTCGAGGCCACGCCCGCGTGCCGCCGTCATAATATTCTGCAGAAACATGCCGTAATCCAGCCATGACCCGGTGGCGAGCCGCCGATCGATGGTGAACACAAGTCCGACCGGCGCGTCGAAGAACAGGAAGTTCCGCCGGTGTTGGGCCTTCATCCTGGAGTTCTCGCCGCGCGCAATGCCGAGCTTGCCATACAGCCCCCAGCCGACGGCCCGCCGCCGCGACAGATAGGGATCGAAGAAGTTGTCGGGATAGTACTGCACTTCCTGCGTGTGGCCTGGCTCCTCTGCGTCGAACACCGCCAGCACGGCCGCGCACAACGCGTCCTTGACTGCGCCTGCCATGGCGTAGCCGCGCCAGGGCTGCATGTTTGTGCCGCTGGGGGCGCGGGCGGCGACGTCCAGGATTGCCTCGACCGTCTGCATCGGGATCGGCTGTGGCAGGAAGCGCCGCACGGAGCGGCGCGACGTGATGGCATGATCGACCACTGAACCGTCCATTGCCTCAGGCTGCCGCTTCCAGTTTGCGCATGAAGCCGCGCAGGGCCGGTGCCCATTTGTCGGCATCCGCGCCGGAGGCCAGATGGCCGTGTGTCGAGTCTATCTCGAAATAGTCCGCATCAACCCCGGCCGCACGGAGATCGGCAATTACGCCGGGGGCAAGGGTCGGCGGAAACAGCGCATCCGTGCGCGACAGCACATACAGGATCGGTACTTTGATCTTTCCGAAATCTGTCCGCACGTCGTAGGTCTCCATCGCGCGTCCCAGGATGAACAGCGAATTGGCGTCGAATACCTCCGCCCACGCCGCCGCGATCCGCCGCAGTTCGGCGTCGCGCGCGGCGGGGTCGGGAAACCGGTCCCTCAGGCTTTCGGCCAGCCCGTAGCGGGTCAGCGTGTCGATGCGCAGGCGGGTCAACGTGTCCCGCACGCCACCGGTTTCGTAGTAGTCGCCGCCGTTCCAGTTGAGGTCCGGCTCAAACCATTTCAGCAGGCCGCCGATGCGGTCGGACTGCGGCGGCAGGGGGGAGGTGACCACCGGCACGACCCCATCCATAAAATCGGGAAAGGCCACGGCCCACTGGAAAGCCTGGAAGCCGCCATAGGACGGCCCCACCACCGTGCGGAGATGCGTTACCCCGAGATGCGCCAGCAGCCGGTGCTGCGCCGTCACGATGTCCTTCACGCTGATGCGGGGGAACCTGGATCCGTAGGGGCGTCCGGTCTCAGGATTGATCGACGCCGCATTGGTCGAGCCGAAGCTTGAGCCGAGCATGTTCGAGCAAACGACGAAGTAGCGGTCGGTGTCGATCGGTGCGCCTGGCCCGACCAGCGTGCTCCAGGCTCCTTCGGAGGACGCAACGCCCGGTTCGATCATGCGCTGCCCGCTGGTATAGCCGTGCGTTACCAGGATCGCATTCCGCCCGCCGGGTGCCAGGCGGCCGCGCGTGGCATAGGCGATGGTCACATCTGTCAGGATCTCCCCACTTTCCAGGCGGAAGTCGCTGAACGTGAAACGATCATGGGTTACATCCGACATGGGCGGCCTCCTGAGGACTGGCAGCGCAGGTTGCCACCGTCGGTGCGGCCGTGCCAGTCAGACGGCAAATCGATGGGTGTCGGCGGCATGCAGGAAGATCCCGACTTCCAATCGTGGCTGATGCATTTGGGCGTGCGCTGTCCGACCAACGGGTCCGACACGCTGTATATACTCAGTGGCGGGCGCGCCGACGCGAAGCGGACATGCGCACCGGTACCCAGGGCGTAGCATCGGCCGGTGGGCTTAGCCGCCGGCGCTGCCGCTTTGCGCAAGGCCCGGCGGTATGCCGACTGTCGCCCTCGGGCGGCCGGGGCGCAGCGCCAAACCCGCCGCCCCCAGCATCAGGACCATGCCGGCTGCGCCGCCCCAATCGAGCTTCTCGCCGAACAGAGTGCAGCCGAAAACGACCGCGATCACCGGCGAGACGAAGGCATAGGTGCCGGGTCGGCTGGCACCCCAGTCGCGGACCAGCAGGAAATACATAGTGGTGGACAGCAGCGATCCCGGGATCAGCAGATAGAGCCAGGCCAGAACGGCGGGCCAACCCCAGTTGAAAGACAGGGCGGCGCGTGCGCCTGGCTCCAGCACCAGGGAGGACAGCACAAGGACCACCCCGCCGATCAGATCGGTCAGGCCTGCAAGCTGCACCGGTTCGATGGTGCGCATCATCGGCCGGGTCAACACGGAACCCAGCGAATAGCAGAGGGATCCTATGGTGACGCCGCCGGCGCCGATCACTTCCCAGGTGTCGAGCGTGCCAGCGATCGCGTCGGGACCGAACAGGGTCAGCACGCCGATCACGCCGATCGCGATGGCGCCGAGTTGGCGTAGGGTGAAACGTTCCTGTCCGAGGGCGACGGCGAAGCCCAGCAGCGCGATCGGCGTCAGCGCCGAACTGATCACCGCGGCCAGGCCGGCGGTGATGTGCTTGAGGCCGTAAAGCTGGATGACCTGATTGAGCGTGATCAGGAGCACCGAGACCCAAAGCAGGCGCCACCACAGGCGCGGCGGCGGGATAACCCGCTCCCCGCGCAGGCGGCGGAACGACAGCAGCACGGCGCCGGCGATCGTCCATCGCAAGCCGGCGAACATGCCCGGCGGTACCACGGCGATGCCGACCTTCATGCCAAGCCAGGTAGTTCCCCAGACGAAGCAGATCAGGGCGAACATGCCGCGTTGGACCGCGGGAGAGGATGCGTTCATGGACTCCGGCCGGCTGCTGGCATCGCCCGTCGTCCGGCGGCATCACCTGCTCCGGCCTTCAGCCGCGGCGGCCGCGGGAATGTGCAGGACGTCTGAGGGGCAGGGGACGGAATGATGCGCCGGTCGTCGGGTGCCGCGGATACTAGCCGCTCAACGGGTCACGGTACCAGCGCAGAGCCGGCATGGCGCGCATGCGCGTGCAAGGTCTGGCGTGTGTTCCCAGACATGCGCGCCATCACCTTGATGCATGCCGTGTTGATGCATGCCGTGGCGGTTCCTGCGCGTGGCTCACCTGTGGGCGGCCGACACCGCCCTTCGTGCGGAGGCGCCGATCCCGGTTGGGCTGGCCGGACCTGGATCGGCCTGTGGGGCCTCGTTCGACGGCAGACGCGGCTGGGTCGGATCGCGCGACGCGCCTGGGTTCGCCACAGACCGCGTCACGACCCTTTCACGCAACTCAATCTGCGCCGCGACGGTGTCCCAGTGGTCTGCGATGCGCCTTGCCATGGGTGCAAAACCCGGATGCGAATCCCCGTACTCGCGCATCTCCGCGGCCAACGAGCGGCATTGGTCTGGTGTCATGCTGGCAGACTAGGCGGCAAACGAAAGAAATCGGTGAATGGCGCGGGAACGTTTCGTCAAATCGTGTCAGCCACCGACGCTTTCTGTGATGGTACCGTTGGTTCGGCTCAGGTCTGGGTGCGGGCGAAGCGAGCGAGCCTGAATGGGGAAGGGTCCACCACCGGGTGGTCACCGGCGACCAGATCGGCCATGAGGCGGCCGGCACCAGGGCCAATGCCGAAACCGTGGCCGGAGAAGCCGGTGGCAATGAAGAACCCGGGAATCCGCGCCACCTGGTCGATCACAGGCACCGCGTCGGGGGTCACGTCCATCAGCCCGGCCCAGCTTTCCGCGACCTCCATCCGCGCGAAGGCCGGGAAGGCCCGCGACAACGCGCTCCGGGCCTCCTGAAGGATCTCCTCCTTGGGCGCGGGATCGAGCACCCGCACAGCCTCGAAGGGGGTTGGCTCATCCAGCGCCCATCGCCGCCGGGTGCGAAGCTCCTCCCAGGAACGCCGGCCGATGCGCAGCCTGATCTCCTTCCGGCTGGCGAGAAGCCTTGGGAAGAAATCCGCCAGCAGCCGGAAATGATCGGGCGTGACCTCGGCTGTGTTGGCGTTCCGGCGGGCGATGGAATAGCCCCCGTCCAGCCGCTTGCGGAATGCGAACACCGAACCGGCCGCGGTGATTTCGGGCGCGCCGTCGAGTGGCTTCGTGCGGAACACCGAACCCAGCACTTTGAGTTGCGGAAGGTCGAGGCCTGCATTGCCGCAAAAGAGCCGTGACCATGCGCCGCCGGCCAGCACAACCGCGGAACAGGCGATCCGGCCCCTCTCGGTCACCACGCCGGCGACCTGGCCCGCCTGCAGGTCAATCCCGCGCACGGCGCATTGAGTGGCGATTCGGGCGCCGTGGTCCCGGGCTGCTTCGGCGATTGCGGGCGCCGCGTGCATCGGTTCCGCTCGGCCGTCAGTCGGGGTATGCAATCCCGCGATGAAACCCCGACCGGCGCCGGGCATCGCGTCTTCCAGCGCCTCACCGCGCAACAGGCGGGCTTCGACCTGGTATGGCTGTGCCTGATCCAGCCAGGCTTCCTGGTCGGCGACCTGCTTTTCCGTCTCGCACAGATACATGATCCCGGCCTGGCGGAAGCCGGTCTCTCTCCCGGTGCGCTGGTTCATCTCGCGCCACAGTTTCAGGCTTTCGATGGCCAGCGGGATTTCCCCCACATCGCGCCCCATCGTGCGGCACCAGCCCCAGTTCCGGCTGGATTGTTCGCCGCCAATGCGGCCCTTCTCGCACAGCACGACGGCGTGGCCCTTTTCCGCCAGGAACAGCGCCGTGGTGGTGCCGATGATGCCGCCGCCGACGATGACGACATCGGTGCGGTCGGGCAGCGAGGCGTCGGATCGTACGGGATCGACAGGCGGGGACATGAGCGGCTCGGTCCGGACCCGTTGAGCGGGAGGGAGACCGGTATGCCGGTTCCCCCGACAGCCTGTCCAGCCGCGGCGGCCCTGTGGGACCTGGGCAGGCGGTGGTTTGCGACCTTGCCTTTCGGGTTCGGTAGGGCGGCCTACGAGCCGGGGGCTCCGAAGCGGACGTCTCTGCTTGGGCGGGGGGTGCCGGCCATGTGGATGCGCATGTCGCGCCCGCTGATGTTCGCTGTCGATAGCCGGCCGCTATGCGCGATCATGCCGTTGCCATGGCTTGATCGGATGCACAAACAGGTCGCGATCCACGCGGCTGTTTGGCCGTCGCATGCCGTTGTGGGCACCTCGACCTGCTTCTGCCTGATGCGAAACCATTCTTCCACGTCGGGATGCGGCCGGTAATGCTGGTCTGACATAATTGTCCTTCCACCTGTCCACTGACCCGCAATCGGCGCGGGCATGGGATCGGTTCAGCGTTATAGTTTTGCAATGAGTTGATGCGGGACGTGACGCGAAGCGCTTTCGTACCGCAGCCGCGCCGTGCGTGGTTGTGAGCTACCTCTCACACCATCCGGTTGAATCCGCGTCTCCGCCGCCTGCCTTGCCTGCGGCTGGGATTTCTGGCCCGGTCCGGCGATGATGTGCGGCCAGCCGCCGTCCGGCGGTTTCGGCAAAAGGCAGAACGGGAAGCGACCGCATGACGTGGCGTATTGGAGTGGATTCCGGCGGGACGTTCACCGATGTCTGTCTGTTCGACGATGCGACCGGACGGGTGGAGGTGTGGAAGGTCGCCTCGACCCCGGACGACCCGTCACGCGGCATTGCCCGGGGCGTAGAGGAAGCCATCAACCGGGTGGGCGCTTCCGCCGGAGCGGTCATCTATTTCGGCCACGGGACGACCGTCGCCACCAACGCGCTGATCCAGCACCGCGGCGTCAAAACCGGTCTGATTACGACGGACGGATTTCGCGACCTGCTGGAGATCGGCCGGCAGAAGCGTCCCGACCTTTACGACCTGCAGGTCGACAAGCCCCCGGTGCTCGTGTCCCGCGACCTGCGCCTGGAGGTCAGGGAGCGGGTGCGGCACGACGGGACCGTGGAGATTCCACTGGACGAGGCAGGCTTTCGTGACGCCGTGCGGCAGTTGCGGAAAGCGGGGGTGCGGGCGGTTGCCGTCTGCTTCCTGTACGCCTTTGTGCGAGACGAGCACGAGGCGGCCGCGCGCCGTATCCTCGCGGAAGAGTTTCCCGAAGCCTTCGCCTGTGTGTCGCATGACGTGGCACCGGAGTTCCGTGAATTCGAGCGCCTGTCCACGACCGTGGTGAATGCCTATCTGGGGCCGGTCATGCAAGGCTACATCACCCGGCTGGGTGAGCGGATCAGGCGCCTTGGCATCACCGCCACTCCGCACCTCACACAGTCCAATGGCGGGGTGATCGGTTTCGATCAGGCGGTGCGGCTGCCGGTGCGAACTGTCCTGTCCGGCCCATCGACCGGGGTCGTCGGTGCGCAGGCTGCGGGAAGGCTTGCCGGGCTGTCGGACATGATTGCGGTCGACATGGGCGGTACTTCCACCGACGTCGCCTTGCTCAATGGCGGGCAATGCCGCCTGGCCAATGAGGCGGTGGTGCACGGCTATCCGATCAAGGCGCCTCTCCTCGACATCCACACGGTCGGTGCGGGTGGCGGCTCGATCGCGTTCATCGACAGCGGCGGTTTGCTCAAAGTGGGCCCGCGCAGTGCCGGTGCCGATCCGGGGCCGGTCTGTTATGGCCTGGGCAATACCGAACCGACCGTCACCGACGCCAACATCGTCCTTGGCATCCTGAACCAGACTCATCTGCTGGGCGGACGCATGAAGGTGCGCGCAGACCTGGCGCGCGAGGCGATTGGCCGTTTGGCCGTGGCATTGCAGCTTGATCCGATGGCTGCGGCGCAAGGCATCCTGTCGGTGGTCACCGCCAACATGGCGCGCGCGATCCGCGTGATCTCCGTGCAGCGCGGCCACGATCCACGCGACTATACGCTGATCGCCTTCGGCGGCGCCGGCCCGCTGCATGCCGTTCGGCTGGCACGAGAACTGGAGATCGGCCGGATCCTGGTGCCGCGCAACCCGGGCATCCTGTGCGCCATGGGTCTGCTGCTGACCGATCTGCGTGCCGACTTCGCGACGACCAGGCTGAGCACGCTGGCCGGATCGGTGCTGCCGGATATGGTCGCGGCGTTTCGCGATCTCGGTGCACAGGCGCAAGCGTGGTTCGCACGGGAAGGGATCGCGCCGG
>DATNEJ010000428.1:0-2462 GCA_035606775.1 Acetobacteraceae bacterium | reverse complement strand
GCGGCCGACAGGATAAGGTGACGCCGCGACAGGTTCGACAAGGGCTTTCTCCGTTGTTGCAGCCGTCAGGCGGCGCGCGAGATGGCCGTGGTCAGGTGTTGCATGGTGATCATTCGTTCTCGCTACACGAGGGTATCGGAGATAAGACCGTAGCACGACAGCGGCGCGATGTCGCCGGGGCGGCGGCCGCCTGGACCCTGAAGCATGGGCCCCTTATATCCCCCGAAGCACGACGCAGGGCGCCGGTTCAGGTGGCCCTTTCGGAGACGGCGTATCATGTTCGAATCGCAACAAAAACGCGCATTCCTCCATCCCGCTCTTGCGTCCGGCCGTGTGGCGGTTGTGACCGGCGGCGCCAGCGGCATCGGGCTCGCTGCGGCGAAGCGGTTCGCGGCCATGGGCCTCAAGGTGTGCATGGCGGACCTGTCCGCGCAGGCGCTGGAACACGAGGCCGCGGACATCGCAACTCTTTCGCCGCTGGGCGAGGCAGGTGTGCTGGTCGTGCCGACCGATGTCAGTCGGATGGAAGACGTCAACCGGCTTCGTGATGCGGTGTATGACACGTTCGGGGAAGTGGCCGTGCTGATGAACAATGCCGGCACGGCACCGGGCGGCGGCCCCTGGGACCATATCGATCGCTGGAAGCGCGTGCTGGACGTGAACCTGTGGGGGGTGATCAATGGCGTGCAGAGCTTCACGCCGCGCATGCTCGCTCAGGGCACGGCCTGCGCGATCGTCAATACCGGTTCCAAGCAGGGGATCACCTGTCCGCCCGGCGATACGGCCTACAATGTCAGCAAGGCCGCGCTGAAAGTGCTGACCGAGGCGCTGGCGCACAGCCTGCGCAATGTCGAGGGGCAGCGGATCACCGCGCATCTGCTGATCCCGGGTTCCACCTTCACCGGCATGACCGGCCGCGGCCGGACCGAAAAGCCGCCCGGTGCCTGGCTACCGGATCAGGTGGTGGACATGCTGATCGCCGGGATCAACCGGCGTGATTTCTATATCCTCTGCCCCGACGATGACGTGACGCGCGAGATCGACAACCGGAGGATCCTGTGGGCGGCGCAGGACATCACCGAGAACCGGCCGGCACTGTCGCGCTGGCATCCCGATTTCAGCGCGGCATTCGGAGAGTTCCTGGCGGAACGTCCGTAATGCCAACCGTTGGCTCTACCGATCCGCATCGACGGCGCGCCAGTCGCGCGTCAGTTCGTCAAGCGCGGCCATAAGCTCTGGTGGAAGACTGCCTTTCTCCGCGGCTGCCAGACTGTCAGCGAGCTGCTCGGGGCGACTTGCCCCGACGATGGGCGCGGTGATCGCAGGATTGGACAAGACCCACGCAACGGCAAGCGTGACCATGCTCATGCCTGTGTCCCGCGCGATTTCGCGTATGCGCTCCACGGTGGCGAATTGCTGATCGTGCCAGTAGCGCGCCTGGTAGCGCGCACCGGCGTTGCGCAGCGAAAAGCGGGTTCCCTCGGGTGGCGGTGCGTTCCCGTCATGTTTGCCGCTGAGCAGGCCGCCTGCCAATGGATTGTAGGGGTAACCGCAATCCCTTCTTCCTCGCACAGCGGCAACAGGTCGCGTTCGAAGGTACGGAACAGAAGATTGTATCGGGGTTGCACGGAATCGATGCGGCAGAGGTTCTTGAGCTCACTGCGGCCCAAAGCACGGGCAACCCGGTACGCCGGCCAGTTGGAAACACCGATATAGCATCGCAGGCTGTCTGTTCGAGCCGCCACGTACCGAGCCGCTGTACCAAGCGCAATGAACCGTCAGCTCAGCGCGTGTCGAGAGTGGTCCGCAGCATGCGCGACAGCGTCATCAATAGACCGGTCAGCACGTCGAACGGCAGCACGATCCGTCGGGCCGTTCCGTCTCTATCGGAAAAATCCAACCCGACATGCGTGCCGCCCGACAGTACCGTCCAGGCGGTAAGCTGCTTCCCTTCTATCGTGTGGCCATCGCTTGGTGCAGTTTTCATCGAGGATCTGGTCCTATACGCTATTCCTTTTCGTATATAGAGAAATGCTCCACACCTGTCCATTCAGGCACACTCGGCGCCGATCGCGATAAGGGGGCTTTGGCGTCAGGTTGCGGCGCGGTCCGCGCGCGCAGCCTCAATCTGAGCAATATCGATCCGGCGCATCGTCATCATGGCGCGCATCGCCCGCTTCGCCGCGGCGCGATCCGGATCCTTCATCGCCGCCATCAAGGCGCGCGGCACGATCTGCCACCAAAAGCCCCAGCGGTCCTTGCACCAACTGCACGCGCTTTCGCTGCCGCCATTCTCGATGATCGCATTCCAGTAGCGGTCTGTTTCCGCCTGATCCTCGGTCATCACCTGGAAACTCACCGCCTCGTTCGGCGTAAAGTTGGGGCCGCCGTTCAGACCGACAAAGGCCTGGCCGAGCACGGTGAATTCGACCGTCAGCTCGCTGTCCTGTTCACCGCCAGGA
>DATNEJ010000380.1:0-2044 GCA_035606775.1 Acetobacteraceae bacterium | reverse complement strand
AAAGCCGGTGTGCCGGGTCAGGACTGGATTGCGGCCAGGAAGCCCGGCCCGTCGCCGGCCTGCGAATCGTACGGCCCCATCGCCGCCCCGGACACGTGCCCGGCTGCGAAGGCGACGTTCGGCATCGATCCACCCGCGACGCTCGGGCCGGGGAACCAGCCGCCCGCATTCGCCGGGTCGGACTGCGACAGGAATGCCGGCAGATCGACGAAGTCGATGCTGGGCGCGCCGCCGCCCTCGGGCTCGTTCGCCCAGGCCGATTGGATGTCTTGCGCGGCGAGTGCGCCCGCATCGCTGATCGCCAGGAACAGCATGCCGCTCTCTGGCTGGGCGATGCCAGACGACAGCAGGCCCGCCGCATCGACCGTGTCGCTGGCCGCGCCCGTCAGGCTCGGCCGGTCGGTGACGTCCACCCCAGCCGGATTCCAGACGTCGTAGTGGATGGCGTTGGAGTCGCTCATGATCCCACGCTGGCAGAGTACGGTCCCGGTCGCACGTAACGATTCAGCGGTTCTCAATGCGACTGCGTCGCGTTCCCATTGGGCGGCGGTTCGTCGGCGAAGGTGAGTCTGAAATGCCACACAGCGCGGCTTTGTGCGTCTGACGGCCTCATTCGACGAACAACCGTCTGGCGGCGCGCGGCAAACATCGATTCTGGAGAGGTGTGAACGCCCTTGAGGAACGGATCGGCGCGTTGAGCCTGGTCTGCGCCGGTCTTCCCGACCGGCGCAAGGGACCGCTGGCGGCCGGCGCCTACTCGATGGCCGACATCGGCCTGTCCGCGTTCTCCCTGTTCTTCATGGGCAGCCCCTCCTTCCTGGCGCACCAGCGCCATCTGGCCGAGGGGCAGGGCCGATCGAATTGCCAGACGCTGTTCGGCATCTCCGCCATCCCCACCGACAATTACATCCGCCTGATGCTGGACGGGGCCCCGACGGCGGCGTTCGACCCGCTGTTCATGCAGGCGATCGAGCCGCCGGAGGTGCTGACCCCGTTCAAGCGCCTGGGCGGGCGGATCCTTGTCGCACTCGATGGCACCGAGCATCATTGCTCGCGCAAGGTCCATTGCGAGCGCTGCTCGACCCGCAAGCGCTCGGATGGCGGCACCGAGTATTTTCATGCCTTCCTCGGCGCCAGCATCGTCGCACCCGGCCACCAGCATGTCCTGCCGCTGGCGCCGGAATTCATCGTACCGCAAGACGGGGCGGAGAAGCAGGATTGCGAGCGCAACGCCGCGAAGCGCTGGCTGGCCCGGCATGGGGGGTCGCTGGCGCATGTGCGGCCGGTCTTCCTCGGCGACGACCTGTTCGCCTGCCAGCCGGTGGCCGTAGCCATGCGGGACGCCGGCGGCAACTTCATTCTGACCTGCAAGCCGGCATCACATCGCACCGTCACGGAGTACCTGTACGGCGCCAGACTGGAGGAGCATCGCGAGACTGTCCTCAAACGCGGCAAGCGCACCACAATGGTCTATCGCTGGCTCTCCGACGTGCCACTGCGGGGCACCGAGGATGCGCTGAAGGTCAACTGGTTCTCTGTTGAGATATTCAACGGCAAGGGCAGGTGCACCCCGGGTCAAGCCCGGGGCAGGCTCTATCACAACAGCTTCGTCACCGATCTGCCGGTCACCGCCGATACCGTCTCCGAACTCGCCGCCTGCGGGCGGGCACGCTGGAAGATAGAGAACGAGACGTTCAACGTGCTGAAATGCGGCGGCTACAACCTCGAGCACAATTTCGGCCACGGCAAGGACACCTTGGCCAGCGTGCTGGTGGTGCTGAACCTGCTGGCGTTCGCTTACCACACGGTCGCTTCGCTCGCCGTGTTGGCCTGGCGCGCCGCCGTCGCCGCGAAAGGCGCAACATACCGGTTCTTCGAGCACCTGCGGACCATCACGGCATACGTCGTGTTCCAGGACTGGATGCATCTGCTGAACTCGATCGCCGCCGCAGCCATCCGACCGCCATGAGCGGGGAAAACCACCCCGCCATGCAATCAACCCCCCTTGCCAATGGACATCCCTGACGAAAAATCCACTCACGCC
>DATNEJ010000368.1:0-3018 GCA_035606775.1 Acetobacteraceae bacterium | reverse complement strand
GCGGTCTGTGCAGCCGCGTCGCCGCCGGCGCCGCCCTCCCCGGCATTGCCGCCCGGCGCGCCCGAGGCCGAGTAGCCGTTGCCGCCCCTGCCGCCGGTGCCGCCATAGGCTTCCGCGGTGTTGGTTGTATCGGTGCCGTTGCCTGTATTGGAGGAGAGGATGTAATCACCCGGGTCGCCGGCGGTACCGTCGTATGCGGACTTTGTACCGTTGGTACCGGCGTTACCCGCCGCACCCGTTTGATTGACATCCGTCATTTCTTGTTCCCCCGAGGGAGTCGATTTGAATTCGGGGAAGCAACTTGCGTGCCGGAACGATTTTTCCTTTTGTTTCAGCGACCTCCCCGCTCACAGGCCGATAAAGGAACGATAACGTAAGATTCCTCGACAGTATCGTTCCGTAGAGCGACTCGATGAAACGCATGTGAAACAGCCGATTAGCCGGGGGTGGCCCGAGTCGAACGGGCAATGGACTTGTAAAGAATACTGACAGCGATTGGTATTTATGACATACGACAATTATAGAGATGAAAGAACTCTATTCACGAGGTAAAATCACCGGGACGGAAGAATAGTTAAGAGACGGGACAGTCCAGAAGGCGTCGCCGACGAAACGGTCGAACAGTTCCGGTGGCAGCACGGTCCGGCGCTCCACCCAGCCCACCTTGCGGCGGATAGTGTGCAGATTGGGCGTACCGAGCGCGAGGTCGAACTCATCGGCCTGGTATTCGACGTTGTCGAAGTCGTGCGCGAACCATGGTTCGCCGAGGAAATCGTAGAGCTGCCGCAGGGTGTCCTCCGGCCGCTTCGCCAGCGCCTCGTAACCGACCAGGATCAGGCGGTCGGCGTGTTCGCCCCAGTAGGCCTCGCGCAGCGCGTCGATGGCGAAGCCCACCAGCCCGTCGCTCCCCGCCAGCCGGTTCACCCTGGTGTAGACGGTGTTGCTGGCCTCGTAGCCGAAGATGCCGGACAGTTCGAAGGCGTTGGCGCGGATCAGCCGTTCGATGCTGTCCATGATCCAGGGGACGTGCCGCACGCAGCAGACCACCCTCGCCCGCGGAAACAGCCGCACCAGCGTCGACAGCTTGGAGCACCAGGCCCGGTTGGTGTCGAACACCAACTTCCCCGGGTGGATCGCGTGATAGTAGCTGTCGAACAGGCCGCGCAGCAGGTGCCGCTTCTGCTCCTCGTCGATGAACACCGCGGCCTCGTTGCGGCGGCTCATCGCACCTTGCAGCGCCATGAACAGCGACCCCACCGGGCTGCTCATGCCGGCGTGGAACCGGGGGTTCTGGCGTAGAATCGCGGCGAGCAGGGTCGAGCCGGAACGGGGAAGGCCCGAAATGAAATGCACGCCGTTCTGCATGTGGTGGATTCCCGCTCCGTTTGCCGCCGCGTGCCACGGCCGGCGACTTCCTTACGAATGCGGTTCTAGCGGATCGGGCTACCGCGCTTCCAGTGCAAACGACGCGCATCCGAAACGGCTGCGGGTCCCGTGCCAAGGTGCATGGACCGGTTCGGTGCATCACGCTCAAAGGTCGAGGGTCCAGTTCTGCCCGACCAGATCGTGGCCGAAGCTGTGGTGCCTCTCCTCTTCGATCAGGCGGAACCCGGCCGCCTGGTAGATCCGCCGAGCCGACACCAGGACGTCGTTGGTCCAGAGCATGAGCTGGCGGTAGCCGGCCTGGCGGGCGAAGCGGATGCACTCCTGGACGAGCCGCTGGCCAATACCCAGGCCGCGTGCCGCCGGCTCCACATAGAGCAGGCGCAACTTGCCCACGTCATCGGACTGGCGCACGAGGAACACCGAGCCGACCACGTCCCCTTCTCGCTCCGCGATCCAGCAGCGTTCGCGCCTGGCGTCGAAGCTGCGGACGAACTGGGCGACGATTTCGGCCACCAGGGCCTCGTAGGTGTCGTCCCACCCGTACTCCTGGGCGTAGAGCACGGACTGGCGATGGACGATCCAGCCCATGTCGCCTACCGCGGGCGGGCGCAGCAGGTACGGGACGCGCGGTTCGGCTGCAGCGCCGCCGCCCAGCAGCGCCTCGGCCGAAGCCAGCGCCGCCACAAGGCGGTCCTGCTGGACCGGGGTGAGCCGTTCCAGCATTGCGCCGATTTCCTGGCGCGAGCGATCGTTGATGGTGCCGTAGACCCCGGTCCCCTTCTCGGTCAGGGACAGCAGGCTCTGGCGAGCATCGGCCGGCGAGGCGGTGCGCGTGATCAGGCCCTGTTCCTGGAAGCGCTGGAGGATGCGGCTGAGATAGGCAGGGTCCAACCCCAGCTCATCGCTCAGCCGCCGCGCGGTGGTGCCGGGGGCTTGCGCGAGCTCGTAGATGATCCGCCCTTCGGCCAGGGTCAGGTCGCCGCCCAGGAGGCCTTCGTGCAGCAGGCCGATCCGGCGGGTGTAGAAGCGGCTGAAACGCCGCACGGCGGCGATATGGGATGGCAGTCTGTCGTCGGTCATGGCGGCAGCTCCTATACATGACGCTGTCACACTATCCAGTGACTTCGTCAAGTATATGCCTTTCCGCCTTGGCGACCAGCGGTCTTCCTGAAGCCGGACGGCTTCTGAAGAATACAGAAATAATGATGTTAAATCCTTGTTTTAGAACGTAATTCACGCTTTACGGCAAATGCGCTTCAGGCGGTCGCGCAAAGCAGCCGCCGACAATAACCGAGTTCCTTTCTAGTCTGGCCTCTTCCGGCGTGCCGCACTCACCCCTCAAACGGATCCCGCACCATGATCGTGTCGTCCCGCTCAGGACTGGTGGACAGCAGCGTCACCGGGGCCTCCACCAGTTCCTCGATGCGCCGGACATACTTGACCGCCTGCGCCGGCAGGTCCGCCCAGGACCGCGCGCCGCGCGAGGATCCCGACCAGCCCTCCATCGTCTCATACTCCGGCTGCGCCGCCGCCTGCGCGCCGGGGGCGGCCGGCAAATGACGGACCAGAGCACCGCCGATGCGGTAGCCGGTGCAGATGCGTAGCTCCTTCAGCCCGTCCAGCACATCCAGC
>DATNEJ010000347.1:0-5466 GCA_035606775.1 Acetobacteraceae bacterium | reverse complement strand
AGATATCGCGCGGGTGGCGCGGATCCGCGACATCGAAGATGCGCAGGCCGACGAAGTCGTCGGCTGGCTTGTCGCCACGGGCACGCTCGCGGTTTGCCACCATCACGCCGTTCGCGACGCGGACCTTGTGCGAGTGCAGGCCGGCGGGAATGTCGAAGGAAGCGACGATACGCGGGTGCGCCGGATCGGCGACGTCGATGACCGAGGTGCCGTGCGGCGCGGCCATATGGCCGACATAGGCGAAGTTGCCATCCACCACGACCTGTCCGCCGCCGGCGCAATCCAGCCAGGCGACCTGCCGTATCCCGGAGCCTTGGGCCATGCTGCTCTCCCGCCATTTCCCGCCCTAACGGTCAGCCTGCGCCGGCGGCGCCGCGGCGGCAACAAGCGGCGCACGGCAGGAACTCGCGCCGCGGGCGTGATGGACAGGGCCATACCGGTTCGTCCATCATCCGCGCATGCGCGCTTCCACTGCTTTGGTGCTGATGCTGGGGCTGTCAGCCTGTTCGGGCGATCCCGCGTCCTACGGGATCACCGGCCCCGGCATGCAGCCGGTTCCAGGGCCAAGCGGCACCACAGTGGATGCACCCGCCATTCCAAACACCGGGTCGACATACGGCCCCAGTGTCGTGCCCTCCACCGGCAACGGGAATTACTGGAACTACAACTGATACCAGCCTGTGCAAGCATCGGCTCTGCCAACGCTTGCACAGGCTGGTATCGCGCGCCGGGTTGCCCAGGGGATAAGGCCACGGCGGCGCGCCAAACCAAGTCGCATATCAACGGTCATTCCTTTTGACCGTTGATATGACACAATCCCGCCCGCCGCCGGTGGCAGCGGGCGGGACGTCAGTGCAATCAGGCGGACAGTGCCGCCGGCTCGGTGCGCAGGCGCTTCACCAGCAGCTTGTTCAGCGCATGCACATAGGCCCGCGCGGACGCGACAATCGTGTCCAGGTCGGCACCCTGGCCGTCCACCATCTTGCCGTTCTCCTCCAGCCGGACCGTCGTTTTGGCCTGTGCGTCGGTGCCTTCCGTCACCGCACCGACCGAGAACAGCACGAGATTGGCCGTGTGCGGAAAGATCGCCTGGATCGCCTTGAACGTCGCATCCACCGGACCGTCACCCGTCGATCCGCCGGCCTTGACCACGCCATCGACTTCCAGCTCCAGTTCGGCGCGCGCCGGCCCCTTCGAGCCAGCATGCAGGTCGAGCGAGACGAAGCGGATGCGCTCGTGATCGCGCATCACCTCGTCGTCGACAAGCGCCACTACATCCTCATCGAACACGACCTTCTTGCGGTCGGCCAGATCCTTGAAGCGGCGGAACGCGTCGTTCAGCTTGTTGTCGCCCACGGTGTACCCCAGCGTCTTCAGCTTATCGCGGAACGCCGCTCGGCCCGAGTGCTTGCCCAGCACCAGGCTGTTCTTCTGCCAGCCGACGCTTTCCGGTGTCATGATCTCATAGGTCGCGGCGTTCTTGAGCACACCGTCCTGGTGGATGCCCGCCTCGTGCGCGAAGGCGTTGCGCCCGACGATCGCCTTGTTCGGCTGCACGTCGAAGCCGGTGATGGTGGACAGCAGCTTGGACGTCTTCAGCAGGCCGGTCGTCTGGATGTTGTTCTTGCGGGGGATGGCGTCGTTGCGGGTGCGGATCGCCATCACCACCTCCTCCAGCGAGGCATTGCCCGCGCGCTCGCCGATGCCGTTGATGGTGGATTCGACCTGCCGTACGCCGGCGGTGATCGCGGCCAGCGTGTTGGCCACCGCCATTCCCAGGTCGTTGTGGTTGTGCGTGGACAGAACGATTTTTTCGCTGCCGGGGACCCGCTCGAGGATATTGGTGAACATCCGCGTCATGTCGTCAGGCAGCGCATAGCCGACCGTGTCGGGCAGATTGATGGTGGTGGCGCCGGCGCCGATCGCGGCTTCGACCACGCGGCACAGGAAGTCGGGATCGGAGCGCGTGGCGTCCTCGGCCGACCACTCCACGTCATCGGCATGCTGGCGCGCCAGGGTCACCGAGGAAACGGTGGCCTCGATCACCTCCTCCGGCGTCAGGCGCAGCTTGTGCTTCATGTGCAGGTCGGACGTGGCGATGACGATGTGAATGCGGCGGCGCTTGGCGGCCTTCAGCGCCTCCGCGGCGCGCAGCACGTCCATCTGGCCGGCGCGCGCCAGGCTGGCGATGACCGGGGTATCGGGGCGCTGGCCGATGCTCTCCGAGATCGCCTTGACGCTCTCGAAGTCGCCCGGTGAGGCGATGGCGAAGCCGGCTTCCATCACGTCGATACCCAACTCGGTCAGCGCCTCCGCCATGCGGATCTTCTCCGCGAGATTCATCGAAAAGCCGGGCGACTGCTCGCCGTCGCGCAGGGTGGTGTCGAAGATGATGATACGGTCGTCATCCAGCGTGCCGAAGCTGGGATGGGTGATGCTCATGGCCGGCGATCCTCGGGGAATTGGTTGCACGACATTAGCCTCAGGGTTCCCCCTGAGCGATGCCGGCGTCTTAGCAACCCGGCGGAACGCTCAGGGGCAGCTAAGTCGAAGGAGGAGGATGATCGGGCGCAGGGAGCCGTGCGCAGAGGCGCAGCGATCTAGGCTCACAATTGGTGCGCCATCCGACATGCGCCTTTCTATAGGCGCAACGGGACCGGTGCGCAAGGCAGAAGGCCGGCACCGACCACGGCCGGCAGCACTGCCGGGGTCAGGCCGCCCGCGGGCGGCCCCGCCGAACCTCATAGGCACAGAGATGGGCATAGGCGATGCGCAGCAGTGTGGGCACGCCCGCCGGACCTTCGCCGCGCCGCAGCAGATCGCCAAGCACGTGATCCACCTCGGTGCGGGCGTTGTGCTCGACATCGCGCAGCATCGAAGCTGTGAGGCCGGAGCCCGCGGCCGTCAGCAGGGTCCGGCTCCGTTGCAGGACAGTTGCATCCGGCGGGAAGCCCTGGCTCGCGGCGATGGCGGCGCATTCGTCAAGCAGCGCCGAGGCAAGATCGGCTGCACCGGCCGCGACGATGTCGCCGACAGACGAGCGCATCAGGCAGGTGATGCCGGCAGCGGCGGCGATGAAGACCCATTTGTCCCACATGTCCTGAAGGATGGTGTCGCTGCGCCTGGCATCGAAGCCTGCACCGGTGAGGACGGAGGCAATCGCGTGGGACCGTCCGGTGGCAGCGCCGTCGCGCTCCCCGAACGACAAGCTGTGCGCGTCACTCAGATGCAGAATCCGTCCGTCCCCATCGAGCGTCGCCGAGATCAGGCATTGGCCGCCGAGCACGGCATGGTCACCAAATCGCTCGGTCAGCAGGTCGAGATGGCGCATGCCATTGAGCAGCGGCAGAATCGCGGTGTCCGCTCCGACCGCGGGCGCAAACGACAGCATCGCCTCTGGCAGGTCGTAAGCCTTGCAACTGAGCAGAATGAGGTCGTACGGCTCGCGGAGAGCCCCGGCCTGAACTGTCGGTGCCGGCAGATCGGCGTCTCCCCGTGGACTGCGGATCGAGAGGCCGGTGCGTGCCAGTTGCTCGCTTCGTCGCGGTCGGACGAGGAAGGTTACGTCCCGGCCGCTCTCCAGCAGCCGGCCGCCAAAGTAGCCGCCAATGGCACCGGCGCCGACGACCAGGATGCGCATGTCCTTCTCCTGCGAACTGGTTCAGGGTTTCCATGGGTTCAACCGGCTGACGCTCTTTCAGGCCGACGCGGCGCGATACCGTTCGGCGGGATGCTCCTGGCGGAAGTTCGGCAACATCGCGAGGCGCGCCGCAGCGAACGCGTCCCATTGGCCGGCGTCCGGCAGGGGTGGGATGGTGATCGCTTCTCGCTGGTCGAACCCCACGAGTGCCGCATCGACCAGTTCGCCGACATCCATCACGCCCTGCAACACGTTCACGTCCCGGCCCGAGCGCGACCAGATCTCCGTGCGGGTGGCAGCCGGCAGCACGGCCTGCACGTAAAGTCTGCGCCCACCCAGCTCGGCCTGGAGCGACTGCGAGAAGGTCAGCACGAACGCCTTTGTCGCGGCGTAGATGCCGGGCAGGATCTCGGGCGCCACGGCGAGGACCGAGGCCATGTTGATGATGGCGCCGCCGCCTTCGGCCAGGAAGCGCGGCACCACGGCGCCCGCGAGACGCGTGACGGCGGTGACATTCAGTCGGATCAGCGTCTCCTGTGCATCGAGGTCCGGATCGGCGAACCCGCCATGCGCCGCCGCGCCCGCATTGTTCACCAGCAGGCCGATGCTGGAGTCTTCGCGCAACCGTGCTTCGACGCGGCGGAGGTCGTCGGTCGCCGTCAGATCGGCCGGCAGAACCTCCACCTCGACGCCGTAGGCATCGCGCAGGCGTTCGGCAATCGCCGCCATGCGTTCCTTGTCCCGTGCGACGAGAACAAGGCCGTGTCCGCGGCGCGCGAGGCGGTCCGCGTAAGTCGCGCCTATGCCGGAAGAGGCGCCGGTGATCAGCGCGGTTCTGTTCAGTCTGTCCGGCATGGTGTGACTCCTGGCTTCAGTTCATTGATGACGATCGTCATCTAATAGGATACATGATGGCTATCATCTATTCTGTCAAGACGACAGGGGAGAAAGGGCGACAGCCATGCGGGTGAGCCGGGAAAAGGCCGCCGAAAATCGCCAGCTCATCGTGGACACGGCGGCACGCCTGTTCCGGGAGAACGGTTTCGACGGGGTCGGCGTGGACGCCATCATGCGGGCAGCCGGCCTGACGCATGGCGGGTTCTACGGCCATTTCAAATCGAAGGACGATCTGGCCGCCGAAGCGACGGCACAGGCCATGGAACTGAGCGGTGAGCGGCAGGGCCGGTTCAATGACCTGGGTGATCTCGTCTCCGACTATCTGTCGGAACGGCACCGCGCCAACCGCGCGAACGGCTGCGCCATCGCGGCGCTGGGCGGGGATTTCCCACGCCAGGGCGAAGGCGTCAGGCGCGGATTGACTGCCCATGTGCGCACGCAGCTCGATCGGCTCGCCCGCCTGCTCAAAGGCGGTACCGCGGCAAGCCGGCGCAGGCGTGCGATTGCGACGCTCTCCGGCATGGTCGGCGCCCTGACACTTGCCCGCGCGGTCAATGATCCCGCGCTGTCGAAGGAGATACTCGGGGCGGCAAGGGAGGCATTCGGGCCGCGAGGGCGGACGCGCCGAACCGGTGCCCGGTGAAAAGTGTCAGGCGCCGACGTCGCGCAATGCCGCCTGGAACGCGTCCAGCACGGGCCGGCCGAAGCAGGCGAATGTCACCTGCCGGATCGATGCATCGTTGCGCAGGAACGCGTCGACCTCGGTCAGCGCGATTCGGGCGGCATCGGGGATCGGATAGCCGTAGATGCCGCAGCTTATCGCCGGGAAGGCAATCGAGGTGACGCTGTTGGCCACCGCCAAGGTCAGGCTTTGCCGATAGCAGCTCCCCAGCAATCGCGGCTCGTCTGCGTTGCCGCCGTGCCAGACC
>DATNEJ010000215.1:0-3820 GCA_035606775.1 Acetobacteraceae bacterium | reverse complement strand
GAGGGATTCTTCCCCGAGCGCGCGGACGGTGCGGTGCTTGCCCTGAACGCGCTGCTTGGTGTCGGCACGGCACTGGCGCCTGTCCTGGTCTCCTTGTTTACCCGGCTGGGTGCCTGGTGGGCATTGCCGGCACTCATGGCGGTGCTGCTTGCTTTGTTGCTGTTTGCGGTGACAAGGGCCGCTCTGAAGTTGTCCTACCACGCGGTAGCCGGCGCAAGCGGATTGCCGCCGCGTTTCTGGCTCTACGCGGGGTTCGTGCTGCTCTACGGGATAGCGGAAACACTCTGCGGCAACTGGGCGACGCTCTATCTGTCCGCGCAGCGGCATGTCCCGGTGGTGGATGCGTCGCTGGCGCTGACGGCATTCTGGAGCCTGGTGACCCTGGGCCGCGTGGTTGTCGCCCTCCTCAACCGGTGGCTGCCCTCGCGCTGGGTCTATGTGGCGCTGCCGGTTCTGCTGATCGGCGCCTTCCAGGTTGTCGCCCATGCCGACAGCGCGCTGGCCGGTATCGGCGGTTTCGCACTCGCGGGACTGGCCTGCTCCGCACTTCTGCCACTCAGCATCAGCTTCGGCGGTACGGAGTTTCCCGACAAGGCGGCGACGATGTCGGGCGCTCTGATTGCGTTCTATCAGATCGGCTACGGCATTGCGGCGTTCGGCGCCGGTTCGCTGCATCAGCACGCGGGCATGACCTATTCCGGGATGTTCTCGGTAGGCAGCGTGGTTGCTGCGCTGCTGGCAGCACTGGCGCTGGCGATTATTCGCCACGGTGCGGAACGGCGGTGACGGGCGGCGCGGCGGAATGGGCGAACGCCGCTCCTGCTTATCGTGATGCCGCTGCCGGCGTGATGTCCGCCCCGTTCAGCTTTTCGCGCCCGTCGGGTCCGGCAAAAATGGGCGGTACCTTCTGCCGCGCCGGCCCGCACTCCAACGTGGCGGCGGACCATCTTGTTTCAGACTGCCGTCCTGACCCGCCGGCGCACAAAGCAGATTATCACAATATGGCTCAGGCGCGGCGAACGAAGGGCCGGACGGCGTCGATGATCTGCGCCGTTGGGGCAAGGCGAGGGCCTTCACCCTCGTCCACCGGTGCCACGATGCGCACGCCCCAATCTGTCAGGGTCCGTAGTGACGCACCCGCGACGGGATGATCGAGCAAGGGCTGATTGAGCGACGGTGCCACGATCACCGGCGTGCCGCGGCCGATCGCCTCGGCGACGATCGACAGCGCCAGGTTGTCGGCGATGCCGTGGGCGAGCTTGTTCAGCGAATTGAAGCTGCATGGGGCAAACAGCGTCACGCCGCGCGGCGGCCTCGGGCGGATCGCCGCATCGAAGTAGGACTCGACCACGCGGGCGCCCTCCACATCCGCCAGATCGCGCGGCGCGATCACGCGTGAGGCGTTCGGGGTGGGCACCGCCATGACGGAGGAAAAGCCGAGCGCAAGCAGCTCATGCAGCAGCGCGGGACAGCGTGATGCCGTCGTCGTGCCACTGAGCATCAGGTAGGCAACATCGAACGTGGCGTTGTTATCGTCCTGGGTATTCATCCGATCCTCCCGATACCCCGACTTTGGCACGACGAAGGCCAGGCATGGGAATACCGCTGATGTATCGTGGGGCAGATCGCCGTATCTCTACGTTCCCGAAGAACCTCCCAATCCCTGCCAGTCGGCCTGGCGTGCGAGCGCCAGGTCTTCCGGAAGCGCGTGAAGATTTTCCAGTGTGCGATCGAGCAGGTGCAACTCAAGATGCAGCGCGGGCCGGCGAGATTCGGGCAGGACCGCGATGAGATTTTCGATCATGGCGCGAAGGCGGCGGGCAACCTGGAAGTTCTCGGCGCCGTAGAGCCGTATTTCCCGGCAGGCGAGGTGCACGAAGTCATCCCACCCCGGTGTCGGGAGAATAAGCCTGAGCTGCCCGTCGGCATCGAGCACCGCATTGTCATGGAGATGACGGCGGCCCACGAGCCGCAGCAGGCGGTGGAGCTGGTCGATGGCGAGCACGGCCGTGGTCGGGTCATTGATCGCCTTGGAAAGTGCCTTGATCGCGACATCCACGATGACGCGAAAGGCAAACGTCGAATCCTGCTCGATCGTGCGCTCGCCCCCGAAGGCAACTTGTGCACATAACGTGCGATCATCGATTTCCGTTGCGCGGCCATACAGTCGAAACAGTGGCTCGCCGGTGGCCACGAAATCGCCCACCCGGTGCACGAGTTCGATCATGCCTCCCGTTTGCCGCGCGGCGGCGACCAGCGCGTCGGGATTGAGCGCCAGCACGATTGCGGATTTTCCCCGATGCATCATTGTGCGCCCCGCATCGATCGGCCGCTCGCTCGGAGGGATCGGGACGTGCGGTTCCCTGATCGTCTCGGGGTAGACGGATTCGATGACCTTGATGCCCCGTTCGCCGATACGCCACACGATCGCGACGGGGCGCAACAATCGCGTCGTGTAGTCAATCAGGAACAGAAACGCCAGGATGGACGCGAGGCCAAACAGTACCGCGATTGTCCCGCCGATCGCCAGAATCTTCTCGTCGCTGCGCGCGCGTACACCCACAGCCAACATCAAGGTGAACGCGAACAGGCCGACGGTGAACCGGATCACGTTGTCCCGCAGCAGCGTTGTCGCGATGATTCGCGGGGTGAGCTGCCCGCTGGCGACCTGGAGCGCGACGAGCATCGAGCCGAAGGTGAAGACGATGAACGAGATCTCCAGCGTGACGACGGTGTCGATCTCACCCAGTGTCCCTGTCGCCGTGGCGCTGATCAGGGGAACCCAGTTGACGTGCACGTCGACCAGCATGATCAGGCGGATGACCACCTGCTCTATCACCAAGGCGATGAGCGGCACGATCCAAAGGGCCGTCCGAACATAACTTCGGGCGGCGTACCAACGGTTCCAGCCCATATGCCTCCCCTGCCCTCTTGCCGTTCCTGTCTGGCCGGCCCTGAATGCAGCCGGAGCATTGCACTTTAGCAAATGTCTGCGGACCTGGTGGGCACTTTCGGGCGAGCACCCGGCGAGGGAGCAACAGCGGCGGACGCGGTCCCCCGCCAGCGTTGAACGGGGAAGCGGGCTAGCGGCCTCCGGCGCAAAGCCGTGATGCAGGCGGGCAGCGCGGCCCGGGTGCCGGTGCCACTGTCACCCGGGCGGTCTGCCGCCTGTCGTCCGCTGTAATTTGTTGCAATTCGCGATGGATGCCTGTAGTTGTCGGATCGCAACAGGGCTTTGGGAAATGACTATTACAAGCATCAATCATAACCCCAACAACGAATCGAAATACGCTCGACGCAGGTCGATCTGGAAGGGCCAGCACAATCAGCTGGAAAAAACCATCGCCCAGTTGAATGGGACATCCGGCGTCAAGGTTGACGAGTATCTTGACCGACACCCCACCACCCAGTTCGGTCATGCATGGAATGTGCGCTTTTCCATCGTGCGGGACTTTCCCACCAGCCGTAGGCAGATTCTCGGCAAATGGAAGGTGGAGCCGCCGAGCGCCAAGCTGCTTCAGGCTATCCCGGGGACGCTGCAGGGCGACCTCAGGCTGCTGTGGGACGATTTTGTCACCGTGACCGCGCGGCGGATCGGCCATTCGGATGGCGCCGGCTCCAGCACGGACGATAAGTACTCCGGCCAGAGCCTGATGGTGTTCGCCCCCGGGCCGAACAGCTTCGACCTGATCGTATCGAAATATGGGTACGGCCAGGACCTGAAGCGCAACCACCATTTCTTCCATTGGCAGTCACGCGCAAAGGGATTCTCCGGGGTGGTCAGCGTGGACGATTATGAGAGCGAGGAAGGGCTGACGTT
>DATNEJ010000294.1:0-2359 GCA_035606775.1 Acetobacteraceae bacterium | reverse complement strand
TGGGCGGCTGGATTTCAGCGGCATCACTGCCCAGGCGCCGACGTCCGACACCGTGGGCTGGCTCGCACGCGACGCGGCGGTGTTCGCACGCGTCGGCGAGGTGCTGTTCGACTCCTCGTTGCCCGCATCGTTGCCGGATACACTGATCGTGGCCACCGATGCGTTCGGCTTCGCCGATCCCGCCGTCAGCGCGGCATTGCAGCCGATGCTTGCGCGCCTCGCTTCGCTGATCGGCCAGCGGCGCCATGTGACCCTGGCGCCGCAGGGATTGTCGGTCTGGAAGTCGGCGCAACGCTGCCTGCAATCCAGCGAGTCCTGGCAAACCTTCCAGGCCTGGATCGACCGCTGCGATCCCCGCTTTGCGTTCAGTGTTGCGCGGCGGCTGGCGCTGGCAGCGCAGATCACGGACGGCGAGCGCGTGGCGGCTTCGTTGATGCGCGAGGAAGTGTGCGCCCGCGTGCGCGACCTGGTGCCGCCGGGCACCATCCTGTGCCTGCCGACCACACCCTTCCCCGCACCGCTGCGGGGCCAATCGATCGCCGCGCTGGCGTTCCCGCGGGAGCGCATCACCTGCCTGGCCTGCATCGGCGGCCTGACCGGCTCGCCTCAGGTCAATCTGCCCGGCGCGACGGTGGACGGCGCACCGGTCGGGCTGTCGATTGTCGGCGCGCGCGGCACCGACCTCGGTTTGCTTGCCGTGGCACGCGCAATGGCGGCACACGGGGCCTGAGCGAACGCACCGCATGCTGCGCATCACCGAACTGGTCTTGCCGCTCGATCACGACCCGACGGCGCTTGCCACTTCTGTCTGCCGGAAATTGCAGATCGGGCCGGCGGATTTGCTGGATTGGGCGATCGCGCGCCGGGGCTACGACGCACGCCGGCGCAGCGCGATCCGGCTGGTCTACACCATCGACGCGCGGGTGCGCGATGAACCGGCCGTGCTCGCCCGTGTCGGCGGGGATGCACATGTCGGACCGGCACCCGACACACGCTATCGCTTCACCGCCCGCGCCCCCGCCGGGAACGCCGAACGGCCGGTGGTGATCGGCTGCGGTCCGTGCGGGCTGCTCGCGGCGCTGACTCTGGCGGAGATGGGATTCAATCCGATTATTCTGGAGCGCGGTCCGCCGGTGCGGGTGCGCACGCGCGACACCTGGGCGCTCTGGCGCCGAGCGGAACTGACGCCGGAAAGCAATGTACAGTTCGGCGAAGGCGGCGCGGGCACATTCTCCGACGGCAAGCTCTACAGCGGCATCAAGGATCCGCGCCATCTCGGGCGGAAAGTGCTGACGGCGTTCGTGGAGGCCGGGGCGCCGGAGGAGATCCTGTTCCTCAGCAAGCCGCATATCGGCACGTTCCGCCTGGTGACGGTGGTGGAGGGACTTCGCGCGAAGATCGAGGCGCTGGGCGGCGAATACCGGTTCGGCGCGCGCATCGATGACCTGGAGATCGAAACCCGCGCAGACGGGACACGGCGGATGCGCGGCGTGATGCTGGCCGACGGCACGCGGATCGCGGCCAGCCACGTCGTGCTGGCGATCGGTCACAGCGCGCGCGACACGTTCCACATGCTGGCGCGCAATCTCGTGCCGATGGCGCCGAAACCATTCTCCATCGGCGTGCGCATCGAACATCCGCAGCGCCTGATCGACACCGCCCGCTTCGGCGCCGCCGCCGGCAACCGCCTGCTCGGTGCGGCGGATTACAAGCTGGTACATCACGCCGGCAATGGCCGCTCCGTCTACAGTTTCTGCATGTGCCCGGGCGGGCGCGTCGTCGCCGCCACCTCCGAGGCCGGCTGCGTCGCCACCAACGGCATGAGCCAGTATTCGCGCGCCGCATTCAACGCCAATGCGGGACTCGTCGTCGGTATCACGCCGGCGGATTATCCCGGCGATGCGCTGGCGGGAATCGAATTCCAGCGCGCCTGGGAACAGCGCGCGTTCGCCGCCGGCGGCGACACCTACGCGGCGCCATGCCAGTTGGTGGGCGATTTCCTGGCCGGCCGGGAGTCCGTCTCGCTCGGCAGTGTCACCCCGTCCTACCGGCCCGGCACGCAGCCCGCCGACCTGGCCGCGTGCCTGCCGGATTATGCCGTGACCGCGATGCGGGAGGCGCTGGCCGCGTTCGACCGCACCCTGCCGGGATTCGGGATGCACGACGCCGTCATGACCGGTGTAGAGACGCGCACCTCCTCCCCTGTGCGCATCACGCGTGACGCGGGCGGCCAGAGCATCGGCATTGCCGGGCTGTTCCCGGCGGGCGAAGGCGCGGGTTATGCCGGCGGCATCCTGTCCGCCGGGGTTGACGGCATCCGCATCGCCGAGGCGGTCGCCGCCAGCATCACCGGCACCGC
>DATNEJ010000206.1:0-10502 GCA_035606775.1 Acetobacteraceae bacterium | reverse complement strand
CGATGTGCTGACCTGTCCGACCGATACCGGCTCCGGCGGCTATACGCACAAGTTCTTTCGCGTGCAGCGCTCCCGCGACGAGCTGATTGGCGCACAGGGGGCGATCGCCGAATGGTCGCGCATGACCTATGGCTGGATGGGACGCACGCCCGACTACAAGGCTGCCTATACGAACACCCTTGGCGCGAACGCGGAATACTATGGGCCGTACGCCGGCAACGCCCTGGCCTGGTACAAGCGGGCCCAGGAAGCCGTGCCCTTCATGAACCACGCGATCGTCAATCCGCCGGTCGACCGGCACAAGCCGGCCGAGGAAGTGAAGGACGTCTTCGTCTGCGTGCAGAAGGAGGTTGACGGCGGCATCATCGTATCGGGCGCCAAGGTGGTCGCGACATCGGCGGCCATGACCCATTACAACTTCATGGGCCAATCCTCGAAGACCGCGACCGAGGATCTGGACATGTCGCTGATGTTCATGGTGCCCATCGACGCACCGGGACTGAAGCTGTTTTGCCGCACGTCGTATGAGCGGGCGTCGCAGTGCTACGGTTCGCCGTTCGATTACCCGCTGTCGTCGCGTTTCGATGAGAACGACGCGATCTTCGTGCTGGACAAGGTCTTCGTGCCCTGGGAGGACGTTTTCATTTACCGCGATCCCGCGCGGGTGCTCAGCTTCTATCCACGCTCCGGCTTCACCAACGGGTTTCAGTTCCAGGGCTGCACGCGGTTCGCCGTGAAGTTGGATTTCATCACCGCCCTGCTGGCCCGCGCGCTGCACTGCACCGGCGGCGACGACCAGCGCGGCAACCAGGCGCTGCTGGGCGAGGTCGTCGCGTGGCGCAACCTGTTCTGGTCTCTCTCCAATGCCATGGCGCACAATCCGGACCCCTGGAAAGGCGACGCGGTGCTGCCGGAGCTGAAAGCCGGGCAGGCGTACCGCGTGTTCGCCCCCGACGCCTATCCGCGGATCAAGGATATCGTGGAGCGGACGGTCACCTCCGGCCTGATCTACCTGCCGTCGTCGGTGAAGGATTTCGCCAATCCCGCCATCAGCCCCTATCTGCGCCAGTATGTCCGCGGCTCCCATGGGATCGAGTACGAGGAGCGCATCAAGATCATGAAGCTGCTGTGGGACGCGATCGGCACGGAATTCGGCGGGCGCCATGAGCTATACGAACGTAATTACGCGGGCGGATGGGAGGACATCCGCCTGCAAACCCTGACCGGCGCGCAGCGCGGCGGTGATATGGCCAAGATGGATGCGCTGATCGATCAGTGCATGGCCGATTACGACGCAAACGGCTGGATCGGCGACACCTGGATCAATCCGGAAGACTGAAGCGCGGAAGACTGAAGCAAGGAACTCTGTAATCGATCATAAAAAAAATCCCTCTTAATATTACAGCCGCGGCAGCACGCGTTCGCCGAACAGGCGCATCGAAGTCTCGGCCGCGGCTACAGGTAGGTCGTTGAAGTTCACCTGCAAGGAGGCGACGTCGAAATCGCCGATCTGCTGCCGATAGGTCGCAACGGCATCAAGGATGCGCTCCGGCGTGCCGACCCACGCGGCGCACTTCTCCACCTGGGTCTCGAACGTCTCTCGCGCGAGAGCGGCGATGATCTTGTCGTAACCGGGATAGTCGGCCGACGTGGCGCCGGCGGTCCAGTCAGAGGCCGCATCGACCAGCGACCGCAGGTACCGGTTGAGCGGTTCCCGCGCCAACCGCTCAGCCTCCTCCTGCCGTTCGTGGCACAGCATGTGGAACGCCAGCATCACTGTCGGATGCCCTGTGTGGCCGGCGCGGGCGTACGCCTCCCGATAGGTCGCGATCAGCTCCTTCATCGCACCGCCCGCCATTGGGATGGCCATGACGCCGTAACCGGCCGTCCCGGCGCGCTCGAACGATTCCGGCGTGGCGAGCGCCGCGACGTAGAACGGCGGACGCGGCTTCTGCGTCGGCCGCGGCAGCGACGTGACGCGGGAGAAGCTGTGGAACTGGCCTGTTGCCGTCACGTCCTCCTGTTCCAGCAACAGCCTGACCTGCTCCACCCCTTCATCGAACCGTGCTCGGCTTTCATCGAGCTGCACGCCGAATCGGGAGAACTCGTGCGGCAGAAACGCGCGGGCGAATCCCGCGTCCAGGCGTCCGTCGCTCAATGCGTCGAGCATCGCCAGTTCGCCCGCGATCTTGAGCGGATTGTTGAAGGCAGGCAGCACCGCGCCGGTGACGAGACGGGCGCGCCGGGTGATCTGTGCCGCTGCCGCCAGAAACACGATCGGATTGGGGCTGTAGCCGCCGTAAGGATGAAAGTAGTGCTCGACCGTGCGCACATGGCTGTAGCCGTAGCGGTCCACCAGCCCGACCAGGCGCAGCGCGTCCTGCCAGTAATCGCGGGCCGATGTTACGTCCGGACCGACATCGGGAAAGAACTGGATACCTACCTGCACGAAGCGCCTCCCCAAGCGTGATCGTCGCAGGCGGAATCGCCGGAGACGTGAATCACGCGATCTAACCCCAAGCGTGATCGTCGCAGGCGGAATCGCCGGAGACGTGAATCACGCGATCAAACCCCAAGCGTGATCGTCGCAGGCGGAATCGCCGGAGACGTGAATCACGCGATCAGACCAAGATCTGGAATTTATTCGGCGCTTCTATCCACGCCGAACAGACTCCAGCCGTTCCATCACGCCGCCCATCAGCTCGATCTGGCGCGCGATGCGCACCAAGGTATCGGCCTGCTCCACCGCGGGCCGTGGAGCGATGGCCGATCTGCCTTCCGCAAGGCCGCGCATCGCGCCGGTAATCCAGTCGCGCCATGCACGCAAGGCACTCGGCGGAACCGCAGCCGGAAGCTCCGGATCGAGGCGCAGAGCCGCCAGCCGCCCCGCGCACCGGCGCAAAGCCGCGTCAGCCACCAGCGCAGCCTCAAGCCGGTCGTCGCTCTGCCCGCCCGGCTCCACAAGCACGCGCGCGATCATCGCTTCCAGGTCGTTGCTGGCGACGCCCGCACCTCGGCGCGCCCTGCCGACCTCGGCGACGGTTGCTTCATGCAGCAGCAGCGAGAAACCGGCAGCGGCATAGCGTCCATGCGCGGCGATGGCGGTGCGCACTTTGGCCGCGAGCTGTTCGGGCTCCCGGTTCGGCCACAGCCCGAACGTCGCGGCCACCGCGATCAGCCCGCCCAGGATCGTCAGCGCCGCGCGCGCCACCGCAATCGACCATTCGCTTGTCCCCGGCTCGCCGATTTCGACAAGCAGCACCACAAGCGGTGTCAGCGCCATCATGAACAGCCCGTAGCTGACGGCGCGGACGGCGAGCGTCACCACGGCCAGCGGAAACATCGCCGCGGCGATCGCGAGCGGCGTCGTGCAGACCAGCCCGACCAGCGCGGCCACCAGTCCGCCGAGCGCGGTGCCGGCAATCCGCTCCAGCGCGCGGGCGTAGGTGAGTGCGATGTAGGGCTGCATCGTCGCGACAAGGGTGATGGTCAGCCAGTGGTCGTATTCCGAGAACCACAGCATGGTGAACGCCAGCGCCGGTGCCGCCGTCACGGCGATGCGCAGCGCATGACGCAGGATCGGCGAGCGCCATGTGAGGTTGGCGCGGACCGGTCCCGCGATCCGCTGCCAGAGCGGCAGCCGCTTGCCTCCCAGATCGACGCCGGGCACGAAATTGGCGGGCACCGCCAGCGTGTGGGCGATGCGCAGACGCTCGACAATGCGGCCGGCGATGGGACTCAGCGGATCGCTGGCCGGCAACGGGCGCGCTTCGGCCGCGATGGCGTCGATCGCGCGATCGATGCGCCGATGCGCCATCGGATCGTCCGAGAGGATGATGCGCCCCAGGACCAGCAGCAACGGCCGCAGGCGCCGCAGCATCCGTTCGGCGGTTCGGCGCTCGATCCCGGTGCCATTCTCCAGCAGGTCGCTCAGCGCGATCAGCGTGCCGAACAGCTGGTCGGCGGTTTCCAGGCGGATCAGGCCCTGGATCGCGCGGTTGCTGCCCGCGCCGCGCGCCCGCAACGTATCGACCACCACGCCCCGCGCGGCCTCGATCGCGTCCCGCACCGTCCGACGATGCTTGCGGGCATGCGCCTCCCAGGCTGTCTCATCGGTGACGCCGGCACGCAGCAGGCCGTTCAGGTCCGCGGTCAGTCCCGCCAGGGCACTATAGACGGCGGACACCGCCCGCCTGGCAGGCAGGTACGGATGCACCCGCCAGATAACCATCGTCAGCAGGATCGCCCACAGGCTTCCCGCCGCGAAGACCGCCGCCAGCACCACGGCCTCCGTCACGCTGGGCAGCCCGCGATCGACCGCCAGGATCAGCACCGTGCTGAGCAACCCGCCCAACCGCTGCGCCGCCGGCCCGTACACGCGCGCGAAGGAGGCGCAGAACAGCCCCGCCACGGCAAACGGCAGCGCGACCGGCGGACCCAGGCTCCGCAACAGGCCGCCCCCGCCGACGGTCAGCGCCCCGAGTGCGGTGAAGCCGAGCAGCAGAGGCACCCGCCGGCGGACCGGCCCGCCCGGATCGCAGAGGCAGGTGAGCAAGGCCGCCAGCGCCGCTTCGCGCAGCGGCGGCCAGTTCAGGTACTCGTTGGCGGCGATGATGATGGCGACGGACAGAGCCGCACGCAGGCCCTCCGCCACGCTGATCGCCTTGAGGTCGGGCTTGACCGGCAGGCGCACAAGGTCCGGTGCCAGGCGCTTGCGCCGGCCGCGACGTTCAACAGGACGACCCTCACCGCTCAACCGCCAAACCATTCAACCGATGGTCCCGGCTCCCTGTGCTCTCAGCGAGTCGAGCGGGACGAGGGTTCCCTCGCGTTCGAAGTGCCAGAACGTCCACCCATTGCAGGATGGGGCGTTCTGCACCGCCGCGCCCACCTGGTGGATCGAGCCCCGCGCCTCGCCCGACACCAGGGAGCCGTCGGAGGCGACTACGGCGCTGACCCGCCGCTGGCGGTCGAACAGCTTCGTGCCCGGCGTGATCAGGCCGCGTTCCACCAGGCTGCCGAACGGCACGCGCGGTGCGTCCCGCTTCGAGGGTGCGGTGGCGATGCCGTCGCCTTCCACCGGCTTCGTGTGGCGCACCCGGCCGATCGCGGCTTCGGCGTAGGCGGGGTGACGCTCGATCCCGATGAAGTGCCGGTGCAGCCGCTTGGCGACCGCCGCCGTGGTGCCGGTGCCGGCGAACGGGTCCAGCACGATGTCGCCCGGCGATGTGCTGGACAGCAGAACGCGGTGCAGCAGCGCCTCCGGCTTCTGGGTCGGGTGCAGCTTGAGGCCGTGCTTGTTGCGCAGCCTTTCCTGCCCGGTGCACAGCGGAATGAACCAGTCGCTGCGCATCTGTACGTCGTCGTTCAGCGCTTTCATCGCCTGGTAGTTGAAGCGGTAGCGCGAGTCGCGGCCGCGCGCGGCCCAGATCAGCGTCTCATGGGCGTTGGTGAAACGCCGGCCGCGGAAATTCGGCATCGGGTTGGCTTTGCGCCAGACCACGTCGTTCAGGATCCAGAAGCCAAGGTCCTGCAGGATGGCGCCGATGCGGAAGATGTTGTGATAGGCGCCGATCACCCAGAGCGTGCCGTCCTTGCGCAGCAGGCGCCGGCATTCAGTCAGCCATTCGCGGGTGAATGCGTCGTAGGTGGCGAAGTCGCTGAAGCGGTCCCATTCCTCATCGACGCCGTCCACCAGGCTGTCGTCCGGGCGGCGGAGTTCCCCCCTGAGCTGGAGGTTGTAGGGTGGATCGGCGAACACGCAGTGGACGGATGCCGGCGGCAGCATGCGCATCAACTGCACACAATCGCCCAGCATGATTTGATTCAGCGGCAGTTCGCGGACGATTTCCAACGATGGGTTCCGGTCGGTTTCGACTGTTGGGCTATCGTGGCGGCGCGCTGGAAGCCGCGTCAATCAGCGCGTCGGCGGTGATGGTGTCGGACGCCGCCTCTGACATGACGCCGGCGAGGTCCAGGGTGAGTTGGGCGACTGTGCCAAAGCCCGGGCGGTGATGCCGCGTGGGGCCGAGCATATGGAGGGCGTGGCGGTGGTGGGGCGTGGCGTAGCCGGCGTTGGAGTCCCAGCCATAGCCGGGAAAGCGCACCGCGAGGCGGGCCATGGCGCGATCCCGCACCACCTTGGCGACGATCGAGGCAGCGGCGATGGAGAGGCAGAGCGCATCGCCGCCTATGACGCAGCGCACGGCGCAGCCGAGTTGCGGCGGGTAGTTGCCATCCACCAGCGCGACGTCGGGCGGTGACGGCAGGCGCGCGACGGCGCGCCGCATCGCCAGCATGGCCGCGTGCAGGATGTTGAGCCGATTGATCTCCGTCACAGACGCCGCCCCAAGGGCGATCTCCGCGCGCCCGGATGCCCGGAGCGCGAGGAAGGCGGTGAGCCGCTGTTCGGCGGAGAGCTTCTTCGAATCGTCCAGGAGCGCGGCGAGCTTGCGCGGCACACCGGTGGGGAACACCACGGCCGCGGCGACCACCGGGCCGGCCAGGGGACCTCGGCCGGCTTCGTCCACTCCAGCGACTCGCCCACCGGCGGCCTTTTCCAGCGCGAAATTCGGCACGCCGTAGCGGTAGCAGCGTGCGGGGTGATTCGGGGAGGGGGTTGGGTCCGAATTTCGCGCCTGCCGGGGTCATTGCGGCCGGGGCTCGGTGTCGCGAGGCTCACGTCGTATAGACTGATGCGCAAGGTGTTCCGGTCCGTGGTCCCAACACTGCGGCAAGCGGCGCCTCAGGGCGCACGGGCTTCTTACGGCCGATCAAGGTCCGTCACTGCGCTGGCACGCTGCCATCGCGCCGGCCGATGGGCGGCGATCACGGCAGGATCCGGCAGGGCGCTGCAGGCGGCCGGGAGGTGTGGGGGAGGCTGTCTCTCACGGCGTATCGGGTCTTGCCGGGGCAAGTGCGATGGGCTGTGCGCGGCGACAGGTCCGAACTTCAGGTCGGCCGTTATCCGATCGCCGGGATTCAAAGGCAGTTTTGGGAGGGCCATGCTCACGGCGTACGGGCTTTTGTTGCTTGTTTGCCGGCCTCGAAGCAGCTGTGGTCGGCCTGGCGGCTCAGACAACAGCGTCTCCGGATCGATGACCTGACGCTTGCCGACGGACGATTCCGCAAATGCCAGCAGCGCCTTGGTGTCCCGCATCAGGGCGCGGCAGGAACGGTCGAAGGCGCGGACCTCGGCGCTGTAGGCACCGTGGCGGGTCCGGGCAGCACGCAGTCGGGCGAGGCCCTCGGCCGTACGGGGGCCTGTGCTCTTGCCACCATGCATGCGGCAGCGGCCATTGCGCATGGCCGGCCCCCTGCAAGGGCAGCCCTGACGGGTGCGGGCACCGCACCGAGGCGCGAGGTTCGGATCGCCGCGCGGATTGCCGTTACGCAGCGGGCCGGTGCGAGGGGGCCGGCGCTCGCTGTCACTTGTGGCAGAGGTCTCACGGGGCAAAGGGTTTTCCCGTGACATTGCCGCGCGGCCGTCTGCTCCCGTGGAGATGCCGCCTTCGGCCGGCGATGGTGCTGGTGCCGCCAGGCCAAATTGGACCGTTGCGGCAGGCTCACGGCGGATGGGGTCTTGTCTGTGTTTGACCGCCGCGTCCCCGGCTGTGCTGCCGGTGATGTCGCCACGGAACACCGTGGCCGGAAACACTTCATCACCCGGTGGGGCGGCGCTCTCACGGCGCAAAGGGTCTTTGTCTCGCGCGCCATTTGCCAGCACGGCACGCGGTTGCGCTGGCCGGACGGCGGCAAGTACCGGAACCGGCCGGGGTGATTTGCCGGGCAACGCGGGGTCGTTCTTGCGGAACCGGATGGCCTGCCGGTTGCGCTGCACGATCAGGGTCACCGCTTGCTCCCAGGCGCGCAGGACGGGCTGCCGGATGGCCGGTGCATTCCTGACCGCACTGCCGCGCCCGACCTCGGCCGCGGACGGGGGAAGCACGAGTACCGGGCACAGCGCAGAAGTCTCCCGCAGCATCGGCGGCAGGCGATCAGTCGCAACGTGCAAGTCCGGCCCCGGTTGGACCGCGAGATGCCAACCCAGGCACCCGAACAGGATGCGTGGCGTGAAACCCATCACCACCCCCAGGTCGTACGGCGAAACCGCCGGCATGGGCACCGGCAAAGGGGGCACCGGCAAAGGGGAAAGGCTCTCCGGCTCGCGGCTTTGGTTCATGGGGGTCTTCCCTCATATGTTCGCTATATGTTCTCATTATGAACCATAAATCCCTCGCGCCAACCCAAAACTGGACCCGGTGCCGAATGAAGCCCGCCTGTCGAAGGCAATCGAAATACCGCCGATCCGGCCAGGCGCGACCGGTTGATCGCGATGATCATCGAGACCGACTCGCCGCCCGGCGCGTCCCGGCGGTATCGGGGAACGCCCTTGTTTCGCCGCAGGACCCTGTCGCAGCAGAGCGTTTGTTGGTTCAGAGTCCGATGTGCGCATCACAGTCGAGAAATGCAGGCTGGAGCATGTCCAGGCCGCGCGTGGCCCGGACATGCTCTGGTTGCCCGCCGTGCGGGTGGAATCACGTCGTGGCAGGTTCCGTTCTCCGGCGATCCGCTCCGGCCATTTCCTCATCGAGAATGGAGATGCCAACCATCATCGACTGTATGCCGGTCACGCTTGCCAGCTCCAGTGTCTCCAGAATTTCCTCAAGGGTGGCGCCGTTGCTGATGGCCGCCATACCGTGCGTTGTTATCCCGTTATCGAACAGATGGGTTGCCGATCCGTCGATCGCAACGCAAATCAGTTCGACGGTTTTTTATCCAATGGCCCATCGATGCGTGGTGCATCGGAGAAATTGGAATAGGCAGAGACGAACTCTGGATCGAGCGCCAAAAGCGAATCAAAGCTCGATGGCCAATGGCCGCGCTTTTTTATCCAGCTCTTCTGCACTTCCTTGGCACGGGAAGAGAACTTCAGGTCGATGGAATCCCCGTTGCGCTCCATCTCCTTAATCAAGAGCCCGAGTGGGTAGTTGACCGAGTGGGCGCCAAGGACCGAGCAGATTCCGAAGACTTCCAGGATCTCCTCTCGCGTCGCGCCAAGGCGCAGCGCATTTCGCACGTGGACCCGCACGGCGGGTTCATTCATCAAGGTCATCGAAACATTGACGGCAATGGAAATCAGTTCCCGGACCTTGGGCGACAGCTTTCCGCTGCGATAGGGCACGGCGCTGAACGCAACATATGCTGCGAATTGTTCGGGAAGCGCTTGCGGGACTGGCTCCCAAAGGGGGTTCCAGTAGCCATGCGCCTGTACGAATTGATCTCTCAGCTGTTGCTGTGCATTCACATGAGTCACTCTGACCTCCCATGCAGGTTGGCTATACCGGCCCTTCGCGTGGGCTATCGAGAAACAGTGGGTGTTGCTCTGTTCCATCATTCGCTACGGCATGCTCGTGGAACAAAGCGATTCCTGCCGGTAGGATCGTGTACGGGCGCGCACCGCCGATGAAAATATGGCGTGTGCTGGCTCCGATCGGAAACCAGGCCGGGTCATCGAACGTCCCACTGTAGATGCCGCAGGTATTGGGGAATCGCTCGAAGGTGACATAGAGTTTGGTGGCACAATTTGCGCAGGAATGGATGTAAAGGCACTTGCCGCTCCCCTCGGAGATATGGGTGTAGAGTGTGGGAGTACCCCGCGTCGTGTTCACATCATCTGAATGAAAGATCGGTTCGACCATGAAGGCCCCGCCGGTCGCCCGTTGGCAAAATCGGCAATGACAGATCGTAATTCGAATCGGTTCCCCGCGCGTCTGGTAGCGAATAGCGCCACAAAGGCATCCCCCGTCGTGCATCTCAAGAATATCATTCCGCGTGTTCAACACGTCGTCGTGCCCCGCCTTACGGGTGTCCGTGCATGGCCTGAAGATCGAATGGCCGGCTATAACGGATGTAGAACACGCACGGCTCATCGCCACACTCGATCGTATGAGGCGGCGCATTCCCTGGCAGGCTGATGTAGGCGGGGGCGTCCATCTTCTGCCGTGTGCCATCGGCGGCGATATAGGTGAGTCCGCCTTTCAACCACACGTAGACCTCGTCACTCGTATGGCTGTGACTGGGCACCACATACTTGGGCGGTGTCCGCAGCAGAATCTCAGCGCCCCCCTTGGCAAGATCGCCACGCAGCACTGTAATCTCGATACCGGGGGCAAAACCATCCAGCTTGAGTGGGGACCAGGCCATCTTGTTGATGTCTGCAATCGTCTGATCGGAGCCGAAAGAATAGATCCCCTTGGGTAGCGCCGCGGGCTGCGCCATCGCGGCGCTTGCAAACATGCAGAATGAAGCCATGGCTGTAAGTTGCATAAGCGTTCTCCACGTTCTATCTCGGTCCGTTATTACCTGGCCGACGCCAGTGCAACCGGGACAGGACGCAGCCAAATGGCACCGGCGTCGGCCGGCATTGGAATGGACGTGCGGCGGCTGTGTTTCCGATAGAGCACTTCCCGGCGTTCCATCGTCGTGCCTACGCCAAGGCG
>DATNEJ010000262.1:0-2751 GCA_035606775.1 Acetobacteraceae bacterium | reverse complement strand
TCCCCGTACACATTGTCCACCCGCTTGACCGGCGGCCAATACTTGGCCGCACCGATCCAGGCCAGCGGATACGCCGCCTGCTCACGCGTATAGGCATGCGTCCATACATCCGCCATCACCTCCCGCGCGGTATGCGGCGCGTTCTTCAGCGGATTGTCCATCTTGTCCAGCCGCCCGGCCGCCACTGCGGCGATCTCCGCCCGGATGGCGATCATCGCCTCGCAGAACCGGTCCAGCTCCGCCTTGCTCTCGCTTTCCGTCGGCTCGATCATCAACGTGCCGGCCACCGGCCAGGACATCGTCGGCGCGTGATAGCCGTAATCCTGCAGCCGCTTGGCGATATCCTCCACCTGCACACCGGCTTCCTCGGCGAAGCCGCGGCAGTCGATGATGCACTCGTGCGCCACCATCCCGTCCGGCCCCGCATACAGCACCGGATACGACCCGCGCAGCCGCCCCGCGACATAATTCGCATTCAAGATCGCCACTTCCGTCGCTCGTCGTAGCCCGGCCGCGCCCATCATGCGGATATAGGCATAGGAGATCGGCAGGATCAGCGCGCTGCCGAACGGCGCAGCCGCCACCGGCCCAATCCCGCTGGCCGGCCCCGCATCCTCACGCAACGGATGGTTCGGCAGAAACCGCGCCAGATGCGCCGCAACGCCGATCGGCCCCACGCCGGGACCGCCGCCGCCGTGCGGGATGCAGAACGTCTTGTGCAGGTTCAGGTGGCAAACATCGGCGCCGATCAGCGCCGGTGAGGTCAGCCCCACCTGGGCGTTCATGTTGGCGCCGTCCATGTAAACCTGCCCGCCGTGCTCGTGCACAATCGCGCAAATGTCGCGAATCCCCGCCTCGAACACGCCATGCGTCGAGGGATAGGTCACCATCAGTGCCGCCAGCCGGTCCGCGTGCTGTGCCGCCTTGGCGCGCAAATCCGCCAGGTCCACGTTGCCGTCGCGGTCGCAGCCGACCACCACGACGCGCAGCCCCGCCATCGCCGCGCTCGCCGGGTTGGTGCCGTGCGCCGATGACGGGATCAGGCACACATCGCGGTGCCCCTGACCCTGCGACCCGTGATACGCACGAATGACCAGCAGCCCGGCATACTCGCCCTGCGATCCGGCATTCGGTTGCAGCGATACCGCCGCGAAGCCGGTGGCCGCGCACAGCCACGCCTCCAGCCGGCGGATCACCGTCAGGAAGCCCTCGGTCTGTTCGGCGGGCGCGAACGGATGCATGTCGGCAAAGCCCGGCAAGGTCACCGGAATCATCTCCGCCGTCGCGTTGAGCTTCATGGTGCAGGAGCCGAGCGGAATCATGCTGCGGTTGAGCGCGATGTCCTTGTCCTCAAGCCGGCGCAGATAGCGCAGCATCTCGTGTTCGGCGTGATGCTGGCAGAACACCGCCTGCTCCAGGAACGGCGTGCCGCGCAGCAACCCGGCCGGAATGCTCGCCGCCGCGCCCGCCAACCCCGCACCCAGCACACCGGCCAGCGCCTCAAGCTCGGCCCGCGTCACCGTCTCATCGAGTGCAATGCCGACAGCACGGTCATCGATGCGGCGCAGATTGAAGCCGGCATCCAGTGCGCGCCGCATCAGCGCATCCGCGCTGTCGCATTCCACCACGACCGTGTCGAAGAATGCTGCGTGCCGCACACGCAGCCCGGCGCGCACCGCGCAATCCGCCAGCATCCGCGCTTGCAGCGACACACGGCGCGCGATGCGCCGCAGCCCCTCCGGTCCGTGCCACACCGCGTAGAAACCGGCGATCACCGCCAGCAGCACCTGCGCGGTGCAGATGTTCGAAGTCGCCTTCTCCCGCCGGATGTGCTGCTCGCGGGTTTGCAGCGCGAGTCGCATCGCCGGCTGCCCGCCGGCATCCAGCGAAACGCCGACCAGACGCCCCGGCATGCTTCGCTTGAACGTGTCGCGCGTGGCGAAGAACCCGGCATGCGGTCCGCCGAACCCCATCGGCACGCCGAAACGCTGCGCCGAACCCACGACGACATCCGCGCCCATCTCGCCCGGCGGCGTCAGCAGTGCCAGGGACAGCGGATCGGCCGCGACGATCGCCAGCGCCCCCACGGCATGCGCCGCGCTGATCTCGGTGGACAGGTCACGCAGAGCGCCGGTCGAGCCGGGATATTGCAGCACCAGCGCGAACGGACTGGCGGCCCGGATCGCCACCGGATCGTCCGGTGCCACGTCGTGCAAAGTCCACCCAAGCGGCGCGGCACGCGTTGCCAGCACCGCGCGGGTCTGCGGATGCACGTCGGTTGCGACGGCGATCACGCTCGATTTTGACTTGCCGACCGTGTGCGCCAGCGCCACCGCCTCGGCTGCCGCTGTTGCCTCGTCCAGCAGCGAAGCATTGGCGATCGCCATGCCGGTCAGTTCGCAGATCATGGTCTGGAAGTTCAGCAGCGCTTCCAGCCGGCCCTGCGCGATCTCGGCCTGGTACGGCGTGTAGGCGGTGTACCAGCCCGGGCTTTCCAGCACGTTCCGCAAAATCACCGGCGGCGTCACGGTGCCGTGGTAGCCCAGCCCGATCAGCGACTTCTTTGCCACGTTCCGTCCCGCCAGGCCGCGCAGTTCGGCGATCACGCCCGCCTCATCCACCGGATCGGGCAGGACCAGCGCCTGGTTGGAGCGGATGGAGGCAGGCACCGTGCGCGCCGCCATGTCGTCCAGCGTCGCCGCGCCGATCGTGTGCAGCATCGCCGCGATATCGCTTTCGGAAGGGCCGATA
>DATNEJ010000252.1:0-4327 GCA_035606775.1 Acetobacteraceae bacterium | reverse complement strand
GCCGCGCGGCGGCAGATCATGTCGGCCGCCTCAAGCTCCGCCCAGGCACGCGCGATCGGGAATTGCACGCCCTGGTTCTTGCCGATCGGCGCGCCGAACACCACGCGATCCTTCGCGTATTGCGTGGCCTTCTTCACGAACCAGCGCCCGTCCCCCACCGCCTCGCTTGCCACGAGGATCCGTTCTGCATTCATCCCATCCAGGATGTAGCGGAATCCCTTGCCCTCCTCGCCGATCAGGCTGGAGGCCGGAATACGGAAATTGTCGAAGAAGATCTCTGTCGTGTTATGGTTGATCATCGCCTTGATCGGGCGCACCTCCAGCCCTTTGCCGGTGTTGCGCTCACGCATGTCGATCAGGAACACCGACAATCCGTCGCTGCGCTTTCGCACCTGGTCCGCCGACGTGGTGCGCGCCAGCAGCAGCATCATGTCGGAGTGCATGGCGCGTGACGTCCACACCTTCTGGCCGTTGACGATATAGGAATCACCGTCGCGCACGGCACGGGTCTTCAACTGCGTGGTGTCGGACCCTGTGGTCGGCTCGGTCACGCCGAATGCCTGCAAGCGGATGCGGCCCGCGGCGATCTCCGGCAAGTACTGGCGTTTCTGCGCCTCGCTGCCATGCCGCAACAATGTGCCCATGATGTACATCTGGGCATGGCCCTGGCTGGCGACGCAGCCCGAGGCGTTGATCTCCTCAAGGATCACCGCCGCCGCGCGCAGCGGCAGGCCGGAGCCGCCATACTCCTCGGGGATCAGCGCGCCGAGGAACCCGGCCTGCGTCAGTTCGGCGACGAACTCGGTCGGATAGGCTTCCTTGTCCTCCAGCCCGTTCCAGTAGGTCCCCGGATAGCGCGCGCAGATCTTGCGGACAGACTCGCGCAGCTCGGGATAGTCCTCACCGATGGCAACCAGGGTTTCGTCGGACATGGTGCCTGTTCTCCGTTGCAGCCGCGCCGCACGCTGCCCAACGGCGGCCCATCGGTCAAACCTGCCGGTTTGCTTGGCGAGACCGGCGTGGTCGGTCATAACGGCCCGGCACGAATTTGCCTGACAAACGGTCCGTATGGCGCCCGCGCCCGCATGAAAATCCTGTTCGTCACGTCCAACCGGCTGGGCGACGCGGTCCTTTCCACGGGATTGCTCGATCACCTGATCCGTGCGCATCCGGATGCGCGGATCACCGTCGTCTGCGGCCCGGTGGCCGAGGGTGTGTTTGCCAGCATGCCCAACCGGGCGCGCACGATTGTGCTGGAGAAGCGGCCCTACTCGCGCCACTGGCTGCCACTTTGGGCGAATGTGGCGACGACGCTCTGGGATCTTGTGGTGGATATCCGCGGTTCCGCGCTGTCCTGGCTGGTGCCGACGCGGCGGCGGGCGGTGATGCGGCGGCGGCCGGGGCACAAGACTGCGCAGCTTGCCGCCATTCTCGGGATTGATCCTCCGCCCCTGCCGATCGCCTGGACCGCGCCCGAGGATCGCGCCCGGGCTGCCGCGTTGCTGCCGGAGGGACAGAGCTTCATTGCGCTGGCGCCGACTGCGAATTGGGCGCCCAAGATTTGGCCGGCCGCACGTTTCGCCGCGCTGTTCCAGGCGCTGTCAGCCGACCTGTTGCCCGGCGCTCGGCCCGCCGTATTCGCCGGGCCCGGGGCGCAGGAACGGGCGATGGCCGCGCCGCTGCTGGCGGCCCTGCCGCAGGCGGTGGACCTGGCCGGCCGGCTGTCCGTGCCGGAAGCCGCCGCGTGTCTCGCGCGCACGTCGCTGTTCATCGGCAACGATTCCGGCCTTATGCATCTGGCGGCGTCGGCCGGGACTCCGACGATCGGCCTGTTCGGCCCGACCGATGCGGCCGAGTATGCGCCGGCAGGCAGGCGAGCGCGGGCGGTGACCGGCAGTGGGTTAGAAATGGAAACGATTGCGGTGGATTGTGTTGCGCGCGTGGCCGCCGATCTGCTCACTGATACCAGCGGCCCGGACTCTTGACCCATCGGTCGATTGTCGGGCCGCTGGTATCTCATTGATTTCGCGCGCAGCGGCCACACCAACCCTGCGCGCATACCAGTCGGCCCTGCGGGCTGCTGGTATGACATCGCGACGGCATAGAGCGTGACCGTCGCAGGCTGAATCGCCGGAGACGTGAATCACGCGATTGAACAGCGACGTAGAGACACCGAGCATCCGGTTGCCGGAAACCTGATCGTCGCTGATCAGGGCGCACGCGTTTCAGGAAGCGATCTGCCGCGATCGTCGCCAAAGGCATTCTTCAGGAAAATTCCGAAGGGATCCCCACGGATCCCCGTCATACCCGGACTGCCGGAAAAATTTGGTCGAAGACCGTTTGCGCTCAAACTTTGAACAGTCTTCCGGTGCACACCGCGGCTGTTATCGCCCCGCCCCAATGCAAAAATTCGGAACCGCCAGAACCGATAGTGTCTTCCTTACATTCAATCTTAAGTCGGTATCATCACATATTGCGCAGCAATGCCCCGACAGGTGGTGCGGTCAGATCGCTTCGTCAAGATCCTCGCCCCACATCTTCTCCAGCGCGTACATCGCTCTCGCCTCCGGCTTGAACAGGTGCACCACGATGTCGCCGGCGTCGATCAGCACCCAGTCCGATCCCCCGGCGCCTTCCACCTGCACACGCTTCTGTCCGGCCTGATGCAGCTTCTCGCTCAGATGCTGCGCCATGGCGCTGATCTGCCGGTCGGCCAGCCCAGTCGCAATGATCATGCGGTCGCAGAACATCGCCTTTCCCGTCAGGTCGAGTGTCACGACATCCTCGGCCTTGTCATCCTCAAGGCTGTGCAGAATGACCGTTTGCAGCGTCTCCAGTTGCGACTCAGCCGCCTTCGGCTTGCGCTCGCCCGCCGCGGCCATCCTTGCCGGCCCGGCGACGATCGTCTTCTTGCGCGGCGTACCTGGCGGGACACCGGCATTCGACGGCACAGCCTTGGCGGTTCGCTTGCGCGGTGCGGGCTCATGACGGCTGGGCGATGACGAGGTCTTTGATGGTGTGGCTATGGCACGGCTCCTTTGCCGGCGGCACGAAGGGCGGTGGCGGAGAGGTGGTTCTGCCGCGCCGGAAGAAACACCCATCCCGGTGCATGTCCGGCCAGCACGGTGGATTCGCGTGCCCGCCGGCGCGTATGGCGTAGACGATGCGCGGCCGGCCCGGCAAGCGCTCGCCTTGTATAGCCGGGGCGGGGCAGCACCGCGAAAGCTAGGCGGCCCGCAATCTCCTGCCAGCGGCGCCAGCGCGGCAGTTCTTCCAGCAGATCGGCCCCCATGATCCAGACGAAGCGGACACGCGGGAAGCGCCGCAGGAGCAGCCGCAGCATGTCCACCGTGTAGCGGGTCCCCAATCTGGCCTCGATGGCGCTGGCGATGACACGGCGGCCGTCGCCGATGCGGCGAGCGCCGGCGAGACGGCGCGCCAACGGGGCCATGCCGTCGCGCGGCTTCAGCGGATTGCCGGGCGAGACCAGCAGCCAGACCTGATCCAGCCCCAGTCGTGTGCGGGCGAGTTCCGCGACATGACGATGGCCGGCATGGGCGGGATTGAACGAGCCGCCGAACAGGCCCACGCGCATGCGGCGGCGATCGCCGAAGCGGGGAACCGGATCAGCCGTTATCGGTGTGTTCAGGGGCGCACCTGCCCACTGCCGGTGACGAGGTAGCGATACGTCGTCAGTTGCTCCAGTCCGACAGGGCCGCGCGCGTGGATGCGCCCGGTGGCAATGCCGATCTCCGCGCCGAAGCCGAATTCGCCGCCGTCGCAGAACTGCGTGGAGGCATTCCACAGACCGACCGCGCTGTTGATGCCGCGCAGGAAGCGCTCCGCCGCCGCGGCATCCTCGGTGATGATCGCGTCGGTGTGCTCGCTGCCGTGGTGGGCGATGTGGGCCAGGGCCTGATCGACGCCATCCACCACCGCGACGGACAGGATCGCGTCCAGCCATTCCGTGTCGAAATCAGCCTGGGTGGCGGGCGGCAGAGCGGGAACGATGTCCCGCGCCGCTGCATCGGCGCGGAAGTCGCAGCCCAGCGCCCGCAGATCGGCGACGATGGCGGGCAGCAGCGAGGGTGCGATGGCACGATCGATCAGCAGCGTCTCGGTCGCGCCGCAGATGCCGGTGCGCCGCATCTTGGCGTTGCACACAACGGCGCGTGCCATGGCGGGATCGGCCGCGGCGTGCACGTAGGTGTGGCAGAGGCCCTCGGCGTGGGCCAGCACCGGCACCCGCGCCTCCCGCTGCACGCGCTCCACCAGTGACTTGCCGCCACGCGGGATGATGAGGTCCAGCAGACCGGCGCCCGCCAGC
>DATNEJ010000235.1:0-12257 GCA_035606775.1 Acetobacteraceae bacterium | reverse complement strand
GAAAAGATCAGCGTGAAGATGAAGAAGATCAGCCCGCTGGAATGGCGCCGGCGCAGCACGTCGATCGCCCAGAATTCCACGCCGATGGTGACGCCGACGGTCAGCAGAACGGAGGCGGCGATACCGGCCCAAACCGGCCAGTGGGCGGCGTTCAACGACCAGAACATGGCGTAGAACGCGATGCCCATCAGCCCGGCCTGGGCGAAGTTCCACAGTTTCTCGACCTTCAGGGTCAGCGCGAAGGCGACCGTGAACAGCACGAAGTACGACGACATTGCGATCCCGGTCCACAGGATCTGCAACAGGATGACAGGATCAGTCATTGCGGAAAGTGGTCGCGTGGATCAGGCGATTGTGTCGAGCAGGGTGAATTGACCGTTCTTCACAACATACAGGTAGACCGGTTTATTGACCCGATGGTCATCCGTGATCACCAGCTTGCCGGTCATCGGCAGGTCGAACGTCCGGATCTCCAGCAGCGCCTTGCGCAAATTCTCCCCCGTCAACGGCAGCTTGTTCTTGTCAACCCAGGCAAACAAGTCGGCGACCACCACGGTGGAGTCCCAGGCATATTGCAGATAGGGCAGCCCGTTCGGCTTCCGCCCGACCTGCTTCCACAGATCCACCAGTTTTGCCACGTTCGGATTCGTCGTCGCCGTCGGCGCCAGGGAGGTGACGATCAGCCCCTCGGCCGCCGGCCCGAGCTGTGCCAGCAACTTGGGATTGTAGCCGGCGGAATAGGTGGTGATCTGTTGCGGCATGCCCAACTGGCGCATCTGCGCGATCACCTGCGGCAGTTCCGATAGGGAGTGGAGATGCACCACGTCCGGGTTGCCGACACGGGCCTTCAGCAGGACGCCGGTGAAGTCGGTTGCTTTGGGGTCGTACGCCTCGAACGCCACCACCTGCCCGCCGGCGGCAGTGAAGACGTCACGATAGATTTTCGCCCCGCCGATGCCGGTGTCATTGTTGATGTACAGCACGGCCGCCCTGGACTTTCCTAGCTTCTCCCTGGTGTATTTGGCGAGGGCTGTGACATCGACCTCAGCCAGGGGAAAGACCGTGTAAACGTAGTCACCCAAATGGGCGATGTCGGGCGAATTGGCGCCCATGTTCAGTTCCAGGATCGAGGTGCGGTTCGCGATCGGGGCAACCGCCTTCACCACGGAACTCCACGCGGTGATGATCACCGGGACCTTGTCCACCTCGATGACCTTGTTCGCCGCGTTGATCGCCAGCTCGGGTTTTGCCTGCGTGTCGAGAACGATCATCTCCAGCGGTCGTCCGGCGACGCCGCCTTTGTCGTTGATGTCCTTGACGGCCATCTCATAGGTTTTCACGAAGTCCAGCCCGTAACCGGCCTCGGGACCGGTCGTCGGCATCAGCGCCGCAAACCGAAACGGCTCCTTCCCCTGCGCGAATGCGCGGCCTGCCCATAAGGCAGCCGGCATCGACAACACCAGTCTGCGACTTAGTCTATCGTTCATCGTATTCCCCTGCTCTGCAGTCAGGTTCCAGGGATCGTGCGCCGCCGTCAAGGTAGCGAGACGGCGCGTGCGGCGTGGTAGCGAAACCACGGTGTCGTTCATCCTGCCGAACGGGATTTGACGTTTGACGCCGATCGTGTCGCGGCCGGGATTTCCGGCGGCCCACGGATATGCTGGGATCGAGCGGTCATCCCGCGCTTCACATCCGTCCACACGGCCGGCTGTTTGAAAGGACTCTGCCGATGCCCAACGATGCCGCATCCGGTCCGACCGATCTGCACTTTCTCACGATCGCCGAAGCGGCCCGCCTGATCGAACGGCGACAGCTCTCGCCGGTGGCGCTGACTCGCGCCTTTCTCGACCGCATCGCCGCAATCGATCCGCAGATCAACGCCTATCTACTGGTCACGGCCGAACAGGCGCTGGATCAGGCGCGCGCGGCGGAAGCGGAGATCATGGCTGGCAATTATCGCGGCCCGATGCACGGCATTCCATTCGCGTTGAAGGACATCTACTGCACCGCCGGCATCCGCACGACGAGTCATTCACGCACCCGCGCCGATTACGTGCCGGACTTCGACGCCACCACCGTCGCGAAGCTGCATCAATCGGGCGCCGTGCTGCTCGGCAAGCTGGCGACGCACGAGTTTGCCCATGGCGGCCCGTCCTTCGATCTGCCCTGGCCGCCGGCACGCAATCCGTGGAACCGCGCACACGTCACCGGCGGCTCATCCAGCGGCTCGGGCGCCGGCGTTGCCGCGGGGCTGGCGATGGGTGCGCTCGGCTCCGACACCGGCGGCTCGATCCGTAATCCGGCTGCGCTGTGCGGCCTGGCCGGATTGAAGCCGACCTATGGCCTGGTCAGCCGCTTCGGCGTCTATACAAACTCATTCAGCTACGATCATGCGGGACCGATGACCTGGTCGGTGGAAGACTGCGCCATCCTGCTGCAGGCCATCGCCGGGCATGATCCCAAGGATCCGGCGAGCGTGGACCGCAAAGTCCCCGACTACCGCGCCGCGCTGACCGGCGGCATCAAGGGAATGCGCATCGGCGTGCTGCGCCATCTGTTCGAGCACGACGCGCCGGTATCACCCGCCGTGAAGAAGGCGCTGGAAGCCGTGTTCGATGTGCTGCGTGGCCTGGGTGCCACGCTCGAGGATGCCAGCATCCGGTCGGCCGAGGTCTATCATGACGTGAAGATCGTCGGCGCCGAGAGTGAACTTTACGCGGTGCATGAACCGGTGCTGCGCACGCGGCTCAGCGATTTCGGGGAAGATTTCCTCGGCCGGACGCTGGGCGCGCTGCTGATGTCCGCCGCGGACTATGTGCAGGCGTCGCGCTGGCGCCGCGCGCTGATTGCCGAGGCGGCGCCGCTCTACGCGAAATACGATGTGCTGGTGACCGCCGGCCCCGGGCCAGCATCGCGCTTCGAAAGCTGGCGCACGATCGACTTCTGGCGGCGCCCGTCGCTGACCACGCCGTTCAACGTGCTGGGTGGCCCGGCGCTGGCACAATGCATCGGCTTCACCGACGACGGGTTGCCATTGTCGATGCAGATCGTCGGCCGTCCGTTCGACGATGCAACCGTGCTGCGCGTCGCGCACGCCTACGAAGGTGCCACGCCGTGGCGGGCACGCAGACCAAAGCTGGACCCGGATGCGGCGGTGTCGAGCGCACTGCCCCCGGTTCCAGAGCCGGCACAGCCGGAGATCGGCGCGGCGCGGCGTGACGAAATTGCCGCCACCTGTCGCCGCGCCGGATTGACGCTGAACGAGCGGCACTTCCAGCAGCTCTGCGCCACGGCGCCTTATGTTGAAGCGATGGTAGGACGCTTGCGGCGCGATCCGGAATTTTATGAGGAACCCGCCAGTATCGTCAGCTTCGCGGGTGCATTGTCGTAGGCAATGGAGGACTTCCCATGGCGAACAAGCCGTCTGCTGACGAGGCGGAAATCCGCGACCTGATCGAAAGCTGGGTCAAGGCTGTTCGCGACCAGGATCTCCCTGGAATCCGCAAGAACCACGATCCGGATATCCTGATGTTCGACGTGCCACCGCCTCTTCGATCAAGAGGGATCGAGCAGTACATGGCCACCTGGGCTCTCTTTTTCGCGTCGGTGGAAAAACCCGTGCGCTTCGATTTCACGGATATGGAAATCACTGCGGGGATCGATGTCGCCTTTGCGACAGCCATCGGCCACTGCGTGGCGATCAACAGCGATGGACAATGCGAACCCGTGGAATTCCGGCTGACCATGGGCTTGCGCAAGATCGACGATCGGTGGCGAATCACGCACGAACATCATTCCGTCCCGGCCTGATCGAAGGGCATATGCCACGCAACACGGACCGCGAGCAGCAGTGGCACCGGGGCGCGGGGCATATGGATTGATACCCGTGCTCGACATGGTAACCGCGCGCCTGTTCATCGCCGTCGTCGACGAGGGCAGCATCGCCCGGGCGGCTCGGCGGGAGGGTATCGCGCAATCCGCGATCAGCAAGCGCATCAGCGAGATCGAACACCGCCTCAACCTGGTACTGCTGCACCGGCGGGCGAACGGCGTGGAGATCACCGCGGCCGGTGCCGTCGTGCTGCGGCGGGCGCGTAACCTGCTGCACGAAACAGGGCAACTTGAGGCGGAGATCCAGCGTCTCGCCGCCGGTGTCAGTGGTCACGTCCGCGTGGCCGCGGGGGAGACGACACTGATCGCCTCCCTTCCCGCCGTGCTGGGCGATTTCCTGCGCACCAATCCAGGGATCCGCGTTGATCTCGACGAACGTCAGCACGAGGACGTCGTGCGCGCCGTGCAGGACCAGACGGTCGATCTCGGCATCCTCGCCGGGGAGGTTCTGCCGGCCGATCTTTGGGTGCGTCCGTGCTATCTCGATCAGCTTGTCGCAGTGATGCCGCGCGGCCATCCGCTCGCCGGTTACCCAGGCGTCACCATGAATGAGATGCTGGATCACGACATCATCGGCCAGGATCGGCGCGGCGCGCTTGGCGTGCTGCTGAACCGCCAGGCAACCACGCTCGGTCGAGCCATGCGCGTCCGTGTCCGTGCGGACGGCTATGACGTTGTCTGCCGGCTCGTACAGGAAGGATTGGGGATCGGCATCGTTGCCGAAAGTTCGGCGCGTCTTCTCGTGCCGCAAATGGGGCTGATCAGCCTGCCGATTCTGGACGCCTGGGCACGCCGCCTGCACCGGCTGTGCGTCCGACAGCCGGAGGAGCTGTCACCCGCTGCGCGCCTGCTGTTCGATCGGCTGCTGGCCGAGGCACGGCCGGAAATCTGACAGTGCGGGCCTATCTCCGTTCGCGATACCCCGTTCTCCAAATGTCAGTTCCGGCGCCTGCGCGACGTGTCTTAACCTGACGGCAGGGAGCCGCATTGCCGCGGCCTGGAACACACAAGGAAGCCGGACGTGACCCATTTCCTGCCGAATAGCCCCCAGGCCAGAGACATGGTCTCGGTCCTGCATCCGCAAACCAACGCGCGCCGCCATCTCGATATCGGCCCGACCATCATGACCCACGCCCAGGGCGTGTTCGTCTACGACGATGCCGGCAAGCCGTTCCTCGATGCCGGTGCGGGGCTGTGGTGCGCATCGCTTGGGTATAACAACGAGCGGCTGGCGAAGGTGGCGTACGACGCCATGCGCACCCTGGGCTACTACCAGATCTTCCGCCACGCCTCGCATGGGCCGGCGATCGACCTGTCGGAAAAGCTGCTGTCGATTGCGCCGGTGCCGATGTCGAAGGTGCTGTTGCAATGCTCCGGATCGGAAGCCAACGACAGTGCCGTCAAGCTGGTCTGGTATCATTGGGATGCCCAGGGCAAACCGGAGAAGCGCAAGATCATCTCCCGCCAGGGCAGCTACCACGGATCGACCTGCGTCGCGATCAGCCTGACCGGCAAATCCGAGTACCACAAGGGCTTCGGCCTGCCGTTCGACGGGTTCCTCTACACCGATTGCCCGCATTACTACCGCGATGCTCGTCCCGGCGAGACGGAAGAAGAGTTCTCCCAGCGTCTCGCCGATTCGCTGGAGGCACTGATCCTGGCCGAGGGACCGGAGACGGTGGGCGCGTTCTGGGCCGATCCGGTGCAGGGAAGCGCCGGCGGCCTGCCCCCGCCCGCAGGCTATTTCGCGAAAATCCAGAAGGTGCTGCGGAAATACGACGTGCTGCTGATTGCCGATGAGGTGATCTGCGGTTTCGGCCGCACTGGCAACATGTGGGGCTGCCAGACGTACGGTATCGAGCCCGACATGATCACCTGCGCAAAGGCGCTTTCGGCCGCCATGCAGCCGATTTCCGCGGTGCTGATGAACGAGCGTATCTTCCAGTCTGTCGTGCAGCAGAGCGAGAAGCACAGTGCGTTCGTCCACGGCTATACCTATGCCGGCCATCCGGTGGCCGCCTCCGTTGCGCTGGACACGCTGCGCATCTACGAAGAGACCGGGATGCTGGAGCATGTCCGCAAGGTGGAACCGGTGTTTCTGGAAACCATGAGCGCGCTGCGCGACCACCCGCTGGTCGGCGACTTCACCGGCGTCGGCCTCATTGGCGGTGTGGAGCTCGTGCGCGAGAAGGCGACCAAGGCGGATTATCCGGCGGAGACCGGCCTGGGCGCGCGCGTCGATGCGAATGCGCGGAAGCACGGGCTGATCCTGCGCATCGCCGGCAACCGCATCGCCTTCTCGCCACCGCTGATCATCAGCCAAGATGAGATCGTGGAGATCGGCAAGCGGTTGCGCCAGACGCTCGACGACACCTATCGCGAGATCCATGCATGATCGAGATTGCGTTCGATATCGGCGGGACGTTCACCGACTTCGTGCTGCGCGACACGGAGACGGGGCATACGGATATCTGGAAAGTGCCCACATCCCGTCAACCGGCGGACGCGGTGCTCGCCGGCCTCGGCGCACGCATCGCGGACGGATCGCTTCCGCCCGCGCGCATCGTTCGCGCGTCGCACGCCACCACGATCGCGACCAACGCCATCCTGGAACGCAAGGGCAGCCGCACCGCGCTGCTGACGACCAAGGGCTTCCGCGACATCCTGCTGATCGGGCGGCAAAAGCGCTACGACACGAACAACCTGCACATCGACAAGCCGAGACCCCTGGTCGAGCGCGCCGATATCCTGGAGGTGCGCGAGCGCGTTGCACCGGACGGTTCGGTGCTGCAGCCGCTGACGGAGGTGGAGGCGGCGGCGGTCGCCAATCGGGTCGCGGCTGGCGGCTACGATTCGGTCGCCATCGTCTTCCTGCACGCCTATGCCAACGCGGCGCACGAACAGCAGATGGCGGCAGCGCTGCGGGAGCGGTCGCCCCGCAAGCAGCTGTCTCTCTCTTCCGATATCGCACCGAAATACCGGGAATACGAACGGACCAGCACTACCGTCGCCAATGCCTACGTCGCCCCGATGGTGGACAGTTATCTCTCCGCGCTGACCGGCTCGTTGCGGGAACTCGGAGTGGGCACCGCCCTGTCGATCATGCAGTCGAACGGTGGCGTGGTGTCCGCCGATCTCGCGCGCGCCTATCCGATCCGCATCGTCGAATCCGGCCCCGCGGCCGGCGTCCTGATGTGCGTGGAACTGGCCCGGGAGGAGGGCTGCCATCATGTCATGACCTTCGACATGGGCGGCACGACAGCGAAGTTGGGTGCCATTGATGACGGCGCGCCGGTACTGGCATCGAGCTTCGAGGTCGACGCCGTCAACTACAAGAAGGGCAGCGGCCTGCCGATCAGCGCGATGGCGATCGACCTGCTGGAGATTGGTGCGGGCGGTGGCAGCATCGCGCGCACAAAAATGGGGCTGATCGCGGTCGGGCCGGACAGCGCCGGCGCGGAACCCGGCCCGGTCTGCTACGGGCGCGGCGGCACGGCTCCGACGATCACCGACGCCAACCTCGTGCTTGGCTATCTCAACCCCGCCTATTTCAACGGCGGCGCAATGGCGCTCGACCGTGACGCTGCCGCCGCGGCGATCGAGCGCGACATCGCGCGGCCCCTGTATATGGGCCTGGAGGCGGCGGCGTGGGGCATCCACTCGATCGCCAATGCGAACATGGAACGGGCCATGCGCATCGTCTCGATTGAGCGCGGGCGCGATCCGCGCCGCTATGCGCTGGTCGCGTTCGGGGGCGCCGGGCCGCTGCATGCGAGCCGGCTGGCGCGCGCGCTGGAGGTCCCACGTGTCATCGTGCCACGCGGCGCCGGCGTCGGTTCGGCCCTTGGCCTGCTCGTTGCCGACAAGAAGGTCGATTTCGGCACGACGCGGGTGCTGCGCCTGAACGATGCCTCTCTTGAAACCGTGGCCGACATCTTCATCCGGTTGCAGGAGCGGGTCACGGCGGAGGTGCGGCGGATGGACAGCACCAGCCCGCTCGAACTGCGGCGCAGCGCCTCCATGCGCTATGCCGGTCAGGGTTACGAGATCCGCGTGGAGCTGTCGGACGGTGCGATTGGCGCGGATTACATCGCGACCTCCCTCGCGGCCTTCCACACCGCGTACCGGCGTGAATACGGCTACAACGATCCCGCGGCACCGGTCGAGGTCAGCGATTGGTTCGTCGTTGCAACCATCGCCGGCAGCCATGTCGATGTCGGTTTCCGCTTCGGCGGCGGTGCGGCAGGCGGCGATCCGGTTGTCGGTGAGCGGGACGCCTGGTTTCCCGAGAACGGCGGCATGGTCCGCGCGAAGGTCATCAACCGTTATGCGCTGAGCGAAGGCCATCGTGTCCATGGTCCGGCGCTGGTGGAGGAACGGGAATGCACCACCGTGATCCTGCCGGGCGATACCGCCTCGGTCAGTGCGGCGGGCAATCTCATCATCGCTATCAACGGCCGGAGCGCGGTGTCATGAGCAGGCAGGCGATAGACCCGGTTACCCTGACCGTCATCTGGAACACGCTGGTTTCAATCGCTGACGAGATGGGCAGCGCCCTGCGCCGCACGGCTTTTTCGGAAGCGGTGCGGGAGGGCGAGGATTTCTCGACCGGCCTGTTCGATCGCAAGGGACAGTTGATCGCACAGGGCAATTTCACCCCCGGTCATCTGGGCGCGATGCCCTATGCGGTGGAGAACGCGCTGCGCTTCGTCCCGCCGGAGACGCTGCGGCCCGGCGACATGCTGGTGACCAACGACTCCTTCCTGGGCGGCGGGCACTTTCCCGACTTCTTCATGATCGCGCCGATCTTCGAGGGCGACTCGCTACTTGGTTACTGCGTCAACACCGCCCATCACGTCGATGTAGGTGGTGCGCAACCGGGGTCGGAAGCGGTTCAGGGTGTGCGCGATGCCTTCGCCGAGGGTCTGCGCATCCTGCCCATCAAGCTGGTACGCGGCGGCGAGTTCGATCCCGATCTGCTGCGTATTATCCTGGGCAATGTCCGGATTCCCGAGAAGGTGCGTGGCGATCTGCTGGCACAGCGTAACGCCAACCACCTCGGGGCGCAGCGCATGCGCAGGCTGTTCGCCGACTATGGCGCCGCCATGCTTGAAGCGGTGATCGAGGACATCCTTGACCGCTCGGAGGCGCGCGGACGCGAACTGATCGGGGCGCTGCCGGAAGGCACCTATAGCTTCGAGGATCAGCTCGACGATTACGGCCCCGACACGCCGCCGGTTGCCATCCGGGTGGACGTGACCTTGAAGGATGGGACAGCGACGGTCGATTTCTCGCGCAGCGGCGACGTCGTGCCGGCCGGCATCAACTCCTACATCAACTACACCCGCGCCTACGCCAGCTTCGCGATGCGCATCTTCGCAAAGATCGATGTGCCCAACAACGCGGGCATCGAGCGGGTGATCAAGCTGGTCGCGCGGGAGGGCAGTTTCTTCAACCCCCACTATCCCGCCGCCAGCGGCGGGCGTGCGTCGCTGCAAGTCCGCATCTTCGACACGATCAACGGCGCGATGGCGCAGGCGGTGCCGGAACGCGCGATGGGCGCCTTCACCCATTGGGCAAACCCGAAGATCGGCGGCGTGGACCCCGAGACGGGTCGGCGCTGGATCATGTACGACCTTATTCTGGGTGGTTTCGGCGGGCGCTCGGACAAGGACGGGGCGGAGGCGCTGTGCCCGGTCTTCAACTGCGCGAACGTGCCGGTGGAGGTGCACGAAACCAACAATCCGGTGCGCATTCGCTGTCTCCAGCTCATCCCCGACTCCGCGGGTGCGGGGCGGTTCCGTGGCGGCTGTGGACTGCGCAAGGATGTTGAACTTCTGGCGGACAATGCGACCGTGGTGCTGCTGGGCGATCGTCACAAGAACCCGCCCTACGGCCTGTTCGGCGGCAAGGCTGGGGCGCTCGCGCGCACGGTACTGATGCGCGGCGGTAAGGAGACCGATCTCGGCTCCAAGGAGGTTCGGCATCTCCAGCGCGGCGACATCGTCAGTTTCCGCCTGTCGGGTGCGGGCGGTTATGGCGCGCCGAAGGAGCGCGATCCGCAGAAGGTTGTTGCCGATTTTCGGAACGGGTTCATTTCCCGTGACGTTGCCGTCGGTACCTACGGCCTGAGCAGCGTTGACCTGTCCTGACGGCTAGAGCCTGTTCGGTGCAGATAGACGCACCGAACAGCCTCTATTTCTTTGTCTTATCGCGTGATTCACGTCTCCGGCGATTCCGCCTGCGACGATCACGCTCTAAACTTTTCCTACTTTGTGCAGGATGCCATAGATCTCCTCCAGCAGCGCGCCGTTGCGGTTCTGCTTGTCATCGGGCTGGCTGTTGAGACCGACGACGATGATGGCACCGTTGGCCGGAAAATACGCATAGAGCACGCGGTAGCCCAGCGTCATCCCCTGATAGTACCAGTATGCGCCAAGCGCCGGCCGAAAGCCGGCACCGACGCCGAGCCCGAATGCGGTCGGGTTTTCTTTGGAAGTGCCCGGAATCGGCGCGCCGGTTTTGTCGGAGACGATCGTCAGCAACTCGCTGCGCTGCTTTTCGGCCAGAAGTGGCCCCTCGTAGAGCGCGCGTGCCCAGTGTGCGACGTCCTGCATGGAGGAAACGATCCCGCCGGCACCCTGCATCCACGAGACGCTGTCGCTCCTGACGTCATGGCCGAGCAGGGGGGCGAGTGCCTCGCTGTTGGGGTCGTGGTTGAAGAAGTAGCCGGCGACCATGCGATCGGTGATCGATGCGGGGTAGACGTTCTGTTCGTAGTAGGAATTTTTCAGCCCGGCCTGATCGAACAAGCCGCGCAGGATCCCGGCGTAGGATTTGCCGGACGCCTTTTCGACGATCATCTGCGCCAGGATGTAGTTGGTGTTCGAATACGTCCATCCGCTGACGGGTGCGGGTTTCCCATCGTGCGGGTATACCGATGCGACCAGTTCCTGCGGCGTAAATCTGTGGTTGGGATCCTGTCCCATGAGTTGGGCAATGGATTCCTGGTTGTCATAGCCCGGAATCGGGCTGGTCATGTCGAGCAGCCGGCGGATCGGAACATCCTTCCAGGCTGGGTATTGCGGCAGCCACTTGCCGATTGTGTCGTCGATCGTCAGCTTGCCCGCGGCCTCAAGGTGCAGAATGGCGACGGAGGTGAATGACTTGGTGATGCTGCCGATCTCGAACAGGTCCGCCGGCGTAACCTTGGCACCCGCGTTCGGGTATTGCGTCGTGCCGGCCGCGAGGTCGATGGTTTCCGCGGTGCCCTTCAGACTGATGCTCAGGGATGCCGCCGAGATGTGCTCCGGTGCCACGCGCGTTGTCACGTAGGTATCGAGCGCCTGTTGCAGGGAGTTCGTGAGGGTGGCGTTCGTTTGCCCGGCGGCGGACGTCCCCACGCTCAGCGCGATCACGACAATGGCGGCAGCGATTGATCGGAACATGCGCTCTCCTGCGGGTTGCGGTTGTTCTACAAGGCGCAGTGTCGGCCGGCTGACCATCTACGATCCGGGAACGTCCCGCAAAAAGCAATGCGCAGAAGGTGCGCGGCAGTCACCTCCCTGCGAGCCTGTAATGTCTGTCGTTACCAGCAGCATCGTGCTTTATTGGCGGCATGAACAAGCACCCTGCTGCCGTCATTTTCGATATGGATGGCCTGCTCTTCGATAGCGAGGCGCTTTATCGCGATGCCATCATCGCCGCGGCCGGTGAGCTGGGATTTCCGTTTACTGTCGAGGACTTCCTTGAGCTGATCGGCCACCCCTGGCCTGTGGTCCGAACAACACTACAGGCGCGGATCGGGCCGGCGGGCGATCCTGACACTTTCCGGAGCGCCTGGCTGCGACACTATGAACGCGTGAAGCCAACGTTGGCGCTGAAACCTGGCGTGATGCAGATTCTGGATCGGCTGGACGAATTGAGGCTGCCCCGCGCCATATGCACCTCGTCAAGTCACGCGGATGTCGCGCACAACCTCGGGCTGCATGGCCTGACAGGCCGCTTTGATGTGATCGTTGCCTCCGGTGACTATACTCGGAGCAAGCCATTCCCGGACCCATTCCTTCATGCTGCCAAAGTACTGGGCGTAGCACCGGCTGATTGCCTGGCTTTGGAAGACTCGTACAATGGTGTCCGCGCTGCGGCGGCAGCCGGAATGCATACCGTTATGATTCCCGACCTGCTGCCGCCAACCGAGGAAATCCGTCTTCTCTGCGAACTCGTGGCCCACACTCTGCACGACGTGTGTATCTATCTGGGCGGTACAAACGCCTTGGTGTCCGGTAATCAGGCTGAAGGAGACTAGGATACCGGCAACGCATTGCTTCACATTGACGCAACAGCCGATCATCGCACTACTATCG
>DATNEJ010000217.1:0-3000 GCA_035606775.1 Acetobacteraceae bacterium | reverse complement strand
GGATGGTCCAGCGGGCGCACAACATAGATCAGGAACCGGCGCGCATCGACCGGCGGCCCGAGTTCGCCGGACCGCAGGCTGTCGTCGGCGTTCTGCGTGCCGTCACCCTGGAAATGCTCCAGCGCGCCGTGCGGGAAATTCAGATAGGCGGCACCGACGCCCTGGCCGACCGCCTGCGGCAGGATGTCCTGCACGATGATCCTTTGGGCGTCGGCGATGAAGATGTCGTCGGACACCGAGGTCAGCGCCGGCATGGACTTCGCCCAGTCGGTGAGCTGGAAGCTCTTGCTGTCGGCTTTCCATGCGGCCTGCAGGATGGTCAGGCTCTGATCGACCATCAGTAGTTCGTGGCGAACCTCCTCGGCCAGGGTTGCCGCCTGGGCACTCACTGCGCGCTCCACCCGGTCCTTGATTTCGGCACGCTGCTCCTGGATCGCGCGTCCGGTGACGATCCAGACCAGGGCGATCAGCAGGATCGCGACAGCCGCCACGCCGCCGCAGGCGAACAACTCATCGGGGCCGACAGCGCGATGGGCGCGGTTTTCGACCGGCACCAGTTGCGACGGGCGATAGCGCCTGGAGGTGGAACCGGTGCGCCGCCGGCGGCGCTTGAAGCTGCCGCTCATGCTGCGCGCGCGGGTGCCACGGGGCAGGTCGTCTGGAGCATAGCGCGCATCACGGCGGGAGAATCCTGGCTGGTCGGCTGGAACGGAATTGAATCGGGTTCTACCGGCGGCGAATTGCCGACGCAACGAATCCCGGCATGGCGAACGCACCGGAAGAACCTGCCACCCGGCCAAGAACGGAGTTGACGCTGGTGGCATACAATATACAGTGCACCAGATCGCTGGTCCGGATGAAACCCATGCGCGACGCCGACTCCGCGGCCCGGCTACGGATCGAACCCCTCGACGTGACGGTCGGGCTGCGCAAGCAGGCCTGCGAGGCGATCAAGCGCGCCATCATGGACATGGACATCTACAGCCAGCCCGGCGAAATCCGCCTGGATGAGCGGCAGCTCAGCCAGGACCTGGGTGTGAGCCGCACGCCGATCCGGGAGGCTCTGTCCGTTCTGGAACAGGAAGGGTTCGTCCGCTCGGTGCCCCGCCGCGGCATCCATGTCGTGCGCAAGACCAAGCGGGAGGTGGTCGAGATGATCACCGTTTGGTCGGCGATCGAGAGCATGGCGGCGCGACTGGCCGCGACCCGCGCCTCGGCCTCTGATCTGGCCGGCCTGCGCATGCTTGTGGAAGCGTTTCAGGATCCGGCCGAACACATCGAGGAATATTCGGATGCCAACATGGCATTCCATAAGGCGATCATCCGGCTGGGCGGCATCGAATTGATGTCCAGCCTGACCGACAATTTGTTCATTCACATGCGCGCCGTGCGGGCCGTGACGATGACGCAGGACAATCGCGCGCAGCGCTCGATCGTCGATCATCGCAGGATTCTCGAAGCGCTTGAGGCACGCGACCCGGACAAGGCCGAACGTCTGGTGCGGGAACACACGATGGGCCTGGCGGAGCACGTTGAAAAACACGGCGGCTTCCTGGACGCACCGGGGGGAACCCCGGACGAAACCAGGCAGCGTCGTTACGCATAAGGGAGTAACCCACATGGCTGCCACCACGGCGCCAACGCAATCATCATGGCTCGGCCGGCATGGCACGACAGGGAGGAGATAATGTCCGCGGCAATTGAGCAGAAATCCAATCAGGCCGAAGCCGAACTGACCGACGGCTTCAACCTGGTCATCGACGCGCTGATGCTGAACGGCATCAGGACGATCTATGGCGTCCCCGGCATCCCGATCACCGATCTCGGCCGACTCGCGCAGGGCAGGGGCATGCGGGTGATCTCGTTCCGGCACGAACAGAACGCCGGCAATGCGGCGGCGATAGCGGGATTCCTGACAAAGTCGCCGGGCGTGTGCCTCACGGTCTCGGCGCCGGGCTTCCTGAACGGCCTGGTTGCAGTCGCCAATGCGACGACGAATTGCTTTCCCATGATACTGATCAGCGGATCGTCGGAACGGGAGATCGTCGATCTCCAGCAGGGCGACTACGAGGAGATGGATCAGCTCGCCATCGCAAAACCGCTGTGCAAGGCGGCATTCCGCGTGCTGCACGCGGCTGATATCGGCATCGGTATCGCCCGTGCAATCCGCGCCGCTGTGTCGGGCCGGCCGGGCGGCGTGTATCTGGACCTGCCGGGCAAGCTGTTCAGCCAGGTGATGGACGCCGAGGCCGGGCGGCGGTCGTTGGTTAAGGTGATCGATCCGGCACCGGCGCAGATTCCGGCGCCCGAAGCGGTGGAGCGTGCGCTGAATGTGCTGCGCGGCGCGAAACGTCCGCTGATCATCCTGGGCAAGGGTGCCGCCTATGCGCAGGCCGATGGCGACATCCGCGCGCTGGTCGAGAAAAGCGGTGTTCCCTATATCCCGATGAGCATGGCGAAGGGCCTGCTTCCGGACACGCACCCGCAATCCGCTGCTGCTGCTCGCTCCACCGTCCTGGCCGAAAGCGATGTCGTGATGCTGATCGGCGCCCGTCTGAACTGGCTGCTCAGCCACGGCAAAGGCAAGCAATGGGGGCCGCCGGGGACCAAGAAGTTTATCCATATCGACATCGAACCACGCGAGATGGACAGCAATGTCGAGATCGCCGCGCCGCTGGTGGGCGATATCAGCTCCTGTGTCGCTGCCTTGCTGCACGGCATGGGCAATGACTGGAAGCATCCGCCCGCGGAGTGGACAAGCGCGATCAACACAAAGAAAGAGCAGAACGTCGCGCGCATGGCGTCCCGTCTAGGCAAGAACTCCACCCCGATGGACTACCATTCCGCGCTGCGCGTGCTGCGGGATGTGATCCAGGAGCGGCCGGACACCATTCTGGTGAATGAGGGCGCCAACACGCTCGATCAGGCCCGTGGCGTGATCGACATCTATCAGCCGCGCAAGCGCCTGGATGTCGGCACCTGGGGCGTGATGGGCATCGG
>DATNEJ010000201.1:0-5292 GCA_035606775.1 Acetobacteraceae bacterium | reverse complement strand
GTCACGCCGCGACGCGTCGGGCTGGCTCTTCGGATAGGCCGGGCCGGACTGGAAGGCCTGGCGCGGCAGCGGACCGAAGGTTTCCAGATGGACCTGCCAGCGCTTTTCCAGATAGGGGAACAGCCCCTTCATGCCGAGCTTCGGGCTTTGATGGATGTCGCAATCGGCGATGGCGGTGCGGGCGGCAGCGTGTGACGCGGTAACGGGCCGGTCCTGGACCTCGATGCTCATGCAGAACGCCCTCGTCTCATTCGTTGCCGCCAGTTTATCGATTGACCATGCGTGAAGCCACCGTCCCGCCATGCGGCAGGGCCGTCTGCTCGACCCGTGCGGTCCCGGATGCTAGGTTCCGGCGGACTGCGCGGAGGAAGATATGCTGACCCGGGCCCAGATCGACGAATACAACGAAGTCGGTGCGATTGTCGTTCCCGACGTGCTGAGCGCCGCGGAAGTGCAGCGCCTGCGTGAGGTGACCGGCGAATTCGTCGAGAACGCCCGCGGCGTCACCGCGCACACCGAGATCTACGATCTGGAGGACAGCCACACCGCGGACAATCCGCGCGTCCGCCGCGTCAAGGCGCCGCACCTGCACCATCCCGCCTACGCCGCGCTGGTGCGCCATCCGAACATCCTTGCGGTGCTCATGGATCTATGGGGACCCGATATCCGCTTCGACACGGCGAAGCTGAACATGAAATGCGCCGGGTTCGGCGCGCCGGTGGAATGGCACCAGGACTGGGCCTTCTACCCGCACACCAACGACAACCTCGCGGCCGTCGGCGTCATGTTCGACGACATGGCCATGGAGAACGGCCCGCTGATGATCGTTCCAGGCAGCCATCGCGGCCCGACCTACGACCATCACGCGGACGGCATCTTCTGCGGCGCGATGGACCCGACGCGGCACGAGGTGGATTTCGCCGGCGCCATCCCGCTGACAGGCAAGGCCGGCTCGATCACCGTGCACCACGTCCGGGCGATCCACGGGTCGGCGCCCAACGTCTCCGACCGCGACCGCCGCCTCCTGCTCCTGCAATTCCGCGCCGCCGACGCATGGCCCCTGCTCGGCTTTGCGGGCGGCATCGAGAAGTTCAATGCCCTGATGGCGGCCGGCGAACCGCGGGAGCCGCGGCTTGCCCCGGCCCCCGTGCGCCTGCCGCTGCCGCCCGCCACCCTGCAAGGGTCGCTGTATGAAAACCAGAAAGGCATGAAGAGCCGCTTCTTCGACATTCCGGCCGCCGCTCGCGCGCCGGCCATGGCGAAGTAGCCCCGGACGCCTGAAAGAGACGTAAAAGAGGAAACGCCGCCGATGACCGTTCGTAATGTCGCCCGGGAGAAACTCGAGGCCGGGCAGCTTTCGCTGGGCGTCGGCGTGCGCATGACCCGCAGCGTGGAAATCGCAAAGGCGATGGCGGTGGCCGGATTCGACTGGCTGTTCCTGGACATGGAACACGGCGTGATGTCGCTGGAAGCCTGCGCGCAGATCTCCGTTGCCGCGCTGGACGCCGGCATCGCGCCGCTCGCCCGTGTGCCGAACGGCGAATATGCAATTGCCACGCGCGCTCTCGATAACGGCGCGCTGGGCATTGTCATGCCGCATGTCGATACGGCGGCCGAAGCGCGGGAAGTGGTGGAGAAGCTGAAATACCCGCCGATCGGCCATCGCTCGATGGGCGGGATCGGGCCGCATTACGGCCTGCGTTCCTCAAGCACCGGCGATGCCGCGAAGGCGTTGAATGCCGCGAACCTGACCGTGGTGATGCTGGAGACACCGACAGCGATCGCCAACGCCGATGAGATAGCATCGGTGCCGGGCGTGGACGTGCTGCTGATCGGCTCCAACGATCTGTGCGCCGAGATGGGCATTCCCGGCGACTTCGGCAACGACCGCCTGGCGGATGCGTATGCGAAGATGATTGCTGCCTGCAAGAAGAGCGGCAAGTTCCCCGGCATGGCCGGCATCTACAACGAAGCGATCATGCCGCGCTATATCGAGATGGGTGCGCGCTTCATCCTGTCCGGCCAGGATGCCGCGTTCCTGATGGCAGGCGCGCAGGCACGCACCGGGTTCCTGCGCAAGACACACGGGGGCTGAAGGAAGCCCGCGCGAGTCGATAGTCGGCGCCGGCAGGCCTGCGATGACCGAGACCTGCCGGCGTCCGCGTTCAATGGCTGGGCTTTGTCACGAACGGCGTAAGCTGCAGCTCGTGCGTCCAGCATGAACGGTCCTGCATGTGCAGGTAGTAGAACGCTTCGGCGATCTTCACCGGATTGATGATCAGTTCCGGACGGTTCTGCACCTTCGGCAATGCCCTCGTGCCGGGGGAATCGATCGTGCCGTCGATCACCACGTTGGCGACGTGCACGCCGTGCTCGGAATACTCCTCCGTCAGCACCTGGGACAAAGTCCGCATCATCACCCGTGGATAGTAGAGCGACTCTCCTGTCATGCGCTTGGTCCCGCGCAGGGACTTCGAATTGTTCGAGAAAAAGAACGAACCGGCGCCCCGCTGCCGCATCGCCGGCAGCACCTCCTTGGCTACCAGGAACGGGCCACGGCCGGCGATGTGGTGCGCGGTATCGAACATTTCGATCGGGATATACTCCAGCAACTCCTTATCCGGCGGCAGATCGCGGCCTTCCAGGTAGCCCGCGTTGTAGACCAGGACGTGTGGATCGCCCGCTTCGCTGCGGATCGTGGCGAACGCCGTCGAAATTGACTCCTGCGAGGAAAGGTCAAGCTCCACGATCGAGCACTGACCGCCCTGCTCGCGAATGCAAGCGGCGAGTGACGCGGCATTCGCCTCTACGCGGGTTGTCAGCACCACGAAGAAGCCTTCCTGCGCGAATTTTTGCGCGATGGCCCCGCCGACTCCCCAGCGTACGCCAGCCGGCAGTTCGCTGTCGTCCAGCGCCTTGCCGTGCGCCAGCAGCGTGTTCCGCCCGCCCGACTGCCACTTGGACGTGGCGCCGACCACCACGGCCACCTGCTTCCCTTGTGTGTTCTTCCGCCGATTGTCGCTCATGCGATGACGTTTCCTTTTCTGTTTCCTTCGCCCGGATTCAAGGCATTTTCGTCCGTTCGCAGGCCGCAAACGCAGCGAAGCCGGTCAGCCGACCCGATCCCAGCCCCACCAGGCACACAGCGCCTCGCCCATGATCAGGTTCTTGTCCTTCTCGCTGAGCCACGGCAGTTCCTCGGTGAACATCGTGACGCACTGGCGCCAGGAGCAGGGCATCTTGGTGATGTCGGTGCCCCAGAACACCCGGTGCGGACCGAACGCATCGTAGATCTGCCGCACATAGGCGCCCATCTTGCGAAACGGATAGGCTTCCGCGGAGTAGCCCGGCGCGCCCGTTGCCTTGACCGCGATGTTGGGGAATCTCGCGAGCGCCAGCAGATCCGGAATATGGGTCATCGCCTCGGCGTCCTTCAGCGTGGTCAGGCCGCCTCGTCCGCCCAGATGATCGATCGTCAGCCGCAACCCGGGGTGACGCTCTGCGATCCCGCCAAGCACGGCCAGTGAATCCGTGGCGAGTGCGGCGATGGGAACGCCGGCTTTTTCGGCCTCGGCCCAAAGCCAGTCGAGATCGCCATCGTGCAGCCAGCGGCGCGCGGGATCGTGCAGGAACGTGTACCGCAGGCCGAGCATGCCGGGTTGCGCGCGCCAGCGTGGGATCAGGGTGCGGGAGTCCGGCCGATCGAGGGGCACCGAACCCATGATCGCGAACCGCCCCGGGTAGTCCTTCACCGCCTTGAAGGCCATGTCGGTCGAATGCGGGTCCCAGCCCGGCGGGTGGATGACCGCGGCATCGACACCGCCTTCATCCATCAGGCCGATCGCTTCCTCCGGCGTGAACGACGTGACCTGCCGATGCGACAGGTTGCTCGGCAGCCCGGTTCCCCACAGGTGAATCTGGGCGTCGACGATCTGCATTCCGTTTCCTCCCCTTACCGCCACGCACCGGGCGTACTGCCGTCGAGGCTCAGCCGCGCGGCGAACAACAATGATCCTGGTCCGGACGCACGGCGAACAACAGGCTGCGCCGCTTCATGCGTGGCGGTGGCCGGCCAGCGCGCAGGCCGGCACGTTCGCCGGTGTCACGCCACCGGTCGTAAGCCATGATCGCCGGCGCGGAGCCGCCACGCCCAACCCTGCGCGGCATGTCCGCTGCGAAGTCCGCTGCCTATCAAACCGTCTGCAGGATCGTGTCCGGCCGCATCTCCGGCGTCATCTCTCGCCGCCAGTCCGCTTCGCGCGGCAGCACCGCCTCATGCGCGCCGACCTCGTAGTAGCTGGTGGACACACCCTCCGGCGTGCCGCCCGCTGCCACCGTCCGCACAGCCTCCAGCAGCTTCTTGCGCGCCTGGATGATCGCCTTGTCCGCCGGCCCCAGATGCTCCTTGGAGCGATCGACGATCCGCCCCATGCTTTCCTGGATCGCCCGGTCCTGCACATTGATGCCGTCTATACCGGTGTAGCTCTCATCGCGCTGCACGATGCGGTCCAGCATGTAGTTGTTGCCGCGGTTCGCCTTGGACCGGAAGGTCGTCGGATCGACGTGCAGCGGGCCGTTGCCCAGTCCCCGCTCCAGCCGGTCTTCCTCGTTCAGATCGGCCTCCGGGCTGTAGGCCCAGTTGAACACCATCGTCGTTTCGTCATCCATCGGCACCCAGGCATGGCCGGCCATCAGCCTGGCACCGGTTTCCGAGCGCGACGGACGTATCTGATGGAACGGCAGGATGAACTGGTAGGTGCGGATGTGCATCTCCGCCTCGCCCAGCGGGCGGATGCCGGAGTACTGGTAGCCGTAGTCCGTCAGGTCCACCACGAGGTTCGGTGCCTTGCCGCGCACGAACGGGTTCGACGGCTTGAACCCGCCGCGCGTCGAAGTCTCCGACAGCAGCCGGTGCATGATCGGCGCGTGGGAGGTGTCGATGCCACCCTCCAGCCCCTGCAGCCAGTTGCAGTCCTGAATCACCTTGGTCACGTGGCGCTGTGCCTCCGGCGCCTGAGTCCAGGCGAATTTCGGCAGCAGCGGCATCTTCTCGGCCGGGCCGAGATAGGCCCACACCACCCCGCCCAGCTCGCAGGTCGGATAGGCGGTGATGCGGACCTTGTGGCTGAAATCATTCTCCGGCGGCTCATTCATCATCTCGACGCAACTGCCGGCGACGTCGAATTTCCAGCCGTGGTAGACGCAGCGCAGCCCGCACTCCTCATTGCGTCCAAAGAACAGCGAAGCGCGCCGGTGCGGGCAGAGTTCGTCCAGCAGGCCGATCTTGCCCTG
>DATNEJ010000193.1:0-3732 GCA_035606775.1 Acetobacteraceae bacterium | reverse complement strand
TGGTGTTTTCGACACTTCGACCCGGCCGTCGGCCCAGATATCCGCCAGCGGATAGCCCAGGCCGGCGAGGTCCTCGACCTCCTTCTTCCCGGGATCGGCGAAGCAGCCGCCGGTAAGCTGCCCGGAGCATTCGAGCAGATGCCCGGCCAGCGTGCCGTTGGCGAGTTTCGCGTAGTCGTCATACGACCAGCCAAACGCATGCAGCATCGGCCCGAGAAACAAGGCCGGATCCGCAACCCGGCCGGTGATCACCAAATCGGCGCCGGTGGCGAAGCCGCGCGCGACGACATCGGCACCGAGATAGGCGTTGGCCGAAGCCATGCGCGGCAAAAGCGATTCCAGCGACGCGCCGTCTTCCATCAGCGGCAGTTCCGGGTGCGCCCGCATGATCTCGGTGACTTCGTCGCCTTGCACCACTGCGCAGGTGTACGCGGGACAACCCCAATGCGGTGCGTGCTTGCGCAGAATGTGCGCTGCACCCATGGGGTTGGCCGCACCCATGTTGGTGACGATCCTGATGCCGCGCCGCAGGGCCGGCGGCATGATCGCCTCCATGCGCTCCAGCAGCACCGGCGTATAGCCTTTCGTGGGGTCCTTGGCGCGGTCGAGCGTTTCGCGGGCGATGGTGCGTTCGGCCAGACATTCCATGGCCAGGTAGTCGAGTTCGCCGCGCTCGACGATCTCCACGCCTGGCGGGATACGGTCGTCGGAAAAACCGGCCCCGCAGCCGATGCGAATTCTGTCTGGTGTCATGGCGATCCCCCACTCGGCACGATGCTATCCGCTCCCGACAGGCAAGGTCCAACGCCGCCCTGGTGCGGATGTGACCTTGTGCGCGGTTTGCGGCGTGCCGCGCATCGGTGTCCACTGCGCGCACGCCGGCAATGGCAGGCGGGAGGGAAGGAGCGCGAGGATGAGCCAGGGAAGTACTGAAGCAACGCGTGTCGGGGTCGCGACGCCGGAAACCGAGCGCGGCCTCTCGCGCTGGGAGTCCGCCGCACCGATCCGTTATCCCGATCCGGACATCGTCGTGCTGGATCCGCGCTTTCAGCACATGGTTCTTGGCCACGCGGCGATCGAGCGGATCGCCACGGGCTTTCGCTTCACCGAAGGTCCAGCCTATTACGGCGATGGGCGATACCTGCTGTTCTCGGACATTCCCAACGACAGGCTGCTACGGTGGGATGAGGTCACTGGTGCCGTCGCGATCCTGCGCGATCCGGCCGGCCATCCCGACGGCAACACCCGCGACCGCCAGGGCCGCCTGATTTCCTGCGAGCTCGGCAGCCGCACCCTGACGCGCACGGAGCATGACGGCACCGTCACGATCCTGGCGTCGTCATTCCAGGGCACGCGGCTTACCGGACCGAACGACGTGGTGGTGAAGTTGGACGGGTCGATCTGGTTCAGTGACAATGGTGCCGGCATTCGCGGCAACTACCTGGGCGACAAGGCGCCGCAGGAAATGCCTTACCGCGTCTACCGGCTGGACCCGGCGAGCGGCGAGCTCAGCATCGCCATCGGCGACATGGAGCGTCCGAACGGTCTGTGCTTCTCGCCGGACGAGTCACGCCTCTATGTGGTCGACACGCCGAACGGAACCAAGACCACGCATGTCTACGACATGGTCAGCGGCAAGGCCGTGAAGGGGCGGGTTTTCTTCGATGGCACGCCCGGCTACGCCGACGGTATCCGCTGCGACACGGAAGGCAATGTGTGGTGCGGCTTCTCCGGCGGTCCGGGCCAGGACGGCGTCGCGGTGTTCGCGCCCGACGGCACCTTGATCGGGCGTATCCTGCTGCCGGAGCGCTGCGCCAATCTGTGCTTCGGCGGGCGCAAACGGAATCGCCTGTTCATGACCGCAAGTCAGTCTGTTTATGCGCTGTATGTCGAAGCTCAGGGCAACCCAGGGGGTTGATGGTTCCGGGTGCATGATCGCGCCCGATCGACGGCGCGATCATGCATCGAAGTTGCTTTGCGCTTTCGACGATCCCGCCTTAGGCGGGTACGCCCTCGGCCTGCGCCGGCGCGGGACTGCGGGCGCCGCGTGAGGCTGCCCGCACCATCGCCGCCCCCTTCTCGGCAATCATGATGGTCGGTGCGTTGGTATTGGTCGATGTCACCGCCGGCATGATCGAGGCATCGATGACGCGCAGCCGCTCCAGCCCGTGCACGCGCAACTGGTCATCGACCACCGACAGCGGATCGGGTCCCATCCGGCAGGAACAGGTCGCGTGGAACACGGTCGTGCCGGCCTGCCTGGCATAGGCGACGAGTTCGTCGTCGGTCTGCACATCCGGTCCCGGCACGGTTTCCGCGACGACATAGCGCGCAAGAGCGGGCGACTCGAACCACTTCCGCACCAGCCGAATACCGCCTGTCACCGCGCGCCGGTCGCGTTCATCGTCAAGATAGCGCGGATTGATTGCCGGCTGGTCCTGCGGTCGCGGTGAGCGGGCTTCGACGTAGCCACGGCTCAACGGGCGCATCTGCCATAGCCCGGATGTCATGCCGGGCTTGTGGTCCAACTGGCGTACCGGCCCGGGCGCGTAGCTGGCTGATGCGAACAAGGCCTGCACATCAGGGGTCGCCGATTCGGGAAGGACCTTGACGGAGGCCGCGACCAGCGAGGCTGCGTAGGTCAGCAATCCGCGGCCGGCGACGACGTAGTGCAGGACCTCCCGCGCCAGCCCAAGCCCGCGCGAACGCTCATTCAGCGTGGGGACGCCTTGCACATCGCAGGACACCCGCACGACAAAATGGTCCTGGAAGTTCTTTCCCACGCCGCGTAGCGCGTGATTCACGCCGATGCCGACACGCCCGAGATGGTCGGGATCGCCGACACCGGAAAGCTGCAGAATATGCGGCGATCCGACCGCACCGGCGGAGAGGATGACTTCTCCGGCGGCATCGGCGCGCTGCACCGTTCCGCCCTGCGCGTATTCGACGCCGACCGCGCGCTTGCCGTCGAACAGCACGCGATGCACGAGGGCGTCGGTCACGATCTGCAGGTTCGGCCGCTTCATCGCGGGCCGCAGATAGGAGCGGGCGGTGCTGGCACGGAAGCGGCCGCCGCGGGTTTGCTGCACCCAGCCGATATGGTCACCGAATCCCGGCGGCAGGTCGTTGACGTCGTCGCGGTAGATCCACCCCATCTGCCGCCCGGCCTCCACGGCCGCCTGACACAGCACGGGCTGATCGCGAGTGCGGGAGGTGAACAGCGGTCCGCCTTTGCCGTGGATGGCGTCCGCCTGACCTTCCCAGTTCTCAGCTTTCTTGAAGTAGGGGAATACGTCGTCCCAGGACCACCCGCGATTGCCGAGCTGACTCCAGTGGTCGAAGTCTTCGGGTTGGCCGCGAATGTAGATCATGCCGTTGATGGAGCTCGATCCGCCAAGGACTCTGCCGCGGGGGTAGGGGATCTGGCGGCCATTGAGTTCGGCCGCGGTGTCGGCCTTGTAGCCCCAGGTCAAGGTGGGATGGTCCAGCAGCTTCATGTAGCCGGCCGGGATATGGATCATCGGGTGCCGGTCCCGACCGCCGGCCTCGATCAGCAGGACGCGGGTGTTCGGGTCTTCGGTCAGACGGTTGGCGAGAACGCAGCCGGCGGATCCCGCACCCACGATCACATAGTCCGCTTGCATCTTGTTTCCCCCTTGGCCTGCTGGTGTAGCGGGTCAGGCGGGACAGTGCCAAGTCATGGGCGGATGGTTACGGCTGGTGGGGATCGCG
>DATNEJ010000181.1:0-3095 GCA_035606775.1 Acetobacteraceae bacterium | reverse complement strand
GGCGGTGAATGGAGCCGAGTACCTTGTCCTGCTCCAGGCCGGGCCATTGGCAGCGCATGATGAAGTGGTCAACGCCGAGGATCTCGCGATAGCGCGCGATTTCCTCCGTCACCGAGACCTTGTCGCCGATGATGAACCGGTTGCGCACGAAATCCTCGAACGGGCCGTTCGCTGTCGGGCTGCGCAGCCCCCAGGACGCGTAGGCATTGTATTTGTATTCCAGCGCGGCACGGCATTCGGCCAGCGCGGTGGCATGGCTGGCGCCGACGTAGCATTCGCGGGCGATGGGAAACTCCAGCGGCGTCCGGCCGTACTCCGCGAGCGATTGACGGTACAGTTTCATCTGCGGCACGACGACATCCAACCCGGCGGCGTTCACGATCAGCCAGGCGTCGCCGATGCGGGCCGCGCGCTTCACCGCGGCCTCCACCTGGGCGGCAATATAGACGGGCGGCCCGCCAGGGCGCACCGGCTTCAGGCTGATGCCGGCGTCCTTCACCTGGTAGAATTTGCCTTGATGCGTCACCCGCTCCCCGCTCCATAGCCGGCGCATCAGGGCGATGCTCTCCACGAAGCGCGGTGCGCGTTCCGCCAGGGGGATGTTGAAGCTGTGGAATTCCGGCTCCCGGTAGCCGAGGCCGGCGCCCAGGACGTATCTGCCGCCGGTCAGCACATCGAGGGTGGCGGATTCCTCGGCCACTTGCACCGGATTGAGCAAAGGCAGGATCAGGATGTTCGGGCCGATGACCATGTTTTTTGCCTCGGCTGCGAGATAGGCCATGATCGGCGTGATCTGCAGCATCTGCATCGGTTCGGTCAGCCAGTGATGCGGGAACCACAGCGAGGCGAACCCCGCGTCGCGCGCCACGCGCACCTGCTCCACCATCTCCGGGATCCGGGCGGGAACGTTCACGCCTTCCGGGAACTGCGTGTTGATGAACAGACCGACCTTCATGAACCAATCCTCCGTGTTGGGGGAACTGTAACGCGGGTTCAGGTGGTCTTGAACCGCGGCGGCCGATGGGCCACGTCTTGCGTCATGCGTGACCGACCTCCTGTACTGGACATGACGCCGGAGGGTGAGTTCAGGACACCCCCGAAGCCGCCACTGGTGACCCGGATCATGTTCTGGGCGATCCTGGTCGCGGCCGGTGCGGGTGCGCTTTTCGTCGCCGCCTTCGCGCTCTGGCTTGCGCTGATCATTCTGCCCGTGGCGCTGCTTGCCGCCGTGATTGCGTGGCTGACCTGGCGATTCCAGGTCTGGCGCGCTGGCGGCGTGATCCGCAAACGGCCGCCGCAATCCTGGCGGCCGTAGAGGCTGGGTTCGCAGGCTGGCCGCGGACGCGGCCGGCGGTCGCCCTTCGCTTTGGCCGTGGCGCTGTGACGCAGGCTCACCGGGCCGATCTCTAAGAGTAATATTCTCTGATGGCAATAAAATGCCGGATCGTGGGGCCCCTCCAGGCCACGTCTCATTGTGTCCACCCACAAGTTTCGGCAGGCTGCCAGGCACTACAATAATTCTTCGGGGAAGGTCAGAATGAAACAGATGTACAGGGCCGGGGCCTGCGCCGCGGCGATACTTCTCGCCAGTTTCTGGGCCGGTACTGCGGAGGCGGTGCAAGGCGTCACCGACACTGAAATCATCATCGGCACAGCCACGGACCTGTCCGGGGTGGCGGCGATCCAAGGTGTCAACAACAGCAACGCCGTGCGTATGGCGTTCGACGATATCAATGCCAAGGGCGGCATCAACGGCCGCAAGATCCACTACATCGTCGAAGACGATCAGTATCAGGTTCCGCGCGCGGTGCAGGCAATCAACAAGCTGCTGAACAACGACCATATCTTCATGGCGCTGGTGAACGGCGGCACGCCGATGAACGACGCGATGATGCCGATGATGTTCGCGAAGAACGTACCGAACGTATTGCCGTTGACCGCCGCGCGCTCGATGTACGAGCCGTACCATGACCTCAAATGGAGTCAGTTCGCCTCGTATTACGACCAGATGCGCGCGGGCGTCCGCTACTTCGTGCAGGAACGCCACAAGAAGACGATCTGCGCGATGTATCAGGACACCGACTTCGGACGTGACGTGCTGAGCGGCGTCAAAGCGGAGACCGAGGCCCTGGGCATGAAGGTCGTCGCCGAAACCGCGCATCGGCCGACCGATACCGAGTTCTCGGCCAGCGTGACCAAGTTGCGGCAGGCGAACTGCGACCTGATCACGATGGGCACCATCGTTCGCGATTCGGTGCTGATCCTGTCGACCATCAAGAAGCAGGGATGGAAGGTCGAAGCCGTCGGTCCGGTCGCGGCTTACGATACGGCGGTCGCCACCGCACCCGGCGAGGTCGGTGAGGGATACTATGCGATGGCGCCGACACTCTATGCCTATCCGGATGATCCGCGGCCGGCCGTCAAGGCGTTCGCCGCCGAATACAAGCAGAAGTTCGGCATCGATCCGAACTACCTGGGCGAGACCGGTTACACCGCCGCAGGCGTGGTGATCGAAGCACTGCGGCGCGCCGGCCACGACCTGACGGTGGAAAGCTTCACCAAGGCAATGGAGAGCATCAACGACTACGAGGACATTTTTGGCGGCAAGTTGAGCTTCGGGCCGCGCCAGCACCACGGTTCGACCACGGCGTTCCTGGCCGTGGTGAAGAACGGGCGTTGGGTGCCGGTGGAAGAGCACGCCCTGAGCTACTGATCTCACATTCCGGGAAACCGGTGTCGGGCCGACGCGGTCTGACACCGGTACGTTTCGCCGGATAACAGGCACGAAGCCGCGTTTACCGACGCTGCCGGATAACAGGCACGAAGCCCCGTTTACCGACGCTGTGGGCTACCCAATCGGCGCGTTGAAGCGGCTTCCGCTACCGCTCGGCCGAGCGGAGGCCGATGGGTCGGCTTCGCATTTCGAAAGCGAAGTCTCTGGACTGTCCACACTCTCAGTCCCGCAACTGGAACCGCACCGGCACGTCGGCGGAACCGGCGATCGGCCTCCCGTCCTGGCTGGCCGGCACGAACCGCCATCGCTTCACCGCCGTTACGGCAGCCTCATCAAGAGCGTGGTGGCCGCTGCTGTGGGC
>DATNEJ010000165.1:0-6208 GCA_035606775.1 Acetobacteraceae bacterium | reverse complement strand
CGCGAGCGCAGCCTCCTGCGCCTGCCAATGCGTATCGGCATCCGGTGCGGCCGGCGGACCGGCCAGAGTGACGAAGCTGGGGCAGAAGCCCTTCAGGCAGGACAGGTCCACGTTGCAGCTTGTCGGATTGATGCGGCGCTTGCGGCCGAGCTCGGTTTCCACCGGCTCGATGGCGATGCAGCCGGACTGGGTCGAGCAGTCGCCGCAATTCTCGCACACGGCCTCGTTGATCACGACGTGACGAGCCGGCTGCGCCATCGATCCGCGCTTGCGGCGGCGGCGCTTCTCCGTGGCGCACACCTGATCGTAGATCAGCACCGAGGGGCCCTCGTAGTCGCGCAACGAGCGCTGCACCGCGTCCAGGTCCTCACGCGTGTGACGGGTGACCCCGGGCGGCAGGGCGGAGGCGGACGGCAGGCGGTCGGCCTCATCGGCGACAATGGCGATCCGCTGCACACCCTCGGCGGCAACCTGCGCCGCCAGCATGGGAACGGTCGGACTGCCTTCCGCCGGCTGCCCGCCGGTCATCGCCACCGCGTCGTTGAACAGCAGCTTGTAGGTGATGCGGGTCTTCGACGCGACCGCCTGGCGGATCGCCAGGATACCGGAGTGCTGATAGGTGCCGTCGCCGATATTGGCGAACATGTGCTTTACGTCGGTGAAGGTGGACAGGCCGACGAAAGGCACACCCTCCCCGCCCATATGCGTGAAGGTCCGCGTCTGGTCGCCGTCATCGAGCGCCATGAAGTGACAGCCGATGCCGGCGCTGGCGAAACTGCCGTCTGGTAACTTGGTGGAGGTGGCATGCGGACATCCGGCACAGAAAGCCGGGATGCGGCGCAACAGCCCCTCGGGCCGATCGATGGCAACCGGCGCTGCTGGCGCGGGCAGGTTCAGGCCGGCGGCGCCGAGGAATTTCGCCAATCCACCGCTCACGCTTTCCGGCGACAATTCCATGAGCGGCGACAGCAGTGGCGCGCCCGAAGGGTCGGTCTTGCCGCTGATATCCGGCCGCTGGTCCGCCGGCAGATGATACAGCGCGTCGCGGATCTGCGATTCCACGAAGCTGCGCTTTTCCTCGATGACCAGGATCGCGCGCTTGCCGGCAGCGAATTCGCGCAGCCCCTGTGTTTCCAGCGGCCAGGTCATCGCAACCTTGTAGACCGCGAGTTGCGGATGGCGGTCGAGGCCAAGCCGTCGCAGCGCGTGCAGCGTGTCTTCATGCGCCTTGCCGACGGTAATGAGGCCGATCGGTGCCTCGGCGGTGCCACAGACGAGCCGGTCGAGCCGGTTGGCGCGCGCCCATGCCAGCGCGGCCGGCAGCCTTTCCTCGATCACGCGCCGTTCGAGCTGCGCGCGATCGGCCGGGAAATGCAGCGTGTGGTCGAAATTCAGCCCGTGCGGCGGAATGAGGAAGTCCGGGACCACGAAATTGCGTTCGGCGGTGACGACGGCGGTGGAAGCCTGCTCCATGGTCTCCGCCGTGGTCTTCAACGCCACCCACAATCCGGAATAGCGGGACAGCGCCCAGCCGGCGAGCCCGAGATCGAGTACGTCCTGAACGGAGGCCGGGTTGAGCACCGGCATGAAGACGTTCTGGAACATGAACTCGGTCTGATGGGGATAGGTCGACGAATGCGCGCCATGATCGTCGCCGGCGATCGCGAGGATGCCGCCGTGCCGATGGGTGCCCACCATGTTGGCGCAATGGAACGCATCGCCGGTGCGATCGACGCCGGGTCCCTTGCCGTACCACATACCGTAGACGCCATCGACCTTCGCACCGGGAAACGCGTCGAGCTCCTGCGTGCCGTACAGCATGGTGGCTGCGAGGTCTTCATTGACGCCCGGTTCGAACCGGATTCCATGTGCCGCCATCAGGCGCTGACGCGCCCAGAGCTCACGGTCCAGCCCGCCAAGGGGAGAACCGCGATAGCCGGAGACAAGCGCGGCCGTGTTCAAGCCGGCGGCGCGATCCAGCCGCTGCTGTTCCAGCAGGATGCGCAGCAGTGCCTGGATGCCGGTGAGCAGCACAGGCTGATCCAGGTCCACGAACCGGGATTCCAGCGTGGTGGCCGTGTGACCCAGACCGACATCCATGGTGGGCGTCCTCTCCTTTTCCGGCGCACTATCGGGCGTGCCTGTCATCTTAGGTATGTTGCCGGGGGAAAGGTTGCCATAGTGCCGGCCGCGCCATGCGCGTTTTGGCAGAATCAGCTAAAATGCTGCGTCGCAACAAGGGATTGCGTATGCAACTGGACCGGCTGGACATCGCCATTCTGAACCACCTGCAAGCCAACGGCCGAGCGACGGCCGGCGAACTGAGCGAGCAGGTCGCCCTGTCGCCATCCCCCGCTCATCGCCGGCAGAAGCTGCTGGAGGAAGCGGGGGTGATCAAACGTTACGTCGCCCTGTTGGATCAGAACAAGGTGGGCCTGCCGGTCAACGTGTTCGTGACCGTCAAGCTGGAAAACCATGCGGACGACACGCTGCGCGGATTCGAACAGGCGATCGAGGCCTGCGCGGAAGTGATGGAAATGTACGAGATGAGCGGCAGCAGCGACTACCTGCTGCGCGTCGTCGCCGCGGATATTGCGTCCTACGAAAGCTTTTTGCGCGGCACATTGACGCACATTCCCGGCGTGCATTCCTTCGAATCGGCAATGGCGCTGAAGCGGGTCATCTACCGCACCAACCTGCCCTTGCGGGAACCCGCGCGGTGAAAGACATCCGGCCCGTGCTGCCCGCATGAAGGAGGCTCACATGAGCGAAACCATCCGCGTCGAAAGCCACGATGGTTGGCGGAAGCTGGTGCTGAACCGGCCGGACAAGCTGAACGCCGTCGATCAGGCGATGCTGACAAGCCTTCTGCACGCTCTGGACGAGGCGGAGGCCGACCCGTCCTGCCGAGCGCTGCTGCTGACCGGGGAAGGAAGGGGATTTTGCGCGGGACAGGAGCTTGGGCCGGATGTGACGCCGGGACCGAACGGCCCGCCCGACCTCGAGAAGCTGGCGGGCAACTTTCATCATGAGGTGGTGCGGCGCATCCGCGCCTCCCGCCTGCCGATCGTGTGCGCGGTGAACGGTGTGGCCGCCGGCGCGGGGGCGAGTTTCGCGCTGGCCTGCGACATCGTCCTGGCGGCACGCAGCGCGCGGTTCGTGCAGGCCTTCGTCAAAGTCGGCCTGGTGCCGGACTCGGGCGCCAGCTTCTTCCTCACGCACACGATAGGCGAAGCGCGCGCCAGAGCGCTCGCCATGCTCGGCGAGCCCTTGGACGCGGCGCGTGCGGAAGCCTGGGGCATGATCTGGAAGGCGGTGGACGATGCGGCGCTGATGCAGGAGGCCGAGGCCCTGACGCGCCAGTTGGCACAAGGGCCGGCGGAGGCGCTGCACAGCATGAAGACGATGTTCGCCGCGGCCGCCACCAGCACGTTGCCGGCTCAGCTTGATCTGGAGGCTCGTCTGCAGGGCAAGGCCGGCCGATCGGCCGAATTCAATGAAGGCGTGCGCGCGTTCCAGGAAAAGCGCGCGCCGGTGTTTCGCGGATGACTGCCGAGGGGAGCGCCGATGCGGATGCGTTGGCACGCGCCTGCGCGGAAGCGATGTGGCCGGACGATCACGCCAGCCGTTCGATGGGCATGGTGCTCGGCCATATCACCGCCGGACGGGCGTGCATGTCGCTTGTCGTGATCGATACCATGGTGAACGGGCACGGCATCTGCCATGGCGGGTTCATCTTCGCGCTGGCGGATTCGGCAATGGCCTTTGCCGCGAACTCACGTGGGGAACGCGCGGTGGCGCAGCACAACAGCATCACCTATGTGCGGCCGGTTCGGCTGGGAGAAACGCTCATCGCGCACGCGGAGGAGCGGGTGATCGTCGGACGCTCGGGCATCTACGACGTGCATGTCACCGGGTCCGACGGCAGCATCGTGGCGGAGTTCCGGGGGCACTCACGACTGAGCGGCGGCCGGCTTCTGACGGAGGACTAGATGGGAGGGATGGATGCGATCGAAACCGCATCGCGGGATGAGATCACGGCGCTGCAATGCGAGCGGATCGGCTGGACGCTGCGCCATGCCTATGCGCACGTGCCGCATTACCGGTCGGCGTTCGATGCGGCCGGGGTTCACCCGGACGATTTCCGCCGGATCGAGGATCTGCAAAAGTTTCCCTTCACGACCAAGCAGGACCTGCGTGCGAACTATCCGTTCGGCATGTTCGCGGTGCCGCGGGAACGGCTCGTGCGCATTCACGCCTCGTCCGGCACGACCGGGAAACCGACCGTCGTCGGCTACACCGCGCAAGACATCGAAACCTGGGCACACGTCGCTGCCCGTTCCCTGTTTGCCGCCGGTGCCCGCCCTGGGATGATCCTGCACAACGCCTATGGCTATGGCTTGTTCACCGGCGGCCTTGGCATGCACTACGGGGGCGAGCGGCTGGGCATGAGCGTCGTACCCGTCTCGGGCGGCATGACCGAGCGCCAGGTGCAGATCATCACCGACTTCCGCCCCGACGTGATCACCGTCACGCCCAGCTACATCCTGGCGATCCTCGACGAGTTCGTCCGGCAAGGCCTGGATCCGCGCGCCTGCTCGTTGAAGATCGGGGTGTTCGGTGCCGAACCATGGACCAACGCAATGCGTCAGGAGGTCGAGGCCGGATTCGCCATGGATGCGGTCGACATCTACGGATTGTCGGAAGTGATTGGTCCCGGCGTGGCCAATGAATGCATCGAGACCAAGGACGGGCCGCATATCTGGGAGGATCATTTCTACCCCGAGGTCATCGATCCCGAGACCGGCGCGGTACTGCCGGATGGCGAACCCGGCGAGCTGGTGTTCACATCACTGACGAAAGAGGCAATGCCCGTCATCCGCTATCGGACGCGCGATCTGTCGCGGCTGCTGGCCGGTACTGCGCGAAGCATGCGGCGCATGGAGAAGGTGACCGGCCGCTCGGACGACATGCTGATCGTCCGCGGCGTCAACATGTTCCCCACGCAGGTCGAGGAGCAATTGCTGAAAAGTGAGGCACTGACGGGGCATTATCAGATCCGCCTGACCCGCGAAGGGCGGATGGACGAGGTCGCCGTGCATGTCGAATGCAGGGCCGGCTATTTCACGCCGGCCCTGGCGGAAAGCGAGGCGACGCTCGTGGCCGGCCGCATCAAGGACACGATCGGCCTTTCGACGCGCGTGGTTATCGAGCCTCCGGGCAGCATCGAACGTTCGCTGGGCAAGGCACGCAGAGTGGTGGATCAGCGGCCCCGGACATAGCGTTTCTACATGCAACCGTATGGAGGAGAAGCCAGCCCCACAATGGGGCTGGCTTCCATCCGCTACCGCTTGATAATGATCTTGACTGTTCGAGCCAGGATCACCACAATGGGCAACAGAAGGGTGCAATGTTCGTGCATTGCATTCTCCTCCTTGAACGCCGGCCGGGCCTATTCCCGGTCGGCGTTTTCGTTATGGACGGCGATCCTTAAACAAATCGTAAGCGGCCGGACGCCGAACCATCCTCCGCCCTCTCGCTGCAACACCTGGCAGGCCGACGCAGGCTGCGGCCACCATCTTGTCCCGGGGCAACCCGCGTGCTTGGAATGGCCCCTTCATCTGGTATCGCGATCATCCGCGAACCGACGGGGAAACGGCATCGGGGACGAGCCATGAAGATTACTCAGATGGAGACACTGCAGGCCGATGCCGGCTGGCGGATGTTCTCCTTTCTCAAGGTCATGACCGATGACGGGATCGTCGGCTGGTCCGAGTTCAATGAGAGCTTCGGCAGCGTCGGCCTGTCGGACGTAATAAACGGCCTGTCTCCGGTGCTGATCGGCCGCGATCCACGCCGCTACGACCAGATCACTCAGCACCTGCACGTGCTGACACGGCAGTCTCGCGGGGGACTGAACCAGCAGGCGATCGCGGCCATCGAGAATGCGTTGCTGGATGTGACGGGCAAGGCCTACGGTGTGCCTGTGTATGCGCTGTTCGGCGGACCGATTCGCGACCGCATTCCCGTCTACTGGTCGCATTTCGGCACATATCGCGTCCGCAGCGCGGCCTTGATGGGTGTGCCGCCGCTGAACAGCTACGACGACCTGGCGCGCCATGCGCAGGAGGTCAAGCAACGCGGCTTTCGCGCGCTGAAGACCAACATCATCCCGATTCAGGACGGCAAGCTGTCCTCCTACGTGCCG
>DATNEJ010000149.1:0-4479 GCA_035606775.1 Acetobacteraceae bacterium | reverse complement strand
GATGCGGAACCCGAGCCAGATCATCCTCGACGGAGGGACCCCAATGACGGACTGACCGCGGCTGAACCGCAAACTCAACCCCGCCGCGCAGCGGCACAATGCGCGATCCGCCCGCTCGGCACCGGTCCCACGAAGTGGAGCCGCTCCCGGATCGACGGCTTTGATCCGCGTTATCCGCGTGCATCTTCCTTCATCTGCGCCTCCATTCTTTCTTTTCTCGACCCCGATGGTGGCGCCATGCCCATACGAATGCCGCTACGCCGGTCCACAGCCGCCGCGCCACACCCCGGTCACAGCCACGCCCTCCCTACAGCTGTGCCGCCACCAGCAGGAACGGCGGCCGTTGGTGCTCGTCCTTCCATTCCGGATGCGCCGCGATCTGCGCCTCCGTTGGCCCCCACTCCTCGACATGGGACACCGTGAAACCCGCGCCGATCAGCGTGTTGAGGTAGCGTGCCAGTGTCCGGTGCTGCTTGATCACCCCCTTGGCGAGCCAGTCGGTCGAACGCGGCCCCTCGTCCAGGTAGCCGTCCAGCGGCCAGACCCTGCGTCCCGACTCAGCCGTCTGCCAGCGCGGATCGCTGGGCGCCGTGTACAAAGGATGCTCCACCGAAAAGACCAGGCTCCCCCCCGGCCGCAGCGCCCGATGCACGGTGGCAACCAGCCTGCCCAGATCCGCGATGTAGTGCAGTGCCAGCGAACTGTAGGCCAGGCCGAAGGCGCCAGGCGGCAGCACGAGCGTTTCCAGATCCGCCTGCGTGTAGGTGATCGCCGGGTCCGGCGTCGTCGCCCTGCCGCGCGCCAGCATCTTCTCCGAAACATCGACGCCAAGCACATGAGCGGCCCCGTGTGCGCGCGCCCAGCGGCAGAACCAGCCGAAGCCGCAGCCAAGGTCCACCACGTCCATGTCCCGCAGGTCCGGCAGCAGCGCCTGCAGCGCCGGCCATTCCGGCGCGGCGTCCAATCCCTCGACGGAGCGCGGGAGCTGGCTGTAGCCCGTGAAGAACTGGTCGTTATCGTAAATGTTCTGCGTCATCGGATCGTCTCTATCGTTGTTGCGGCGGACGGACATTCGGGATCAAAGCAGCGCCGCATCCGCCGTCCACGATGCAGCCCGAGCCGGCGGATCGGGAAGCAGCGCGGCGGCACGGGTGTCAAGGCCGCCACCCGTATCCGGCGTCGTGCGTATGATCACCTGCACTGCGTCACCCCAGGGATGCGCAGCGCTGCCGCGGCGGGCTATGCTGCGGCGGAATCCCTTCGGCTTCGCGAAAGACAGCACCGCCATGGACACGCCGCTTGCCACGCTCTCCAAATCCGCCGGCAAGGAGAACCGCCGCGTCCACGTCCTGCGGCAACTGGAGCGCAAGCTGCTCTGGCTTTCCGCCTGGATGATCCACAACGCCAACCATCTGCGGCCGAACCGCGACGGCCTCAAGGTCGGCGGACACCAGGCCTCCTGCGCGTCCTGCATCTCCATCCTGGCCGCGCTGTATTTTGAGATCGCGCGCCCGCAGGACCGTATCGCGGTGAAGCCGCATGCCGGCCCGGTGTTCCACGCCATCAACTACCTGTTCGGCCGGCAAAGCCGCGAAAAGATGGAGGGCCTGCGCCGGTTCGGCGGCGTGCAGCCTTACCCGTCGCGGGTGAAGGACGGGGCCGAGGTCGATTTCTCCACCGGCTCGGTCGGCCTGGGTGTTGCCATGACCAGCTTCTCCGCGCTGATGGCGGACTACACAAGGCTGCACGGCCTGGGCCGCACCGACCTGCCGCCCGGCCGGCACATTGCCATCGCCGGCGACGCCGAACTCGATGAGGGCAACATCTACGAAGCCTTGCTGGAAGGCTGGAAGCACGACGTCCGCAATCTCTGGTGGATCGTCGATTACAACCGCCAGAGCCTCGATTCCGTTGTCCCCGACCGGCTGTTCGGCCGGATCGAGGGCCTGTTCCGCGACATGGGCTGGAATTGCGTCACCATCAAATACGGCCGGAAGCTGGAGGCTGCGTTTGCCCGCGAAGGCGGCGGCGCGCTGCGCGCCTGGATCGACGACTGTCCCAACAGCCTCTACTCCGCGCTGACCTTCCAGGGTGGCGCCGCTTGGCGCCAGGCGCTGCTGGCGGATCTCGGCCGCTCCAAGGCGCGCGCCATCATCGACACCTTGAGTGATGAGGACCTGGGCGCGCTCATGACCAATCTGGGCGGCCATGACATCGAGACGGTGATCGATACCCTGCGCACTGCGGCGGCCGAGGGCGATCAGCCGAGCTGCTTCATCGCCTACACGATCAAGGGCATGGGCCTGCCCTTCGCCGGCCACAAGGATAACCACGCCGGGCTGATGACCAAGGAGCAGATGGCGCTGTTCCAGACCGAAATGGGCATCCGCCCCGGCCACGAATGGGACCTGTTCGAGGGCCTGGACGTGCCGGAAGCCGAACTGCGCGCCTTCCTGGCAGACTGTCCGTTCGGCACCGAACTGACCCCGGAAGGCCGCTCCTTGACCGCACCGGCGGTGGCGGTGCCGGCACAGCTTCCCGCGCCGAAGCTCGCCGGCCGCAAGATGTCCACGCAAAGCGGCTTCGGCGACATCCTGGCCGAGATCGGCCGCGGCCAGGGCGAGCTGAAGGAGCTTGCCGCCCACATTATGACCACCAGCCCGGACGTGACGGTGTCCACCAATCTCGGGCCCTGGGTGAACCGGCGTGGCATCTTCGACCGGCATACCCGCAACGACGTGTTCCGCGACGCCAAACTTGCCTCGGCTCAGCGCTGGGGCATGTCCCCCGCCGGCCAGCACGTCGAGCTCGGCATTGCCGAGCAGAACCTGTTCCTGTTGCTTGGCGCCGCCGGCCTCGCACCGGCCATGACCGGCGCCCGCGTGCTGCCCGTCGGCACGGTCTACGATCCGTTCGTCAATCGCGGCCTCGATGCGCTGCTGTACGCCTGCTACCAGGATGCGCGGTTCCTGCTGATCTCCACGCCTTCCGGCCTGACCCTGGCGCCCGAGGGCGGGCAGCATCAGTCCGTCAACACGCCACTGATCGGCATGGCGGCGGATCGCCTGGCGAGTTTCGAACCCGCGCATGTCGACGAGCTGGCGATCCTGCTGCGCCATGCCTTCGAGTTCATGCAGCGCCCGGATGGATCTGCGGTCTGGCTGCGGCTTTCGACGCGGGCGCTGGAGCAGAAGGCGCGCAGCCTCGATCCGCGGGCGGTGATCGCCGGCGCGCACTGGATCGTGCCGCCCGCACAAGGGGCGCGGATCGCGCTGGCCTATCAGGGGCCGGTCGCGCCGGAAACCGAGGCAGCCTTTGCCGAACTGAGCGAGGACGCGCCGGGGGCCGGATTGCTGGCGATCACCTCACCCGATCGGCTGCACGCCGGCTGGCTGGCGGCGCAGCGGGCGCGCCGCGCCGGTCATCGCGAGGCGCGCGCCCATATCGAGCAGGTGCTCGCGCCGCTCGCGCCGGGCGCAGCCCTCGTCACGGTGCTGGACGGGCATCCCGCAACGCATGCGTGGATCGGCGGCGTGCGCGGCCACCGGATTGTGCCGCTGGGTCCCGACCGGTTCGGCCAGGGAGGCGACATCCCCGATCTGTACCGGGAATATGGGCTGGACACGGATTCGATCCTGGATGCCTGCGCCCAGGCATTGCTGGCGGGCGGCGAGCCGGTCGCCGTTGCGCCCGCGCTGTGATAGAGGCGGGTATCGCCTGGCGATCGGCGCCCTTAGCTCAGTTGGATAGAGCAACAGCCTTCTAAGCTGTGGGTCACAGGTTCGAATCCTGTAGGGCGCGCCATATTCCACGTGTCCAGCCCGGACATAAAGTTCCCAGGACATAGGTGACAACCTCAAGCCGAACGGGTCGTCGATTGGTCGCAAGGTCCTCTGCGCCAGGTCGATGTAGCCGAGGTCGCAGTGCATGAAGCTGACCGGCCTGCGATGCCGTCACGGGTGTTTTTGAAAAGTGACAGCATAGTAGTAGATATGCTGTCAGTGACAGCAAATGAAGGAAGGTGACGATGGCGGTTCTGACCGTCCGCAATGTCCCTGACGACGTGCATCGCGCACTCCGCCGCCGCGCCGCCGAACATGGTCACAGCACCGAGGCCGAAGTGCGCGACATCCTCGCGGCGGTCGTGAAGCCGGCCGGGCGCATGCGGCTCGGCGACGCGCTCGCGGCTCTCGGCCGGAAGGTGGGCTTGACCGACAAGGACGTCGGCGCCATCGAGGCCGCGCGCGACAAGAGACCGGCCGAACCGATGAGATTCGAATGATCGTCCTCGACACCAATGTCGTGTCCGAGGCGATGCGGCCGGAGCCGCACGCGCGGGTGCACGCCTGGCTCAACGATCAGGCCGCGGAGACGCTCTATCTGTCGAGCGTGACCGTGGCGGAACTACTATTCGGAATTGCCGCGACGCCGGAGGGCAAGCGGCGCAAGCGGCTGGCTGCTATGCTGAACGGTTTGCTC
>DATNEJ010000145.1:0-9428 GCA_035606775.1 Acetobacteraceae bacterium | reverse complement strand
GAACACCCAACCCAGCTCCGACGGCGAAAGCGACAGCTGCTTGGTCAGAAAGGGCGCGGCGACCGCGATGGCGGAGCGGTCGAGGTAATTGATCATGCCGCCGAGGAACAGCAGCGCCACAACCGTCCACCGGACGGTGCCAAACATCTTCATGATTGTGATCCCTACATCGACCGGCCGGTTTCGCGCATCAGAACCTGTGCCTGCGCGCCGGTGACGCGCGCATGAAACTCACGCGCGGCTTCGGACATGTCCGCTTGCGGGCACTGCTCGACATCGAAATTGTGGTACGTATCTACACCGCGGACCAGAGTGGCGAAGTCGCGCTCCCCCACAGTCTGGCGGACATGGGTCGGCAAGTAGCGGATAGCGAAGCCGATACGGCGGCGCGCGGAGGGGTTGGGCTCGCTGCCATGGATCAGCCGCACATGATGCAACGACATCTCGCCTGGTTGCAGCACCAGATCCACAGCGCGCTCGCCGTCGACATCGACTGCAATCTCCTGCCCACGACTGAGCAGGTTATTGCTGGCGAACGTGTCGCGATGCATCATCTGCTCGCCGTTATGCGAGTCGGGAATAACCCGCATCGCGCCGTTCTCCAGTGTGCTCTCGGAGATCGCGATCCAGGCCGTGACGATATCGGGCGGCTCCAGTCCCCAGTATGTACTGTCCTGATGCCAGGAGACGAAGCTCGGGTTGTGAGCCTCCTTGATGAAGAAGCTGGTCCCCCAACACAGGATGTTTGGGCCGATCAGATCTTCTACCGCATCGAGGATGCCGGGATGGCGGATCAGGTCATTCAGCCAGGTGAACAACAGATGCGTCTTGTGACGCAGCGGGCCGGACAGTCCTCCGCCGACGCGCTCATATTCTTCAAGACGTCGCCTTACCTCTGCCGCCTCAATTGTCGAGAGCGCACGCACCGGGGCATAATAGCCATGATCCTGATAGTGGCGGATCGCTGCCGCAGAAAGTGATTTCATGACCGATCCCACCCAAATCCCCGAGTCACTGTTGACGAAGGTTTCGTCTCCATCCGGAGGTGTGTCAAGCAAAGCGGCCTGCAACGGCAGGGGAATCGCGTGAACCTGCAAGGTCTCCCGCGGATGGATTTGACCAGGACGAAGATGCAATCGATGGCGACGAACGCTGCGAAGTTGGTGGGTATCGTCTCGCACCGCACGACGAGCCGGTGGAGCCGCTTCAGACCGGCGGGCAACATCAGTCGATGATACGCTGGTACGCCGGGCTCTCCGCTGCCGGGACCTGCGCCGGCACCGCGTTGAGCGCGACAGGCTGGCCGATCCCGCCGAGCCGAAGGCGAATTCAGAACCAGGCTTCGGGCGGCTTACCTGCGGCTGGGATGAGAAACGGCGTGACCAGCGGCGCCAACCGGGCGCGCAGCATGGTGCGGAGAGCAGGCGTCGCGGTGGTCGTAAGCTGAAGCCGCTAGCGCAGGACGGGGCTCGCCGAACGCGCTGTCCCGGGTGCAAATTGCTGGTTGAGGCTGGCGACGAGCACCACACCGTCCGCGTCCGACAGGTGGGCCGGATCGAAGGCGAGCGTGGTGATGTCAGCCGGCATGGCCGCAAACCGAGCCAGGGACAGCAGCAAGCCGCCGCTTGTGCAGATGACCAGCCGAAGTCCGGTCCGCGTTGCCATATCGATGGTGCTCCCTGGTTGCGATCATAGGCAGCGGTTCGTTGCAGGACGGTTACGCCTGGGAAGCTCAGCGTGCCGCGCTCACTTGCGGCTCTTGTCCGCGAACTTAAATTGCTGAACGGCACGCGGATCGGATCCGGCTGCGCCTGGCCGGTGCGACGGCGGTTCCGCAAGTCCGTGTTTGCGTGTGCGAACCGCATCCCGGGCGATCCCGCCCGTGACGGTCGCATCCAGGAGGGGGCCATGAGCCTGCGTCGATCCGCACGAGCGGTTGTCGCTTTCGGTGCCTGCGCGCTGACCGCTTCCTGCCAGCAGCCGCCACCGCAGAACGCGGCGCAGTTGGCCGCCTTGCACGCGGCCGGCACCTGCGACGCCAATCTGCCGGTGTTCGGCTGGTTCTCCGGCGGCGGGCGGTTCATGCAATGGTACCTCGCGCCGCACGGCAGCATCATCATGGACAATGACGGCGGATGGTGCTCGATCCGTTACGACGCGTATTACGGCACTGTGCCGATCACGCCTGAGATGCGCGTGGTCGAGCCGCCACAGCACGGCGACGTGGTCGTCGGCTCGCTCGCGAAGGTGCTGCGGATCGCCTATCGGCCAACCCCCGGGTATGTCGGCCAGGACGCATTCAAGGTGCACATAAGCGGGCCGACCCCGGACAATATCCCGGTGAACGTGGTCGTCACCCGCTGAGAGACCGGCGTTCTGCCGGAAGCCGGGTATCCTGTGGTCTGGCGCGCAGCCGCTACATCGGGGGCCGCGCTACGCCGAAATCCGGCGGGATGCGGGTCTATGCTCGGGATCGGATGAGTCGCGGTCTGGGGCACTGCACCAGGCTGCACGCGGCACACCCGAAACCCGCCCGGCTATATCAGCCCTGCCTTGAGGTTTCCGGCGCCGCTGGATTTCCGGCATAGCGATGGGCGTGCATGCTTCACCCGTGGGGCCAGGAGGGTTCGATGGACACACAGGAATTCGAGGTGGTGGTCATCGGCGCCGGCATCGCCGGGGCGACCGCGGCCGCGCATCTGTCCCGGCATCGCCGGGTGGCGCTCATCGAGGCCGAGGACACGCCCGGCTATCATTCGACCGGCCGTTCCGCCGCGCTGTGGCTGCAGAATTACGGGCCGACGGATGTGCGCGCGTTCAGCCGGCTGTCGCGCCCATTCTTCGAGCAGCCGCCAGCAGGGTTCGCGGAGGTGCCGTTGATGCGCCAGCGTGCCGTCCTGTTCCTGGCCGCGCCGGCGCAGCTTGCGGACCTGGAAGCCTTGCTGGCCGAGGGCATTGGCCTCCGCCGCTGCGCCGTCGAGGAGGCCGCGGCGCTGGTGCCGGCGCTGCGCCCGGGCTTCGCGGCCGCCGCGGCGATCGAGGAAGACGCGTTCGACCTGGATGTCGCGGCGATCCATCAGGGATTCCTGCGGATGCTGCGGGCCAATGGCGGGGTCCTCGCGCTGCGAAGCCGAGCGGGACTGATCGAGCGGAGAGGGGTGTGGGAGGTGGAGACGGCGGCGGGGAGCGTGTTTCGTGCGCCGGTGGTGGTGAACGCCGCGGGCGCGTGGGGCGATGAGGTCGCCGCGCTGGCCGGCGCGCGTCCGTTGGGTCTGCGGCCGTGCCGACGGACCGCCTGCATCGTCGATCCCTCGCCCTTCGACGTGGCGGACTGGCCGATGGTGATCGACGCCGGACACGGCTGGTATGCTCGGCCGGAAGCGCGGACGCGGCTGCTGGTCTCACCGGCCGACGAGACACCCATGCATCCCCATGACGTCCAGCCCGACGAACTGGACATCGCGCTCGGCATTGACCGGATGCAGGCGGCGCTGGCGATCGCGGTGCGCCGGGTGGAGCACGCCTGGGCGGGGCTGCGCACCTTCACCCCCGACGGCAGCCTGGCGTTCGGCTGGGATCGGAACGTGGAGGGGTTCTTCTGGAGCGTGGGGCAGGGAGGATACGGCATTCAGACCTGCCCGGCCGCCGGGCAACTGGTGGCGGACCTCGTGCTGGGGCGCCATCCGGGAGAGGCCGCGACCATCGTTCCGACGGTCGATCCCGCGCGTTTCGGCGGCGGATGAGCGGGTGGCGGGTTGCTGCCTTGCAGGGACATGCCCATTTGCCGTGACATACGCATCAGGAGCAGCGCCGATGGTCGAGATTCCCGCCGCCTTTCAAGACCTGCTGACCGGCAAGAAGGCCTTTGCCCACCTTGCCACGCTGATGCCGGACGGCTCCCCACAGGTGACGCCGGTCTGGTTCGACTACACCGGCGGCAAGATCCGCGTGAATACCGCGAAGGGCCGGGTGAAGGCGCGCAACATGCGGGAAGGTACGCGCGTCGCGCTGTCGATCCCCGATCCGGACAACGCCTATCGCTACCTGCAGGTGAGGGGTGAGGTCTCGCACGTGACCGAGCAGGGCGCCGCCGCGCATATCGACAGCTTGGCAAAGAAGTACCTCGGGAAGGACCGCTATCCGTGGTCTCAGCCGAACGACATTCGGGTAATCTACGAGATCACGCCGCTGGCCGCGCAGGCGATGGGATAGGGCGCGATCGTCGGAGGAGGAACGGCTGAAGGGGTGAATAGGCCTGTCCGGCGTCTTTATCCGCACCGGGCGGGTTCAAGCGGTATGCGCAGCCTTCATCCGTGCAGCGTCTCCGGCGGGACGAAGTCCCGCCAGCGGCCGGGGGTCTCCGGCTGGTCGGCATAGCCGGCCAACGCATCCGCCGTGCGTCCGATAAGGTCTTGGAAGCGTAGGTCGCGCGCTGCCAGGAATGCGTCGAGCTCGCCGATCACCCGGCGCAGTCCGCCGAAACCTTCCTGCATGATCAGGGACAACACCTCGGTTGCCGACGCGCCGGCCAGCGCCATGCGCGCCACGTCCGCGCCGCTGCGCACGCCGTTGGTGCCCATCAACGGAAAGGCAGGGCCTACCGCGCGGCGACTGAGGGCAAGAAACCGGCAGACGATCGGCAGCGCCCAGCCGCCGCCATAGGCCGCCGAGGTGCCCAGTACGGGCGCGAATGTCGTCAGATCCGGCACCAGCGCCATGAAGCGGCCCATCATGCACACCGCGTCCGCGCCGCCTTCCTTCGCGGCGAGCGCCAGCGCGGGAAGGTTGGACGACAGGCCGGTCAGCTTGACCCAGAGCGCCATGTCCTGGGTCACTGTCCGCACTCGTGCAACGAGGTCCCGCAGGCGTGCCGGATCGGTTTCCTGGGTGATGGCGCCCGCTGCGGCCTCGGACGCATGGGGCGCGCCGACATTCAGCTCGAACACGCGCAGCCCGGCTTTGCGTGCCAGGGTGGCGATCGTTTCCGCGCCATCGGCGCCGGCAAAGACGATGCTGGCAGCAATGAATTTTCCCTCACGTTCGGCTTCGCGGTCGATGCGCGCGACGGCAGCGAACCAGTCCGCGGTCTCGCGCTGGATGAGGCCGGAGCGGTTGAACAGCGAAACGCCGCCGCTGTTGACCGGCACGGCGGCCGCGTCGAGAGGCACGTAGTCGGCGCGATCAAGCTGGCGCGCGGCTTCCGGCCGTTCGTTGACCGACTTGGCGATCACGCCAGCAGCGCCGGATTCGAGCGCGGCGCGGATGCCGGATTCCGTCATCACCGGTTCCCCGGATGCGCAGATCACCGGATTGATCAAAGCCAGGGACCCGACCGACGTGGCGAGGCGCGCGATCATGCACCGATCCTTCCTTCACGATTACCCACAGTCTGCGCTGATTCGCGGGCGCGTCGCAGGGTGGGGGTGGAATGACCTGCGCGGACGGAGAGACGGCGTGTCGCGCCGCGTGATGTTCCACTCGTCAGGGGCGCATTGTCAGAGCGGTTCATCGGTCAGGAAACGTGGCGATGTCCGTGCCGATGATGCAGGTCGGGGCAGTGCGGGTGCCGGTGCACCAGGTGAACGTGCCGGTGGCGGTGGGTGTGCGGCTCGCCGGGCCGGTCGTTGGGCGTGTGTTCATGCTGGTGATGCGCGTCGTGACGGTGCCGGTGCTCGTGTTCCATCGGCTCGTGCACGTGGGTGTGGTCGTGGCGTTCCGTCAGGTGCAGCCAAAGGCCGAAGCCCATCAGGCCGCCGGCGATCACCAGCCGTGCCGACAGCGGCGCATGCAGCATCGCGACCGCCAGGATGGCGCCTATGAACGGTGCCAGCGCGAAATAGGCGCTCGTGCGCGCGGCGCCGAGGTCCCGCAGCGCGGCGACGAACAGGGCCAGGCTCACGCCGTAGCCGAGGAAGCCGATCAGCCCGGCCGCAGCGGCGGTGCCGGCGGGCGGGAGTGCCGCGCCGTGCCCCAGCGCGAGCAGCAGATTGACCGTGCCGGCGACTAGCCCTTTAAGCATGGCAAGCTGTACCGGATCGGACGAGGAAAGCCCACGGGTCAGGTTGTTGTCGATGCCCCAGCAGAGACAGGCGCCGGCGATCAGCGCGCCGCTCCACTGGAACGATGCATGACCCTGCCAGGAAAGCAGCGCGGCGCCGGCCAGCAGGGCGAAGGCGCCGAGTAGAAGCCGGCGGTCGACATTTTCGTGAAACACAAGCCAGGCGATGCCCATGGTCGCCAGGCCTTCCAGGTTCAGCAGCAGCGACGCCGTCGCCGCATCCGTCCGCACCAGGCCGAGCATCATGAGCAAGGGGCCAAGGATGCCGCCCGAGAGAATGACGGCCGCAAGCCGGGGCATGTCCCGCCACCGGAGTGGCGCTTCGACGGAAGGGAGCCGGAGCGCGCCGCGTAAGCAGTGAACGACCGCAAGGCCGAGCCCGGCGCCAAGGTAGAGAAGGCCGGCCATCAGCCACGGATCGACAGTGCCGAGCAGCAGCTTCGCGAACGGGGTGCTGGCGCCGAACAGCGCGGCGGAGGCGAGGGCGGCGGGGATGCCTCGATGCATGGCGTCACCTTATACCACCGCGCGACGCCTTGACCTGTCAGTCGGTGGCTGGCCATTGGGTTGCACGGGTTCGATGCCGGGCACCGCAGAGCGTTTCGCTGCATGCCTGACGCAGAGGGGTCTGGAGACCGGCGTCAATTGCGACGCCGAAGGCCGCCAGGTGCGTCGTGTGCCTGGCTGTTATGGCGGCACTGTCGGATGTCGCGCGATCAGCCGGGAGGTCGCCGTGACGGGCTATTGGGCGTCCGCGTTCGGGTGCGTGTGTGAGGGCGAGTGGGGCCGCTTCCGCATGAACGATGCCGTGCCGCGCTGCCACACTGTGCCCGCCGTCGTGAGCTGACGGGATGCGGTTATGCCCAGCCGAGTTCCCGCATTGCCCAACCGGCGTTCCAGATCTTTGTCATCCGCCGGATTTTATCGCCCTCGAACTCCATCATGTAGACGTAGTCGGTCGAGGTGCTTTTGCCGGTCGGTGGGCAAGGGCCGCCTTCGCCGGTATGGGTGGCGGTGAAAACGGCGTACGCCGAGACGTTTTGGCGGCCGTCATCGGTTGCAAACGACTTCAACGAATAGCGCCCGTCGGGCATAAAGGTCAGTAATCCCTTCATCCACTCGGTGTAGTCGCGAAGGCTCTTTACCTGAGCCAGCGGCTCCGCCTGAGCTGCGAACGTCGCATCGGGTGTGCAGTACGCTGCGCAAGCGGTCCAGCCCTTGCCTGATTCACACGCCTCGAAGAATTCTTTGGCGATGTCCGTGATGGCAGACATTCTTTCCTCCCCTTATTTTTGTGGAAGTTATTCTACCACCTGATGCCGCCGTCGCTCCGGTGTTGCCTCGAAAGTGATTTGCGACAGCGAGCGCTCGTCAGGTTCGTTGCGTCCTTGGATGACATTGCGGTATCGGTAAGTACCGAGAGATCTGGCTGCTCGCCTAATGCCACTGCGAAAGCTCGATCACCACGCCTTCCGGTCCTTCGAGAAAGACCAGTTTCCTCGCGTGGAAATCCAGAATGTCGCTGCGTGTCCTGAAGCCGTTGTCGCGGATTTTCTTGATTTCCGACTCTATGTCATCGGTCGCGAAGCATATGTGATTGAGCCCGAGTTTGTGCAGGTCACGAATGCGGGAATCGGCGATTGCCTCGGGATGTCGATAGTGCAGAAGCTGGACTTCGGCGCGCGGCGTTGCATTCTCCAGCACAAGAGTCACGTGATCGGCCTCGATACCCGGAACGCCCATGTAGGAGGCGAAGGGTTCCCCGGCGATAACCACGGCCGCCGCCTTCTTGAAGCCCAGGACATCAAAGAACCGGCAAGCGCTGTCGAGGTCGCGCACCACGATGGTGAAATGGTCGAAATGCCGCAGCATTGTTTCCCTCCCTCGATTTCATCTGCCGCCTTATTGAGCAGTCCGTTTCGATAACGGTCTGGCAGTCGCGACGGCATGCGGGCCAGGGTCACGAAGCAGGGCCTGCCTGCGCAATCAAGACGGATTGAGGTATCATTTAGCCCTTTGCGGCAGGATAAGGTCCACTCTCTTTTGCTCGACTTCCCGTGCCGGGAACGCGACAGGATGACAGTGACGAAGATTGACCGGTTTGCACACCCGACATTCAATCTGTTCTCCATCGGCGAGGGTCTTGCGGCTGCGGGTGGCAATTCCGGTCGTCGGCGGAACCATCAGGTGGCGTGTTTGGCTGGTTGGCTCCAACTGTCTCTTTCGAAAGGAAAACCCAATGGCAGGGCACGGTGACTTCGACCCGACGAGGCTTGAGCGCATGGAGCGGCGGCTCCAGGCCCTGGAGGACGCAGAGGCGATCCGCAACCTCAAGTCACGCTACGCTGCCTTGTGCGACGACAACTATAACGCGGATGGGATTGCCGCACTCTTCGCGGAGGATGCGACCTGGGAGAGCCCGGGCCTGGGCCGGTTCGAGGGCAGGGAAGCGATCCGCAGTTTTTTCCGGGGTGCCGCCGGGATTTTCTCGTTCGCCATCCATTACAGCCTGAACGGCCAGATCCACGTGGACGGCGATGCGGCGCGGGCGCAGTGGTATCTGTTCATGCCGTGCACGGTGGCGGACGGAAACCGCGCGATGTGGCGTGCCAGCATCGACCACGAACGGTACCGGCGCGTGGATGGAACCTGGCTATTCGCGGAAAAGCGCTCCCAGCCGCTCATGAATGTCCCGTTCGAGGAAGGGTGGGCGCGGCGGCGGTTCGTCTGACCGCGCTGTTCCGTTTGATGAAACGGGCCGCCTCGGACACAAGCGCGAGAATCCGGCCGGCCACCCAAGCCTCAGTGCGCGAGTCTTGCGGCCAGCGTGCTCTTGAAGGCGTCCATCGTCATGAAGCCCGGATCCTTGCGGCATGCGTCTTCCGTCTCGCGCAGGATCTCCTCGTCGGACTTCGTCAGGTCAAGCGGTTCCCCGTGCGGCTGCGGGACATGGAACGGCGTGTCGAGATAGGCCTCGACCGTGTTGCCTTCCGGATCCTTGAAGTAGCACGACCACGCATTGCCGTGGCTCGTCACGCGCATGTCCGTTGCACCGTTCGCCAGTGCGCGCCCATGCACCTCCCGCAGATCGGCGAGCGAGTCGACCATGAAGGAAATTTGGTTGATCGGATTGAAGCCATTGGTGTCCGGCCGGCCGCTTACCACCACGAGCTGATGGTGATTGCCGGGATTGGCGCTCATGAATGTCAGTTCGACGCCGTTGCGGCCATGGCCGCTGTCGGTCACCAGCAATCCCAGAACCGTCGTGTAGAAATTCACCAGGCGCGGCTTGTCGTGCGCGTAGATGCCGACATGCGCGAGGCGAGCGTGGATGCTACCCATGGCCGTCCCCCTTTTAGGTGCCGTCGCC
>DATNEJ010000114.1:0-6625 GCA_035606775.1 Acetobacteraceae bacterium | reverse complement strand
GAAGACATCGAGTGCGGGCAAGGCACTGACCAGCGGTGCCGCGAGAGTCGGTGCCGTTGCCTGCGCCAGTTGCACCGGCACGGCGAGCCAGCCCAGCATCGTCGCGTAGCCGGCCGGTCCGAACAGCGCGAGCGGCAGGGTCCCGCGGTTGATTGTCATGATGCCGTTGCTCATGCCGTAGAGCACCGCGAAGCCGGTGGCGATGACCGGCCCGCCGATCGGCAAAGTGGCGGCAGCGAGCGGAAACAGCAGCGCGGCAAGGCGTGCGCGCACCAGCAGGCCGACTCGCGAGCCGATGCTCCATTCGATCACCCGGCCGGCGACCTGGCCGGGCCCGATGAGCGCGGCGACCGCGACGGACTCGGTGACGGTCAGGCCGATGCCTTGCAGCAGCATCAGCACGTTCACCGCGATCGCCGAGGTGATGAACCAGCGCAGGGTGAAAAACCCTGCCAGGCACGCGACGGCGGTGCGGTTCACCGGTTGCCTGTTCTCGACCTCCTTTTGCCGCTTTGCCTCCGATGAGGGGGCCGCGGCAGGCACGAGCAGCCAGACCATCGGCAGGTTCACAGCGAGCATCAGGGCCGCATAGAACAGCAGCAGCCCGCGCCAGCCGAACGGGCCGATCAGGCTTGCCCCGAGTGTCCAGAACACCGTGCTGGCGAAGCCGGCGACCAGGGTGATGCCGGTGATCGTCGGTCCCGCCTCACGGCCCAACAGGTTTCCGACCGTGGCGAACGCGGCGTCATAAAGGCCCATCGCCATGCCGATGCCGACGACCGTCCAGCCGACGTACCACAGCGGCAGGCCGGGCGCCGCCGCCAGCAGCACCTGCCCCGCCGACATGACCACGATGCTGGTGAGCAGCGAACCGCGTCCGCCGTGGCGGTCGATCCACCGTCCGACCCGCGGCATGCAGGCGCCGGTGATAAGCAGCGCCCACGAGAATGCCCCCAGCACGGCAACATGGCTCGCGCCGAAGCTGCGTGCGACCGGATCGGCGACGATCGCCGGCAGGTAGAATGTCATTCCCCACGACAGGGTCTGGTTGATCCCGAGGACCAGACCAAGGAAACGGCGATCCATCACCGCTGCGGTTCGGCGGTGTGGCCGGGACCGAGTGACCGCTGGAGCAGGACGGTGTCGAGCCATTTGCCGTGCTTGAAGCCCACTGTCTCCAGCACGCCGACAAGACGAAACCCGAACGCCTGATGCAGCCGGACCGACGCGATATTGGCGCTGTCGCCGACCACGGCGACCATCTGCCGCAGGCCGCGCTGTTCACAGGCCGCGATCACGGCGGGCAGCAGGTGCTTGCCGATGCCGCGGCCGGCCAGGTCCGGGCGCAGATAGACGGAATCTTCTACCGTGTTCCGGTAGGCAGCGCGGGGACGATAAGGGCCGGCGTAGGCGTAGCCGAGCACGGCGCCGTCGGCCTCGGCTGTCAGGTAGGGGAGGCCTCGGGACAGGATCTCGGCGCGGCGGCGGATCATTTCCTCGAGTGACGGTGCCTCGGTCTCGAAGGAGGCCGTGCCGTGCAGAACGTGATGCGCGTAGATCGCGGCGATCGCCGGCATGTCGCCGTCCTGGCTCGGGCGGACGCGGACGGCGCCGGACAGATCGTTCAGGGTTGCATGGCTCATCGCCGCGTTCCGTTCTGTGATCGGTCTGCTCAAGATCGCGCTTGACGCGACCGGGGCGAAGGAAAATCTTCTGATACTGTGCATCAGAATAATCTTCCCTTATGGCAGTTCCGACAATCCGGCAGTTGCGGACCTTTCTGACAGTTGTCGAGACAGGCAGCGTCTCGGCTGCCGCGCATCGGCTCAACCTGACCCAGCCGGCCGCGAGCCAGCAGTTGCGCGAGCTGGAGCGCACCTTGCGTGTGCGGCTGCTCGACCGCGCCGGCGGCAGGATGGTGCCGACGGCCGCGGGGCAGGCGCTGCTTGAGCCGGCGCGGCGGACCCAGGAAGCGATCGAGGACGTGACAACGATCGCCGCGGCCTATCGTGCCGGCGATGCCGGCCGGGTGCGGCTGGGGACGGGCGCCACGGCCTGCATCCATCTGTTGCCGCCGGTGCTGGCCGCGGCGAAGCGGCGGATGCCGGGCCTGGAGGTCATCCTGGCGACCGGCAACAGCGGCGACATGATCCGCCGGGTGGAGAGCGGTGCGCTGGACATTGCGCTCGTCACGCTGCCGGTGGCAGCCGGGCGGGCGCTGAGTGTCACGCCCGTCATGACCGACAGGCTGCTCGCCCTGGTGCCGGACGCGGCCGCCGGCGATCGCGACACGATCGGCCCGGCGGAACTCGCGGCGCTGCCGCTAATTTTGTACGAACCGGGCGGCACCACGCGGCCGATCATCGATGCGTGGTTTCGTGGTGGCGGCATCACGCCGCGCCCGATCATGCAGCTTGACAATGTCGAGACGATCAAGGTGCTGGTCGGCAGCGGCCTGGGCGCGTCGATGCTGCCCGGGCTGGCGCTGTCCGCGCCGGTGCCGGGCGCAACCGTGAGGCGGCCGCGGCCCGCACTGGAGCGTCAGCTCGCGATCGCGCTGCGGCGCGACAAAACCGTCGACGCGGGGCTGCGCGTGCTGATGGATGCGCTCATGGCGTGCAATCCAGACCAGCAGCGAACCGCCCGCCGCTCGGCTTGACAGGGGCGGGACCCACTGAGACGGTGGGGCTGCACCGGGGTGCCCGCGGATCGGGCTGAGATCACACCCGCTGAACCTGCACTGGATCATGCCAGCGAAGGGAGATGTGATGCACTGCCGCCTGGTATTCCGCTCGCCCGCGCCGAAGACGGCGCGCGGGCGCTTTCTTCGTTCGACCCTGCCCACGCAATGAGAATCGTTGTCATCGGCGCCGGCGTGCTCGGCGCGAGCACGGCCTGGCATCTTGCCCGCGAAGGCGCGGAGGTCATCGTTGTCGATCAGGCGCATCAAGGCCGCGCCACGGCGGCCGGCGCCGGTATTCTGTGCCCGTGGGTGTCCGACGCGGGCGATCCGGTCTTCTACGCGCTCTATGCCGCGGGTGCCCGCTACTACGCACAACTGATTCCGGCGCTGGCCGAGGTCGGAGAGGCCGATCTGGGCTTCCGCCGCTCCGGAGCGCTGGTGGTGTCCACCGATACGGCTGACCTCGCGTTCATCGAGGCCATACTGCAGCGGCGGCGGAGCACTACGCCGGAGATGGGCGCGGTTGCCCGGCTTTCGGCGCGCGAGGCCAGGGAACTGTTCCCGCCGCTGGGCGAGGAGTTCGCCGCCGTGCATGTCGCGGGCGGTGCGCGTGTGGATGGACGGCGGCTCGCCGCGGCCCTGTTGCGCGCCGCGCAGCATTGCGGGGCGGTCCTGAGAGAAGGGCACGCCGAGTTGGTAGCGAACGGCGATCGCATCGCCGGTGTCCGGCTGGAGGGGAAGACGATCACCGCGGATCAGGTCGTGCTGACCGCCGGTGCCTGGGCGCCCGCGTTGCTGCGTCCGTTCGGCATTGACCTGCCGATCGTGCCGCAGCGTGGGCAGATCATCCATCTTGGGCTCTCGGGAGTGGACACGCGCGCCTGGCCGGTCGTGCTGCCGCCCGCCAGCCACTACCTGCTGGCATTTGATGACTCCCGCGTCGTTGTCGGCGCGACGAGGGAGAGCGGCGCCGGCTTCGACTACCGCGTCACCGCAGCGGGACAGCATGAGGTGCTGTCGGAGGCGCTGGGTGTCGCACCGGGCCTTGCCACGGCCACGATCATCGAGACCCGCGTCGGTTTCCGCCCCGCCGCGCCCGGCATTCGCCCGCTGCTCGGCCGCGCGGAAGCGATCGAAGGGCTGGTGATCGGCAACGGCCTGGGTGCTGCCGGCCTCACCATCGGTCCGTTCGCCGGGCGGATGCTGGCGGACGTGGTGTTCGGGCGCCGGCCGGCTCTCGACCTTGCGCCGTTCGATCCGCTGCGCCGTTACGACGCCGAACGACACGAAGGGCCGCCGCTGCGGTAGCAGCACGCGCGGTGGATGGGCAGCATCACGCGCCATCTTGTCGATGCGTTGTGCGGTGTGGGCCCGAAGGCGCGGCATGCTTTCGACGACGGCGATGATCCAACTCCATAGCGTTGAGCCGGTGCCACCGGGCAGCCGATTGTTTGACCCCTCATGGGTGCCTCCGCCATTCTGACATCGTGCGTTGGCGCATGATCGGATCGGGCTCACCGATCCTGTCCGAAGAGTCGTTTTATGCAGGCGTGCGTTCCGTCGTCGGCGATTCTGCCCGCGCCCGACCACGCCGCGGAAGGAAACGGGAATGGCGCGGTCGGATGTCTTCCATGCCGCCTTCAAGGCGATGCCGTACTGGTGGGAGGCATACAGGCCAACGGCACAGGACCCGGTCGATCTGCCGAAGCGCGTCCGGGTCGCGGTCGTCGGCGCCGGCTATGGCGGCTTGTCCACCTCCCTCGAACTGGCAAAGCACGGCATTGACAGCGTTGTGCTGGAGGCAAAGGAACTCGGCTTCGGCGCCAGCACGCGCAATGGCGGCGCGGTGAGTGGCGGCGTGAATATCGGCAAGAGCTTTTCCGGCAAGAGCCTCTCGGCGGAGCGTGGCGATGCGGTGCTGGCCGACGCGTGCGACGCGTTCAGCCTGATCGAGACCGTGATCGCGCAAGAGAACATCCAGTGCTTCTGGAACAAGACCGGGCGGTTCGTCGGCGCCTGGACACCGAAGCACTACGCCAGCCAGGCCAACCGCGTGGATCGGCTTAATCGGGCCGCGCAGTCGGATTGCTACATGATCCCCCGCGAGCGCCAGCGCGAGGAAATCGCCAGCGACTATTACTATGGCGGGATGGTGGTGGAACGCTCCGCCAATCTGCATCCGGCGCTCTATTACAAGGGCCTGCTGGATGCCTGCCGGCGGCGCGGCATTCCTGTCTGTGCGCAGGCGCCGGTGAACCGGATCACGCAGTCGGGCGAGCGGTGGCGTGTGCAGACGGGCCGTGGCGAGGTTGAAGCCGACGAGGTGGTCATCGCGACGAATGGCTATACCGGCGACATCACGCCGCAACTCAAGCGCCGGGTCGTTCCGATCGCGAGCCACATCATCGCGACCGAGGAACTGCCATCCGATCTCGCGGATTCGCTGATCCCGAAGAAGCGGACGCTCGCCGATACGCGGCGCGTTCTCTGCTATTACCGCATGTCGCCGGACGGCAGGCGCATGATCTTCGGCGGCCGCGCCCGGTTCACGCAGGTCAACGCCGCAACCAGCGCGCCGATCCTGCATCGCTTCATGACGGATCGCTTCCCGCAATTGAAGGGCGTGAAGGTTACACATGCCTGGACCGGCAATGTCGCATTCACGCTCGACGCGGTTCCGCATATGGGACGGCAGGACGGGATGCATTATCTGCTGGGCTGCAACGGCAGCGGCGTCGCGATGATGACCTATCTGGGCCATCAGACGGCCCGCAAGATCGCGGGGCAGGCGAATTACGCGTGCGCGTTCGACGCGCCGGACTTCCCCGATCATCCGCTATATTCGGGGAATCCCTGGTTTCTGCCGGCGATCGGAAGCTGGTACCGGTTCCGCGACAACGTCGATCGCATGGCGGCCGGCTGGGGCTAGAGGCCGCGTGAAAGCGCATCGCGTGCCGGTCCCGGAGGACCGTCATGCCTCGGGAAAACGGCCGCTTCTGGCCTGTCCGCCGCCGGCAGGCTAGACTTGGGGGCAAGAACCCGGGGACCGGGCACCTCCCTGTCCTGAGGGGGCTGGTTGCGACAGAGCAACAGGAAAGGGAGTTGTCCGATGTACGGAAAGACTCACGAATTCACTATCGAGGATATCGAATATCTTCGGCATGGCGACAGGCCACTGATGCTACGGCTGTTCCGCCCGCGCGGCGACGGCACATTTCCCATGGTCGTGGACCTGCACGGCGGCGCCTGGTGCAACGGCGATCTGAAGGAATGCCAGGCGCGCGACGAGGCGCTGGCCGCGAGCGGCATCGTCGTGGCGGCATTGAACTTCCGCCATGCCGGCGACGGCTATCCGACCTCCTCCACCGACATCAACTACGGCATCCGCTGGATGAAGGCGAATGCCGGCAAGATCGGCGGGCGCGGCAACAAGGTCGGCGTGTCGGGACAATCGAGTGGCGGGCATCTGGCGATGCTGGCGGCGATCCGGCCGGCGGACTCGCGCTATGCCTCCATCCCGTTGCCGGCCGGCTCACCGGCGGTCGATGCAACGGTGGCCTGCGTCGTCATGCAATGGCCGGTGATGAACCCGCTCTCGCGCTACCGCCACGCGCTGCGTGCGCGCGACAGCGCCAACCCGCCCGCCTGGATCGGCAACATTCCCGACCGGCACGAGCTGTACTGGAAGAACGAGGCCGCGATGGCCGAAGGCAACCCAATGCTGGCGCTGGAGCGCGGGGAGAAGGTGCCAACACCGCCCGCGCTATGGATTCAGGGCCGGCCCGATATCGTGCACGACTACCGCGACCCGGACTCGCCGTTTGACGGCAATGAGCCGGAGCGGTTCGTGCACAACTACCGCAAGGCCGGCGGCGAGATCGAGTTGCTCTACATCGACCAGGCCACGAAGGCGTCGGCAACATCCTACGATCCGACCGCGGC
>DATNEJ010000086.1:0-3163 GCA_035606775.1 Acetobacteraceae bacterium | reverse complement strand
GTATTCGAACCATATGATGGCGCTGGATGCCGCTGCCTTCATCGCGGCGATGGGGCTGCGGCGGCCGATCGTCATGGGCCACTCGATGGGCGGGCGGAACGCGCTGCTGCTGACGAAACAGGACCCTGCGGCGCTGCGCGGCCTGGTGATCGTCGATGTCGGTCCGGAGGTTTCGGAGAAGGGTCGCGCAGCGATCGGCGGATTCGTTCAGGCCAACCAGGAATTCGACGACCTCGATCACTTCGTGCGCAACGTGCGCAGCTACGATCCCTATCGCAGCCTGGCGCATATCGAACGCACGGTGAAATACAACATGCTGCAGCGGGCGGACGGCAAGTTCGTGAGCAAGTGCGACTCGACGCCCCGGCGCCTTGGCATGGTGCGCGCCGCGGGTCCGCTGGACAACATCACGCTTGAGGATGCACGCACGTTCGACCTTCCCGTGCTGCTGGTGCGCGGCGCCAATTCGACGATCCTGACAGCCGAGGCGGCGGAGCGGTTTCGCGATGCCTTGCCGCGCGGAACCCTGACCACGGTACCCGATTGCGGACATAACGTGCACGGGCAGAACACCAAGGGGTTTCTCGCTTCGATCGGCCCCTTCCTTGAGGCGCTGTCCTGACCGTCTCAAGCATGATCGTCCCAGGCGGCACGCCGGAGACGCGAATAACGCGATCAAACAAAAACATCGAGCCTCCCCGGCGCTCTGCACCAGACGTGGTCTGGATTCGAGCGGGTATCACGACGTTTCTTGTCAGGATTAACTTTCGGAAAGGTAGACGGATAAAGGATAGAAACGTCTATTCATTGCCTGTATAGGTCCGCGGCTTTTTTGGCGCTCCAGTATAGCCCGTAGTGATTGTTACAATCGGGACGGAAGACTCTGGCCATGACAACCGCCCGATCCAGCGGCTCCTTTCTTCGCGCGTTGGCCGGACTCTGCCTGATTCTGCTAATTTCCGGGCCTGGGCCGGTCAATGCCCAGCCTTCGCTGGCGATCCGCGCCGGCGCGCTTGCGCATTTTCTGTCGGGGCATTGTGCACAGGCCGATTACGGTGACATCGGCGCTTTCACGACCTGCGCGGCGGCTTTGAAAGGGGCCGCCGATCTACCCCTTTCCAGGGAAGTCGCCTGGGGCACGGATCAACCGTCGCTGCGGATCAGGAAGCGGATACTGACCCGCCTCACCCCCAGGACACTCCGCTCGCTTTACTTGCCGCTGTTCACCTTCACCGGATCATGGTCGGTGGGCATGGACCCGCGCGAGCATATACCGTTTGTCGTTGTCGAAGCGTATTTTCGCAATTCGCTGCCCGCCGGAGAATATCCTTATCCGTTCTGGCACAGTCCGGACAAATGGATGGTCTATGAAAAGACTAATCAGATCCGGTTCTACTTCGATCGCACAGGCCGGGCATTTGTTGTCACGCGCAGCATCGCCGGCAGTGATGCGGCGCGCGGCCGATACGCCCATGTCACCCGCCCTGTGTTCGACGGACGGTGGCAATGGCTTGATGAGGCGGGCCAACCGCAGCCACGGGTCAGTCTTCTCTCCAGCCGTTACAGCACGGCCAATCCCCGTCTGAGCCACCTGCAAAGCGCCTATGAGGCATTCGCGGCGGCGATCCGTCAGGGGACCTGCCTCAACTGCCACACGCCGATCAACCGCGCGGCGATGGAGCGGCTTGTGCTTCTGAACGAACCGGTGTTCGCCGCCGACATGATCGACACCGTGATTCGCGCGGTGCGATCCGGCGAAATGCCGCAGAACGACCTGGGGCTGCGCAGGCACATCGACCCGCATCTACGGGCGGCGATCGTCCGTTCCGCGGCGGCGTTCCGCGATGAGGTGCGCCAGGCCGATCGCTGGGAAGCCGCCCAGCACGCAGCGCGACGCATCCCCTGACCATGCTGGCGGCGGCGCCCCGGCTGGTTACGGATGCTTGTGGATCGGGTCCACCCAGTAGACCGCCTCCGGCTTCTCGACCGGCTCGATATCCAGGTTCACCACCACCGCCTCGTTGTCGCTTCGCACCAGCACGCATTCCAGGGTTTCGTCCGAACTGGCGTTGATCTCCTGGTGCGGCACGTAAGGCGGCACGAAGATGAAATCGCCGGCCTCCGCTTCGGCCACGAATTCCAGATGCTCGCCCCAGCGCATCCGCGCCTTTCCGCGCACGACATAGATGACGCTCTCCAGCGCCCCGTGGTGGTGCGCGCCGGTCTTGGCGTTGGCGTGGATGCTGACCGTGCCGGCCCAGATTTTCTGCGCTCCGACCCGGGCGGCGTTGATCGCGGCCGCACGATTCATGCCGGGCGTCTGCGCAGTGTTGGTGTCCAACTGGTCACCCTTGATGACCCGGACGCCGTTCAGCCGCCAATCGATCGTGCCCGGCGCTGGCGGCTCGTCGTGGTGATGGTCGTGATCATGGTGGTGGCTCATGGCGGCGCTCCATCGTCGAACCTGTACGCCCTTGTCGCGCTTTGCCGACCGGAGGAAAAGCCCTGCGGGAGCGGGATCGCCGCAGGTGGAATCGCTGGAGACGTGAATCACGCGATCGAACAAAGAGAGGGAGCCAGTTCCGTGCCTCTGTCCGAATCGCATCGGCTCTGATCGGGCCGAACGGATTTGCCCATGCAGGACACTCCACACAAGCCCATCAGCGATTTTATCGAACACGCGGTGGCCGAGGACGTGGAGGTGCGGATCGTTCGGCCCATGCCCGCTCTCGCACCCGAACTCGACACGGCGGTGGAGGCGCTGTGGCGATCCGCTGCCCGGCGCGTTGCGGCCGGCGGGGCCGGCCACCTGTTCAACGGCCAGGTCTTCAGTGCCGACACGATCACGCCGCGACTGATCACCGGCCACATGACGGAATTCCGCCGCGTGGTGGCGCAGATGGAGGACCCGCGCCTCGGTTCGGCTCTGCGCGTCCGGCCACTGGCCGTCTGCGGCGTGATTGCCTGCAAGGAGGGCGTGATCGTCGGTCGCCGTCCGGCGGCCGCCGTCTACCAGCCTGGCCTGTGGCAACTGCCGCCCGCCGGCAGCGTCGACCGGAACGCGGTGCGCCCCGATGGACGCATCGATCTTACCGGACAACTGCTCGCGGAACTGCGGGAAGAGCTTGGCCTTCGCCCCGATCAGGTCGGCATGCCGCGTCCG
>DATNEJ010000079.1:0-8804 GCA_035606775.1 Acetobacteraceae bacterium | reverse complement strand
ACAGAGAAAAGAAGAATTCCTACAACTGTATGCACAACGAATTTCAGCACCAGACGGATTTGCGGAGGAACGATCATACCTGCTTCCCGCGGCACTGCTCGTATCGTGCCAATCCAAGCCAGCCCGCAAGTTCAGATAGCGGCAATTCATTAAGCAACCGTGACCACATCAAATATACAGGCGTATGCGCATACGAATGACGGCGTCTACTTGGCAGATCCAATCCTCGCAAATTTCTACCAGCGCCCGGCAGTGCTGGCGGGCATGCGCGCAGGGTTGCCCCGGGGGTGAGATTCGCGGCCGCGCCAAACCAAGACGACCCGACTTCCTTCGTAAGTCGGGCATATCGGTTGATAGCGCAGGATCTCGCGATTTCGGCCGCGGATCGGCAAATGCGCCGACAGGCACGTCCCGCAACCGGGACTATCCGGCCGCGGCCACAGCCTTGCCGCCCGAAAGCCGGTAAATCCGGTCGAGCCTCTCCACGCCGATCAGCCGATGCGTGATGAGTACGACCGAACGATCCTGTGCGGTCTCGTTCAATGTCAGCAGGAATTCCCGCTCGGTCTCCGCGTCGAGTCCGGCACAGGGTTCATCAAGGATCAGGATCGGCGCCGGCGACAGCAGCGCGCGAGCCAGCGCGAGACGGCGTCCCTGGCCACCGGAGAAGCGCGCACCCCCCTCGCCCACCCAGGTATCCAGTCCGTCCGGCAGCGCGCGCACCAGCGTCCCGATATGCGCCGCTTCCAGCGCTGCCCACAGTGCCGCCTCGTCGGCGTCCGGGCGCGCCAGCAGAAGGTTCGCGCGGATCGTGTCGTCGAACAGATGCGTTGCCTGACTCAGCCAGCCGATCCGGGTGCGCACGGTATCGGCGGAAAGCGTCGCCAGATCCACGCCCCCCAACCTCACCTGCCCGGTCTCCGGCGCCGCAACCTTCAGCGCCAGCGCCGCGAGCGTGGATTTGCCCGCCCCCGAAGGTCCCAGCAGGGCAACACGCGCACCCTGCGGAATGTCCAAGGTAAGGCCCTCAAACACCGGGGGCCGGTCAGGCTGCCAGCGGAAATGCACGTTCTCGAACGACAGCGTGAATCGGGTGGGCAGCGGTGCCGGAACCGGGGGATCCGGCACCGGGATTGGGGTATCAGCCGCCCCCAGGACCCGCCGCGCCGCAGCCGCCGCGTGACCGGCCAGCGCGCCGGCCCGTGGTAGCATCCCTACCGCTTCGAATGCCGCCACAACCAGAAAGGCCGCGGGGATCGCCTCCGCCGGACTGGTACCGGCCGCGAGCAGGACGCTCATCGTCGCGGCCTGGGCGCAAAGGAAGGCCCCGACGCCGGCCAGCGCGGTACGGCCTGAAAGATCACGCTGCGCCGATAGCAAGGCCGACTCACGCGCCTGGACCGCGGCCAGCATGCGGCCCTCCGCCGTGAACGCCCGCACCTCGCGCAGTCCGCTCAGCGCATCCAGTGCCGCGATCCGCAGGCCGGCCCCGGCGCCCGCTAGACGGGATCCGGCTTCCGCTGCATTGCGTGCCGCCAGCCAGGGCAGCCCGAATGCCGCAAGCGCGAACAGCGCGCCAACAGCAGCCGCCAGCAAGGGTGCGCGCAGACCGATCAGGATGACCAGTGCCGGCAGCAACAGAACGGCGCCCGCCAGCGGCACCAGGATGCGCAAATAGAGCCCGTCCAGCGCCTCCACATCGCCCACCAGCCGCGCCAGCACGTCGCCTGCTCGCCGGAATCCCAGCCCACCTGCCGCCGTAGCGGACAATTTGCGAAAGAACCAGACGCGCAGGTCGGCCAGCGCGCGGAATGTGGCCGCATGGGTCAGGAGGCGTTCGCCGTAGCGCAGCACCACCCGCGCCGACCCGAGCCCGCGGAGTGCCACTGGGGCCACCAGCACACCGGCGGCAAGCGCCGCGCCGATCGTGACGCCGGCAATGGCCATCAGGCCGACGCCGGCGGCCAGGGCGGCGAGCGAGACCAGTGCGCCCGCAGCCAACCAGGCGGCTCGCCCGCGCCACAGGCCAAGGATGCGCAGCAGGTCGCGGCTCACGCCACGCCCCGGGCCGGCACGGCCCGCCCATCACGGATATCCAGCCGCCGGCCGCCGAACGCGTGTGCCGCCGAGGAATGGCTGGCCAGGATCACCGTCCGGCCGAGCGCCAGGCGGCGCAGGCTGTCCAGCACCTCGGCCTCCGTCGCCGGATCAAGGTGTGCGGTTGGTTCATCCAGCAGTAACAGCGGTGCGTTCTTCAGGAAAGCACGTGCGATGGCGATGCGTTGGGCCTGGCCACCGGAAAGCCCATACCCCCCTTCCCCGATTTTGGTATCCAGCCCGTCGGGCAAGGCAGCCGCAAAGCCGTCCACCCGCGCGGCGCGGGCGGCATCCGCAACTTCCTGGTCGGAGGCCTCGGGACGCGCGAACAGGATGTTCTCCCGGATCGTCCCGGCAAACAGCACGGGCCGCTGGCCGATCCAGGCGGTCAGGCGCGCGAGCGCCTGCGGGACGAGGTCGGTGATGTTCGCCCCATTGATCGTGACGCGCCCGCTGTCCGGGCGAACGAAGCCCAGCAGAATTTCGATGGCCGAGGATTTTCCCGCGCCGGACGGTCCGGCCAGCACCAGCGTTTCACCACTCGGCACCCGGAACGAAAGTCCGTCGAGCGCCGGGCCACGCGTCGGGTCCCAGACCAGGCGGACGTCACTGAACGCCACCGTCACCCCCTGCGCGGTCACGGTGCGAATGGTGCGTGGCGGCACTGGCTCCGGCAGCGGCGGCAGCGCAATCAACGCTTCCGCCGCCCCCGTCGCGTGTAGCCGGTCCTGATAGGCAGCGGCAAAGCTGCGCAGCGGCGCAAAGAACTCCGGGACCAGCAGCAGGACGAACACGGCGCGCGCCGGTTCGTGCAGGGCACCCGCCTGCAATGCGAGGCCATACCGCACCGCCAGCACGACGATGGCGCCCGCGGCGGCGAGGTCGAGAGCCGCGGACGAAAGAAAGGCCACGCGCAGCACGCGCATCGTGCGCACCCGCAACTCATCCGCCGCACGCGCCAGGGCCTCCGCCTCCTGCTCTGCCCGACCAAACAGGACGATGGTGGCAATGCCGCGAACGCGGTCGAGGAAGCGGGCCTGCAAGCGTGCCAGGGCAAGAAACTGTCCCCGCGAGGCAGCAGCGGCACCGATACCGGCCAGTGCCATGGCCGCCGGCACCAAAAGGCCGCAGCCGACCAGGATCGCCGCCCCCGGCGGGTCCGCCCACAGCACTGCCAGGGCAACCACGACCGGCCCGGCGATGGCGAGGACAGAAGCCGGGATGTAGCGGCCGAACAGGCCGTCCAGCGCCTCGATCCGATCGATCACCGTTGTCGCAAGGTCGCCGGAATGGCGTGCGCGCAGCATGGCCGGCCCCGCATGCAGCAGCCGGGTCAGCGCATCGGTGCGCAACCGGCGCCGCGCCGATGCGCCCGCGGTAAAGGCCGCACGCTCCGCGACATAGGTCACAACCCCGCGCAGCACAGCCAGGATCGCGAAACCGACAAGCAGCAGGGAGGTGCGCCGAGCGACGCCGGCTAACGCAGCGGCAAGAACCGAGGCGGCGCAGAATGCCTGTCCAACCGCCAGCACGGTGCCGATAACCCCCAGCACCACGATGGGACGAGCCCCCCGGCGCCCTTGCCGCTGCTCCTGCCGCAGCCACGCCCGGGCAGCCGCTTTGCCGTTGGTCGATTCTGACATGCCGGCTGGGCTTACCGCAGGGGGCCGCCCATGGACAGAGCGAAGCGCCGGGAACCTGGCTTAATTCGCCGCAATTCAAATCGTTCGGCGGCAACAGAGCCGAACGTCACCGAAACGCCGGAGGGTTTGGAATCGGCGCGGTCCCCCGCCGCCCCCCGCGCGCCATCGTTCGGCATTGGCCGAAGCGTTCGAGGCAGACGCGGCCCGCCGCCCGCGCCAAATGTGCAGCGTCCAGAACAGGAGGCCGAATGATGAATGCCCACTCCACGGCGGCGCTGCTCGATCCGCGCGAGCAGCACTACCGAATCCCGGGACAGCAGGGTCTCTCGCTGTTCCTGCGCTACATGGCTCCCGCACCGGAAGCGAAGCGCGATGCCGGTGTCGTGCTCTATGTGCACGGCGGCACCTTCCCGTCCGCCCTGTCGATTGCCCATCGGCTGGACGGGCAATCCTGGCGCGACGCGCTGTGCGCAGCCGGCTTTCATGTCTGGGGCCTGGACTTTCATGGCTTTGGCCGCCTGTCCGATCCGTATCCGGAAATGCTGTCGCCGGCGAAGGACGCGCCACCGCTGGGGCGGGTCGGCGAGGCCTGCAGCCAACTGGAGCAGGCGGTACGCTTCATCCGCGCGCATCACGGCGGCCCGCGCGTATCCATCGTGGCGCACTCCTGGGGAACGATGGTCACCGGCCTGTTCGCCGGTCGGCATCCCGAACTGATGGACCGCCTGGTATTCTTCGGTCCGATCGCGCCACGCCCGCCGAGTGGCAAAGCCGTACAGCTTCCGGCGTGGCGGCTGATCTCGCTGCAGGACCAGTGGGACCGCTTTACGGGACCGGTGCCGAAAGGAACAGCGAATGTGCTGTCCCACCGGCATTTCGACACGTGGGGCGAGGCTTATCTCAACTGCGATCCGGAGAGCCGGAACCGCAGTCCTGCCGCAGTGCTGGTGCCAAGCGGCGCATTCCAGGACATCTACGACGCATGGACGGGCGTCCTGCCGTACGATCCCGCACTGATCCGGGCGCCGGTCGCAATCGTCCGCGGCGAATGGGACGATATGTGCAACGACGGCGATGCCGGATGGCTGTTCAATGCGCTCACGGCAGCCTCGGTCCGGCGGGACGTGAAGATCGGCCGAGCAACGCACCTGATGCACCTCGAAAGCGCCCGGTTCGCGCTGTACCGGGAGACGGAAGCATTTCTTACCGGCGGCGACATCGCGGAATTGGATACCTGAGCCGACGATCGTTGCCGTTGCGATCTCCGGTGATTCGTCCGTGGCCGGGGCGGCCGCGCGACGGGTCACCAGCCTGCGCTTGATCCAGCGCTTGACAGTCGGTGGTTGATGAGTCATTTAACCATCAGGCTATTTAACCACTCGGTTTTTAATACATGCCCACGGATCACCTCAGCGCCACGTTCGCCGCCCTCGCCGACCCGACCCGGCGGGCGATCCTCGCGCGGTTGGTCGCCGGCGAGACATCGGTGACGGCGCTTGCCGAACCGTTTTCAATGAGCCTGCCGGCCATCTCAAAGCACCTGAAGGTGCTGGAGCGGGCTGGCCTGATCGCACGCAGCCGCGACGCGCAGTGGCGGCCGTGCCGGCTGACGGCGGACCCGCTCAAGGATGCCGCCGACTGGCTGGAACATTATCGCCGCTTCTGGGAGCAGAGCTTCGACCGGCTGGACGGCTACCTCAAGGAATTGCAGACGGAAGGAAAGCGAAGTGCCCGGAAAAGCTGACACCATGGCGGGCGTGGCCGATCGGACACTCGTCCTGACACGCGTCTTCGATGCGCCGCGCCGGCTGGTGTTCAAAGCGTGGACCGAGCCCGATCGGGCGGCGCGCTGGTGGGGCCCGCAAGGCTTCACGACACTCTCCTGCAAGCTCGACGCAAGGCCCGGCGGCACGTTCCGCCTGCAGACACGGTCGCCCGAGGGAGCCATCCATACCAAGCGCGGAATTTACCGGGAGGTTGTGGAACCGGAACGGCTGGTTTTCACCTTCGCGTGGGAGGATGACGACGGCAATCCCAAGCACGAGACGCTCATCACCCTCACCTTCGTGGAACGCGGGACGAAGACGGAACTGACCCTGCACCAGGCCGTCTTCGAGTCGACGACGTCGCGCGATGCACACCAGGCGGGCTGGACGAGTTGCATGGAACGCTTCGCCGCCTATCTGGCGAGCGCCTGAATCATACCAACGGTCATGAAGAATGACCGTTGGTATGATTTGGCCTGGCGCGCCGCCGCCCACCAACCCGGCGCGCGATACCAACCAGCGGAAGGTCTGGAAGAGTCAGCCCTTCTGCCGGTTGGTATCAGTTGTGTTCAATCAAGGAGATCGGCTCATGCAGAACAATACCGTGGTGTCGCGGAATGAGTGGCTGGCCGCGCGCAAGCAGATTCTGGTCCGCGAGAAGGAGCTGACCAGGCTGCGCGACCGCCTGAGTGCGGACCGGCGCAACCTGCCCTGGGTCCGGATCGGAAAACCCTATGTGTTCGACGGCCCGGACGGCAAGGAGACCTTGGCCGACCTGTTCGGCGGGCGCAGCCAGTTGATCGTCAAGCACTTCATGTTCGGCCCGGACTGGAAGGAAGGCTGCGTCGGCTGCTCGTTCCATGCCGATCATATGGCGGGTGCGCTGATGCATCTTGGTCAGCGCGACGTGACATTGCTATGCGTCTCCCGCGCGCCGCTGGCGGAAATCGAGGCGTTCAGGCGGCGCATGGGCTGGCAGTTCAAATGGGTGTCGTCATTCGGCAGCGACTTCAACTACGATTTCAACGTCTCGTTCACGGAGGCCGATGCCGCGGCGGGAACGATGTACTACAACTACGAACAGCGCGAATTCCTGAGCGACGAGATGTCAGGCGTCAGCGTGTTCTACAAGGACGCAGCCGGCGACATATTCCACACCTATTCGTCCTTTGCGCGCGGCAATGAAGGATTCCTAGGGACCTATCACTACCTGGACATCGTGCCGAAGGGGCGTGACGAGACCGGCAACGGCAATCTGGGCGACTGGGTACGCCACCACGACAAATACGGACAGGGCGGATTCGTCGCGCCGACTGGGCGGTATGTTGCCACGGACGCCACGGACTCGTGCTGCACCGAGCGTGCCGCAGACTGACCGGCCGGGACCCGGCGGCAGCATCGGAAGAGTCAACGCTGCCGCCGGCAGGAATCAGTACATCACATCGCCGCCATTCGGTGACAGGCAGGCGCCGACATAGAAGCCGCCCTCCGGACCCGCCAGTAGCAGCGCTGTCGCGGCGATCTCTTCAGGCCTGCCGAACCGGCCGACCGGAAGCTCGTCCATGAACGCCTTGCGCGCCTCATCGGTCATCTGACGGGTCAGATCGGTATCGATCGGGCCGGGAGCGATGGCGTTCACGCGCACGCCCTTGGGTGTCGCCTCCCATGCCAGGGCCCGCGTGAAGCCCATGATCGCCGCCTTGGCCGCTGAATACGGCGCCGAGTTGACCGCACCTTTGAGGCCACGCTGAGACGCCACGTTGATGATGCAGCCTCGCCCGCGCGCCACCATTGCCGGATAGACCGCCTGTGCCATGAAGAACATTCCCTTCAGGTGCACACTCAGGATGCGGTCAAACTCCTGCTCGGTATATTCCTCGAACGGTTTGCGGATGTTCATGCCGGCGTTGTTGAACAGGATATCGACCGGCGCGAAGCCGGCGGCCACATCCCGCGCGAATTCCCGGCCCGCCGCTATGTCGGCCACATCGACCGAGCGATGCATGACGCGGCGGCCCAGCGCACGGATTTCCGCCGCGGTCTCATCCGCCTTCGCACCGTCATCAAGGTGGCAGAACGCGATGTCCGCGCCCTCCGCCGCAAATGCCAGAGCAGTTGCCCGCCCGATCCCGCGGGACCCGCCGGTGATCAGCGCCGTCTGTCCTTGCAGTTTCATGTCCACGATCCTCCGCTTTCACCGGTTTTGCGACCCAGCCCGGCTTTCGGCGTATGTTGCCTGCGGCGTTCGGCTGAACCAAGGTCGGCTGCATGATCATTGCCAGAACGCTTGCAGAACTGACGGCAGGGTGCGCGACGCTGCGCGCTGCTCACGATGCACTATGCCTGGTGCCGACGATGGGCGCCTTGCACGAAGGACACCGGGCGCTGGTACGGGCGGCGGTGGAGTCCGGCGGGGCAACGGTGGCATCGGTGTTCGTCAATCCATTGCAGTTCGGCGCGCACGAGGATCTGTCCCGCTACCCGCGCGATGAGGCCGGCGACCTGCGCGTGCTGGAGCAGGCCGGATGTGCCCTGGTGTGGCTGCCGGATGTTGCAACGATGTATCCACCCGGCGAGGCGACCACGATCAACCTGACCGGCCCTGCCGAACGATGGGAGGGCGCGGCGCGCCCCGGCCACTTCCGCGGCGTTGCCACGGTCTGTGCCAAGCTGTTCGGCCAGGTTCGGCCGGATCGCGCCTATTTCGGCGAAAAGGACTGGCAGCAGTTGCAGGTGGTGACCCGCATGGTCGCCGACCTGCTGATGCCGCTGCGGATCGTCGGCGTCGGCACCGTACGTGAGGCCGACGGGCTGGCCCTGTCGTCGCGCAACCGGTTCCTTACGGCGCAGGAAAGAGCGGTGGCACCGCTTCTGCACATCGTGTTGCAACGGACCGCGGCGACACTGGCGCAAGGCGCGCCGGCCGCCAGAGCGCTCACCGCGGCGCACGACAGCCTGACGCGGGCCGGCTTCGCGGTCGATTATTTCGCGTTGGTGGACGGGGCAAGCCTGGCCCCGCTGGAGGCCCGACAGGCAGGTTGCCGGCTGATCGCTGCCGCCCGGCTCGGCTCGGTGCGGCTTCTGGACAACCTTGCGGTGTAGGCGGCATGGACCGCCCGTCAGCCGATCCCGTCGATCCAGGCGCCGTGCGGATCGCTCCAGGCGACCGGTTCGCCATCCACCGCCAACAGAAATCCGCGACGCGCCGGCCTCCCTGCCTTCGCGGCGATCGCGGGAAACACGCCTGGCGCTTCGTTGCTGATCCAAACCGCACCGAGCTCCTGCACCACCCGTGCGA
>DATNEJ010000012.1:0-3907 GCA_035606775.1 Acetobacteraceae bacterium | reverse complement strand
TCTGCCCATCGCAAGACCTCGTCGCGGTGCTACGCTGGACGGACCCGGCAGCGATCGACACATTCATCCGACTCATCATGCAGGCAGTGGAATGAAGACGTACGAAACGCTGAAAGTCGAACAGCCGCAGGAACAGACGGTTCTCGTCACCCTGAACCGTCCGGACGTCGCCAACGCGATGAACACGCAGATGGGCACCGACCTGCTGGACGTGTTCGACGGGTTCTGCGCCGCACCGAACCGGCAGCGCTGCATCGTGTTGACCGGCGCCGGCCCGCGCGCCTTCTGCGCCGGCGGCGACCTCAAGCAGCGCAACGGCATGACCGACGAACAGTGGCAGGACCAGCACCTGATCTTCGAACGCGCCGTGCGCGCGATGATCGCCTGTCCCGTCCCGATCATCGCCGCGGTGAACGGCGCCGCCTATGCCGGCGGCATGGAGATCTCGCTCTGCTGCGACTTCATCTACGCTGCCGAACACGCGCGTTTCGCGCTGACCGAGGTGACATTGGGCATCATGCCCGGCGCCGGCGGCACCCAGAACCTGCCGCGCGCGGTCGGTCCGCGCCGCGCCAAGGAGATCCTGCTAACCGGCCGCCCGTTCACCGCGCAGCAGGCAATGGAATGGGGCATGGTCAACCGCATCTGCACCGCCGAACGCCTGCTGCCCGACGCGCTGGAAACCGCCGCCGTCATCGCCGGTAATGCGCCGATCTCCACGCGGCAGATCAAGCAGTCCGTCAACATGGGCCTGAACATGGACCTGCCGAGTGGCATGATGTTCGAGATCGAGGCGTATAACCGGATGGTGCCGACGGAGGACCGCCGCGAAGGCATCCGCGCCTTCAACGAAAAGCGGAAGCCGGTGTATCAGGGACGATAAGGGAGAAAGGCCGATGAACGCGATCACCGACATCCACGCCAAGGGTCTGACCCGCAGCCTGGCGGAACAGGCCCGTGCCCTGAGCTTGCACGACATCCCCGAGGACATTCGTGCCTGGGCACGCCAATGCGTGCTCGACTACGTCGCCTGCACTCTGGCCGGCGCGGCCGAGGACCTCACCACGATCCTGCTCGCGGAGATGCAGGAACAAGGCGGACGAGAGGCCGCAACGGTCATTGGCGCCAGCGCGCGCCTGCCGGCGGCCTCGGCCGCGCTGGTGAACGGCGCCGCGTCGCATGCGCTCGACTTCGACGACGTGAACCTGGCCATGCCGGGCCACCCCTCGGTCGCCATCCTGCCGGCGCTTCTGGCGTTGGCCGAGGAACGGGGCGCCAGTGGTGCCGACGTGCTGACCGCGTTCGTCGCCGGCTACGAACTGCAATGCCGCGTCGGCCGCGTCATCGCGCCCGGCCACTACGACGTGCTCGGCTTTCACGCCACCGCCACCGTCGGCAGTTTCGGCGCCGCCGCCGCCTGCGCCCATCTGCTCGGCCTGGACGCGGAGCAATTCGCCACTGCCCTGGGCATCGCCGGCACCCAGGCCGCCGGCCTCAAGTCGATGTTCGGGACGATGTGCAAGCCGCTGCACGCTGGCAAGGCGAGCTATCACGGCCTGCTCGCGGCAAAACTCGCGGCACGCGGCTTCTCCAGCCGGACGGACGTGCTGGAATGCGCCCAGGGTTTCGCCCGCACGCACAGCCCCGACTTCAATCCGGAGCGCGCGATGGAGACCCCGCCGAACGGCTGGTACATCCGCAACAACCTCTTCAAGTACCATGCTGCCTGCTACATGGTGCACGCGCCGATCGAGGCCGCGCGCAAGCTGCGCGAGGAACACGGGATAACACCGGACCAGATCGAGGGGATCCGTATCCGGCTTGAGGAAGCCTGCGACCGGGTCTGCAACATCCCCGCTCCGCGTACAGGACTGGAGGCGAAATTCTCGCTGCGGCTGGCAACCGCCATGGGACTCGCCGGCGTCGATACCGGCCGCCTCTCCACCTATTCCGAGGCAACCGCGGCCGACCCGGTGCTGGTGCGGATGCGCGACAAGGTGGAGTTCGATTTCCGCAAGGACGTCCCAAACACGTTCGCCGAGGTGGAGCTGCGGCTCAGCAATGGCTCCAGCCTCTCCGCCCGGCACGATTCCGGAAAACCGGCGACCGACACCGCCGCACAGGGACGGCGGCTGGAGGAGAAGTTCGCCGCCCTGGTGGAACCCATCCTGGGCACCGATCGGACGAACCGCCTGACCGCCGAAATCACGAAGCTGGACAGCTTGCCGGACGTGCGTGGACTGATGTCGCTCTGCGCCGTGTAGGGCTAGGAGCCTGTCCCGGTAACGCTGTGCTGTGTGGTATTACGTGCTGCTGATTGTTTCGACGTATGCCGTGCCTTGGGCGGATGTCTCCTCATGCGGTGAGTTTCGCGAGGTTGTGGGCGGTGCAGATAATGGCCCATTCGGCTCTGACCTTATCAATGCCGCGGAGGAGGAATTGGCGGAAGCTGCGAGCCTGTTTGATGTGTCCGAAGACAGGTTCGACGGTGTATTTTCGCATTCGATATCGACTGCGATGTCCGCCTTGCCTGATCCTGGCACGCATGGCCTGAACCAGCTTGCCGCCTTTCTTGCCGCCACCGGGTCGACTTGCGCGCCCCGCCGCCACGTAACCGCGCACCGTGCGGGCGATGAGGCCTTCGAGATTGACCTCTGAACAAAAGCCGTTATCGGCGGAAACCTCGTCCGGCATTTGGCCGGTATTCTCTGCCACCGCGTCGAGCAACGCCAGCAGCGCGTCCTGATCGGAACCGTTGTTGGTGAGGCGATGCGCCACGATGATCTGCGCGTCGGCATCAACCGCAACCTGCCCGTTATAGGCCTGAATGAAGCCGTCCGGAGCCTTCATGATCCGGCTCTCCGGATCGGTGAAGTTCCGCTGCGACTTGGGTTTTGGCTGGCCTGGTTGGTGCTCTGGCTTTCTGCCCGGCCGTGGTCTGGGGCTGCCGTCAGGGTTGCACGGCGCCGGCCTGGTGGCTTCTGCTTGCCGGGCTTCGGCTTCAAGCTCCGCCTTGGCGGCGCGGATGCGCGCAAGCCGAGCCTGCTTGTCGCGCATCCAATCCGGCGGTTCGTCGCCGCGGCGCGTGCTGCCGTGTGTGGCGTCTTCGGCCGCGTCCTCGGCTTGCGCGCGGGCCAGCCACGCGGCCACTTCACGGGCAAGTTCGGCTTCGGCCTTCACCATGCGGGCATAGCTCATCGCCTTATGCTTCGACGCGTTGGCTTTGATTTTGGTGCCATCCACCGCGACATGGCCGAGCCCGGCGAGGCCAGCCTTGCGGCACACCGCCAGCACCTGCACGAACAGCCCGCCCAACGCGTCGAGGTGACGCCTCCGGAACTCGCTGATGGTGCGGAAATCGGGCTGGTTCAGCGCAGTGACCGCCTGGAAGTCCAGCCGTTCCTCACCGCCCGCGCGATCCGCCGTGACGAATAGATGCCGCTGCGATAAGCGTAGAGCAACAACGCCACCATCATCGCCGGATGATAGGGTGGATAGCCCTTCACCTCGGTGTAGGTGCCCATGATCGCTGACAGATCAAGCGCCTCGCTGACCAGATCACGAACCAGATGGGCCGGATGACCGGCAGGGACGAAATCAGCCACCGAGGGGGGAAGCAGCCAGACCTCGTCGGTCTTCCAGGGACGAAACACCTTGCTCATTCAGCAATAGAATCATCCCACACCGAGCCGCGTCGAGACCCAACCCAGGCATTACCAGGACAGGCTCCTAGCAGTGAATTAGACTGGACGATAAGGCGATCCCTGGCAGCTCGGCTTTCAGCCGATTCATTGTCTTTCGGACCGTTGAAACCGACGCCTCTGCGAAGGAGCCACAACAAGTCAGGGAGGCGGCTTTTCGCCGCCGAGAGGTTCAACTCCCTATGCGAGCTGGGGCAGATCTGCCG
>DATNEJ010000006.1:0-6495 GCA_035606775.1 Acetobacteraceae bacterium | reverse complement strand
CAGCACAGCAGCCTTCCATCCACACTGGTTGGGGGCGGGCGCGCCTTGGTTCTTGTGCAACGGTAATATAGTCTCGCCTGGACTTTGTTGCCGACTGGACCCTTTGGCCCGCACGACCGCGCCGACAACAGGACGACAAGGCAATGAGAGGTTTCGCGGAAATCCTTGCCGTCGCGGCGAAGCGCAAGGGTGGCGTTGCCGCACTGGAACAGAGTCTTGCTCAGACACCTTCCCGCGCACCACCCGAAATTGCGGCGATTCCCGACGCGCGTATCCTGGCCGAGATGACACGGCGCGTTTTCTATGCCGGCTTCTCGTCCAAGGTGATCGACGACAAATGGCCCGCATTCGAGCAAGGTTTTCACGGCTTCGACCCGAATGCCTGCGCCTTCATGACAGAGGCGCAATTCGATGCGCTGATGCGGGATCGTGGCATCGTGCGCAACGGGGCAAAGATCAAGGCGGTGCAGGTCAATGCACGGTTTTTGCTTGATCTCAAAAACCAGCACGGAAGCGCCGCCCGCTTCTTCGCGGACTGGCCGGACAGCGACTATGTCGGCCTGCTGGATGTCCTGAAGAAGCGGGCAAGCCACCTCGGCGGTGACGCCGCGGGGCGCTTTCTTCGCGCGATCGGCAAGCCCGCCTTCATCGCCACGCCCGATGTGGTGGCAGCGCTGATCCGCGAAGGCGTGATCGAGCGAGCGCCGGGTGGCAAGCGCGACCTGGTCTCGATTCAAACCGCCTTCAATCAATGGGCCGGCGAGTCCGGCCGCGACCTGACGGCGATCAGCCGCGTGCTCGCGATGAGTATCGACGGGCCCGGCCATGGCCCTGCCGGACGCCGATAGTGCGGCCACCGGCGCCGCGCCAGCCCCAGCCCATTGTCACTGACTCCGGAAGGGTGTTCCATCGAGACAAGGCATGGCGCGGGCGCCGTTCGGCGTGACCCGCGGCTTGCGTCTGGGGGTTCAATCGGCAAGGGAGAAGATAATGGCCTACGAAGGCATGATCGCGGAAACCATCTCTATCGTCGGCCACAAGAACGAGCCGATCTCGGCCTATGCCGCGCGACCGCTGGGGCCCGGCCCGTTCCCCGGCGTTGTGCTGATCCACCACATGCCCGGCTGGGATGAATGGTACCGGGAAGCGACCCGCAGGTTCGCGCATCACGGCTACGCGGCGATCAGCCACAACCTCTACCACCGCGCCGGCGAGGGCAAGGCCGACGATGTCGCAGCCAAGGTCCGTGCCGAAGGCGGCGTCCCCGACGATCAGGTCATCGGCGACACCGAAGGCGCCGTGCAATGGCTCCGCGCGCAGCCCTGGCTCAATGGCAAGGTCGGTGTGCTCGGCACCTGTTCGGGCGGGCGGCAGACCTTTCTCTATGCGTGCAAGACCAAGAGCATCGATGCCGCGGTCGAGCTGTGGGGCGGCCGCGTGGTGATGAGCAAGGAAGAGCTGACCCCGAAGCAGCCCGTCGCACCGATCGACTTCACCAAAGATCTGTCCTGCCCGCTACTTGGCCTGTTCGGCAACGAAGATCGCGCCCCCACGCCGGAGCAGGTCGATCAGCACGAGGCCGAACTGAAGAAGTGCGGGAAGCAGTACGAGTTCCATCGCTACGATGGCGCCGGCCACGGCTTCTTCTATTACGACCGGCCGATGTACCGCGTGGAGCAGGCGCTGGACGGCTGGAAGAAGGTGTTCGCGTTCCTGCAGAAGCACCTGGCCGCATAGCAGCCTGCATGTGCACCTCGATCGTTGAGATCGTCGGCGCGGATGGTGCGGGCAAGGGCAGTGACGGGTGGTTTGATCTGACCCAGGCGGTCGTCTCTTACGACCACCCGCACCACGCCCTGCTGGAAGATGCCATCAACATCGATTTCCTGAACACCGCGCTGGGCCCGGGCGCACGCGTGGCGGTGGAGCTGACGCTGGAGTCGGCCAAGGCGTTGAGCGGCGCGCTTACGCGGGCAATCGCGGCGGCCGAGATCGAGGAAGGCGGGCGCCGGCGCGGGACGTAGCGCGTCGATCACCCACCCGTCCGCGCCTCAGTAATGCGTGACCCACTTGCTGTTCAGCGCTTCCTCGATGCGCCGATGGCGCGCCTTGATGACATCGGCGGGCACGGCGCTGACGAAGGCGTAGAACGTCTGCGTACGGATCGCGTCCACCACGCGCTCCCCGACTTTTTGCGGGTCCAAGCCGGTGTTGGCGAGGCGTTCCGCCAGCGTTGCCTCGTCATTGGCGCGGACCTGCGGCCCGCCCATGTGGTCCGGCCGATTGCGGGCGCCGTGTGCGATGTTCGTGTTGATGGGTCCGGGACACAGGACGGAGACACCGACATTGGTGCCTTCCAGCTCGTGCTCCAGTGCCTCAGACAGCGAAAGGGCCGCGTATTTGCTCATGGAATAGGGGCCCTGGTTGGTACCGCGCCGATTCTGGAAGCCGGCAACCGAAGCGGTGTTGACGACGTGCCCCTCCTCACCGTGCTTGAGGATGGCGGGCACGAAGTGGCGGATGCCGTGGATGATCCCCCAGATGTTTACGCCGATCACGAATTCCCAGTCCGCGGGCGGCACGTCGATCAGCCGGGTACCGTGCATCGGCACGCCGGCATTGTTGCAGGCGATATGCAGCTTGCCGAAATTGCGTTCCGCCTCCGCCAGCGCATCGACAACCGACTGCTCCTGCGTCACATCGATCCGCACCGGCATGACGCGCTTGTTGGTGCCGGACAGGCCATGGGCCGCCTGCTCGACCGCCGCCTTCTGAATGTCCGCCAGCACCACGTTGGCGCCCGCTTCCGCAAGCGACGTGGCTATGGCGAGGCCGATGCCCGATGCAGCACCGGTGACGATGGCGGTCTTGCCGGAGATGTCCATGTGCGTGGAACCTTTCAGACAGTCTGTTCACTCGTTCGGTGTGCGGGGCGGTGAGCTGTTGCCCGATCGGGCAGCGGCGGATCAGGGTGCAATCAGCCGGTAGACCTTCGCCGCGGTGCCGCTGTACAGCGCGGTCTTCTCGGCCGCCGACGCATTGGCGGTGATGCGCTTGAAAGCGTTCCACAGCTCGGTGTAGCCGCAGGATTGCTTGTCCGGCGGGAAGTTGCTTTCGAACATGCAGCGGTTCACGCCGAAGGCTTCGATGCAGGGTTCGATATACATCCGCCATGCCGCGGCAAGGTCTTCGGACGACGGCGGCAGATCGCGCTCATGAAAGTCGAACCCGACCGACGTCATGCCGAGGCCGCCCAGCTTGCAATAGACGTTCGGGCATTTCGCGAGTTCGTTGATGTCCTTGCGCCAGCCGGCCAGGACCTCCTGCCGATGCCCATTATAGGGACCGACGCCGAGGATGCCGCCGACGTGGTTGAGAATGATGGTGGTGTCCGGGAAAGCGCGCGCCAGGTCGATCGCATCCGGCAGTTGCGGATGATACTGCCATGATTCGAAACTGAGGCCGAGTGGGGCCAGTTGCGCGAGGCCTTCGCGGAATTTCGGGTCGAGAACGAGGTGCGGCGGCACGACCCGCGATGCGAAACGGCCGACCGACTCGTGGCCGTCCCATGCCACGCCGTGGCGGAGCCCGCGCATGCGTCCTCCGGCAGCGGCGATCTCGGCTTCCAGCAGTGCCCGCACGGACGCGCCGACACTCAGATCGCCGCCGGCGACGATGCCTTCGGCAACACGGCAGGGACCGTAGCCACCCGACGCGCTCATCGCCGCAATGCCGGTAACGAATTCGACCTCGCCCAGCGCCGCCATCGCGCGCGGACCTTCCTTGCGGTACATCGCTCGGCATTCCAGGAACACCGTCGACACGATGTTGTGCCCCCCGCCGATATCGGCCAGCAGTTCGGGGAGCAGGTAGTGGCCGCGGTGCGGCATGTCCCAGAAGTGATGATGCGGATCGATGATCGGCAGATCCGGCTCCAGCGCCGCTTCGGTGGGGCGCTTCGCCAGCCACGCGCCCAGCGCGGCATCCTGGCGATAGACGCCGCCGCGATACTCGCCCTTGGACTCTCCGAACTGCGGCATTCTGTTTCCTCCGTTGCCGTTGTGGCTTGTCTGGCCGGACGGCCAGCCTAGAGCGTGATCGTCGGAGGCGGAACCGCCGGAGACGTGAATCACGCGACCAGACAAAATGCCAGAGCCTGTGCGGTGCTTCTATCTGCACCGAACAGGCTCTAAAGCAAGTCCGCGACAGCGTCCCAATAGCGCCTGATCGCCGCAAGATGGTCGGACAGTTCCCGTCCGGCGATACGGCGAAGGTGGCCGCGTCCCGAATAGGTGCCAAGCGTCAAGTGCGAAACGCCGCACGATTTCCAGAAGCGCACGGTGTCGCGCCATTCCGCTTCGGCGCCGATGCCGGCGGTGACGCGCGTGTCTATCCCGATGCTGGCAGGGTCGCGGCTCGCCGCCTCGGCGTAGCGCCGCAGCGTGGCGATTGCCGTCGCCGCTTCCGCGCCGGGCGCATAATTGAGCGGCATCCAGCCATCGCCCCATTTGACCACGCGATGCAGCGTCGCGTCGGCGTGGCCGCCGAACCAGATCGGGATCCTGCGTCCGGGCGGCAGTGGATTGATCCCCGCATCGTCGATCGTGTGATACCGGCCCTTGAAGGTAACGTGCGGCTGCGCCCAAAGCGCCTGCATGACCTCCACCTGTTCTTCCGAACGCCGCCCGCGATTATGGAAATCTTCATTGAGGCCGGTGAATTCGACCGGGTTCCACCCGACGCCGACGCCCAGCCGGAACCGGCCGCCGCAGAGCACGTCAAGAGAGGCAGCCTGCTTGGCCACCAGCACGGCCTGGCGCTGCGCCAGGATCAGCACCTGCGTCGAGAATTCCACCTTCTTCGTGCAGCCGGTAAGAAACGCGAACAGCACGAACGGGTCGTGGAACAGATCGGCCGAGGTGTTGCGGTCGCCCCAGTCAGGCCGGCTCGCGACATTGACGCCCAGCACGTGATCGGGGGCGGAAAGATCCTGGTAGCCGACCTCCTCGGCAGCCTGCGCGAATTCAACGAGTGCCGCCGGGTTCCCGCCGACATCGGCATCGATCACCGGCAGTGCCACACCAAGCTTCATTGTCAGCCCCCTTCCGGTAGCAGCCTGGACGGCCCTCGGCCGCCCTGCACGGCCATGCTGTCAGGTTCGCCGGGAACAGGTAAAGTGACGGCGGACGAGCGTTCCGCGCACGCGGGGTCTCACAGGTTGGATCGGCATCCGGAGTCACGCTTGCTCCGGCCATCCGTGCGCTCGCCCACGACGACAAGCCGTTCACTCGACACAAGGGAGGACGCCATGTCTCATTTCATGCTGCGCTGGCAATTCAAGGATGCGGCCGCGAAGGTCCTGGTGAACAAGCCGCAGGACCGCACCGGACCGGCGAAGACTCTCGTCGAAGGCTTCGGCGGCAAGCTGCACGGCTACTACTTTGCCTTTGGCGACTATGACGGTGTGATTATCTGCGAATTTCCCGACAGTACCTCGGCGGCTGCCTGCTCGATGACAGCGGCGGCCACGGGGGCATTTTCCCGATTCGAGACAACGCCGCTGCTGACCGCGAAGGAAGCCGAAGCCGCCTTGAAGCGGGCGCACGATACGAAGACCGGCTACACGCCGCCGCACGCCTGATAGCAGCGCACTTCGCTGCCGGCGCGCTTGCGTGTCCGGCGGCGAGGCGCGCCATCTGTGCAGACTGCACAAAGTACGCGAAACCGGCAGCCGCTACCCGGCCGGCGTCCCGAACTGCGCCGCCAATGGTGCGAACGATTGACAGGGGGGAGAACAATGCCGACCCGTCGCCGTTTCTTGCAGGCATCAGCCGCCGCCGCATCCAGCCTCGCGATGCCGGCCGTCACACGCGCCGCGGCCGCTTCCACCCTGACGTTCGTGCCGCAGGCGGACCTGTCGATCCTGGACCCCGTCTGGACGACCTCCTACCAGACCCGCGACCATGGCTTCCTGGTGTTCGATACGCTGTACGGCCTGGACAACCAGTTCAAGGCACATCCGCAAATGGCCGAAGGTGCCGCGACCGAAGATCAGGGCAAGACCTGGCGTATCACCTTGCGCGACGGATTGCTGTTCCACGACGGCAGCAAGGTGCTGGCCCGCGATGCGGTTGCCTCGATCAAGCGTTGGGGCGCGCGCGACGGGTTCGGACAGGCGCTAATGGCCGCCACGGATGAGCTGTCAGCCGCCGATGACCGCACGATCGTCTTTCGCCTGAAGCATCCGTTCCCTCTGCTGCCCGACGCGCTTGCGAAGACGCCGCCCAGCATGTGTCCAATCATGCCCGAACGCCTGGCCAGCACCGATCCGTACAAGCAGGTCACCGAGATGATCGGCAGCGGGCCCTATCGCTACAACGCTGCCGAACGCATCGCCGGCGCACGCGTGGTCTATGAGCGGAACACGGCCTATCAACCGCGCGCCGACGGCAAGGCCGACGGCACCGCCGGTCCCAAGGTCGCGTATTTCGACCG
>DATNEJ010000514.1:0-2577 GCA_035606775.1 Acetobacteraceae bacterium | reverse complement strand
GTATCCATGAACCAGGCCATTACCTGCTCATTGGTGCCCATGTCGGGTGCCATGACGTCGGTGTGCGGTCCGACGAAGGGGATCATCTCCTGCATGTAGCGGCGGGACAGCCCTTCGAGCTCGTGCAGTGACAGCGCATGCGGATCGACGGTGACGCCGCCCTTGGCGCCGCCATAGGGCAGGCCGGTGAGCGCGCATTTCCAGCTCATCCAGATCGCCAGGGCGGCGACCTCGCCGATGCCGACACTGAGGGCGAAGCGCGTGCCGCCCTTGGTGGGGCCCAGCGTCAGGTGATGCTGGACGCGGTAGCCCTGAAAGACGGCGGTGGAGCCGTCGTCACGGTGGATGGGGCAGGACACGATGACCGCCCGCTTCGGAAACAGCAGCCGATCTCGCTCGTCTTCCGGCATTTCGAGATAATCGGCGATACCCATGAATTGCCGGCGGGCCATTTCGAATACCGGCCCGGTGTAGATTGTCATCCTCTACCTCCACCGCCGCGCGCAGAACCGGCGTCCGACCGGCCTTGATGAACACGGCCGCCGCCCTGCACGCCGTTCTCCGGGCATGCGGCCTCCGTCTGCGGCGGCCGGATATCCGGTCAGGTTGCCAGCCCCGGTCATTCAGGCAATGATCGGGGCCAGTCTGGTTTTTCCCGCTTATATCTGGAGACTTTTGTGTCGATCTCAACCATCGATGAGGCCGCCCGTGCTGTTGCGCACGCGCTGCTGAACCAACGAAATCGCGATGGCGCACAGGCCGCGCCGGCGCAGTGGAACGCTGTGCTGGCGACCCTGCTCAATCATCGCTCCGTACGCGGTTTCCTGCCCGAGCCGCTGGCGGACGGCACGCTGGACCTGCTGGTGGCGGCAGCGCAGTCGGCGTCGTCCTCTTCCAACCTGCAAGTGTGGAGCGTCGTGGCGGTGCAGGAGCCCGAACGCAAGTCACGGCTGGCGACACTTGCCGGTAATCAGCAGTTCATCCGCGATGCCCCGTTGCTGCTGGTGTGGCTCGCGGATCTCGCACGGCTGCACGGGATCGCCGCGGATCGGCAGATGCACGTGGAAGGCGCGCATTATACGGAGGCCTTCATCCTGGGTGTGGTCGACGCCGCCCTTGCCGCGCAAAGCGCCTTGATCGCCGCCGAGTCGCTCGGCCTTGGCGGGGTTTTCATCGGCGCCATGCGCAACCTGCCGGAGCAGGTGGCGGCGGAGCTCGCTTTGCCGCCGCATGTATTCGCGGTGTTTGGCATGGCGATCGGTCATCCCGATCCGGCGAAGGCAACCGGTATCAAGCCTCGCCTGCCGCCGCGCGTGGTGCTGCACCGGGAGCAGTACGACCCGGCGCTGAAGCGCGATGCGATCGAGGAGTACAACGCCACCGCGCGGCAGTTCATGCGTGAGCAGGGAATGACGGAGCAGGACTGGACCGCGCAGGCAACCAACCGCTTGAAGGATACGGCGGCGCTGCATGGGCGCGACAGGATGCGTGAGGCGTTGCGGAACCTGGGCTTCGAGCTGCGGTAGGTCCTGCGGCGGGCGTTCGTGCGGATGGTTCGCGCGCGAACGCCTCTGTCGCGTGGATTCGATTTCATCCGTGATGGTTCGGGTTGGCTCTACGCAGCGCACTCGTCCGCGCACGTGGTCCCGATCCGCGGTCAGAGTCCGTTGATGCAGTCAGAAAGGGAAGGGTTACGCGCAGATGAGGAAGGATGCACGCAAAACACGCGAATGGTACGGCACGGTTTGCAGGCCGCACGTCACATTCTACTTTGCGTCAGACATTCCACGTAACCGGAAATCGGCCCTCGGTCATCAGCTCCGGAGAATTTGCCTGTACATCAGGCTGTGTAGACTTCAGCAGGTAATACCAGCAGCCCGCAGGGCTGACTGGTATGCGCGCAGGGTTGGTGTGGCGGCTGCGCGCGAAATCAATGTCATACCAGCGGCCCGACAATCGACCGATGAGTCAAGAGTCCGGGCCGCTGGTATAATGACTCTCCGCGTGAACCCACGGTACACGCTCTATTCGCCGACGCATTGGCTCAGAATGTCTCGGAGAATTCCATCCCTGATCCAGTGCTTTCGGCGAACACGCGGCTGGTTACACGACCGGACAGATCACTCCACTCGCTGCAATCTGCGTGCATCCGCGTGAATCTTCCTATATCTGCGCTTTAATTCTTTCTTTGCAATGCTGCGAACAGCAGAGGCCATGGAAGCATCGACGGATGTCTCAACCACGATCCGCCAGCCGGGCACCCGACGGGCGATGCCCCTTCGCGATAGCGCCAGTCGGATAGGCGATCGCGTTCGATCAACTCGCTCCCCGGATCAAGACCAGGTGAGACAAAAGCCCTCGGCAGCCACGCAACATCACCGCCGAAGCTGGAACGCACACAGCGACGCCATCATGATCCCGGCGCCGAGCGCCTGTGCCGGGCTCAGCACCTCGCCCAGCAGCACGATGCTGGCCAGCGTGGTGACCAGCGGCTCCAGGTTCATCACCAGCGCGGTGCGGAACGGACCAACCGTGTTGGTCGAGATATAGATCAGCAAGGTGGAAAGCGTGCTGAAC
>DATNEJ010000490.1:0-4204 GCA_035606775.1 Acetobacteraceae bacterium | reverse complement strand
CGGTTTCGTCGCAGGAGGTCTCGATCCCCAGCACCGGCGCCACGGCTCGCGCCATTCTTCGATTTCCCATCTTTCCCTCGACCGGCGGCAGTAATAGGACGCCCGGATGAACGCCGCCACGCCGCGTCACATGTCGCTTCGTCCGCACGCCCGTTCGCTCCCGCTGCGGGTCGGCACCCGTGGCTCGCCGCTTGCCCTCGTGCAGACCCGCACCTTCCTCTCGCTGCTGCGAACCTTCTGTCCGGTGCTGGGCGCCGACCCAGTGGAGGGGCAGCCGGTGTTCGAGGAGCATGCCATCCGCACCACCGGTGACGCGGTGCAGGATCGACGCCTGGCGGAGATTGGCGGCAAGGGCCTGTTCGCCAAGGAAATTCACGAGGCGCTGGCCGACGGGCGGGTGGATTTCGCGGTGCACAGCCTCAAGGACCTTGAAACCGAGCTGCCGCCCGGAATCGTGCTGGCCTGCACGCTGAAACGGGAGGATGCCCGCGACGCGCTGATCCTGGGCCCCGGCTGCGGCCGGCCCGATCCGGCTCACCCGTTCGCCTGCCTGCCTGCCGCGTCGGTCATCGGCACGTCGTCTGTTCGTCGCCAGGCGCAGCTTCTCCACACACGTCCCGACCTCACGATTGCGCCGCTGCGCGGCAATGTGCAGACCCGGCTGGCCAAGCTGGAGGCCGGCGCCTGCACCGCGTCGCTGCTGGCGCTGGCCGGGCTGCGCCGCCTTGGCCTGGAGGCGCACGCCTCCGTCGTGCTGGATCCCGATGCGATGGTGCCGGCGGCGGGGCAGGGGATCATCGGGATCACCGTCCGTGAGGACGATCACGATCTGCGGGAGCTGCTGGCGGCGATCGAGGACCCGGAGGCGAAGGCGGTCTCCACCGCCGAACGGGCGATGCTGATGCGACTGGACGGGTCGTGCCGCACGCCGATCGGCGGGCACGCGCGGCTGCTGCCGACGGGCGCGCTGCACCTGACCGGGTTGGTTGCCCGCGCCGACGGGTCCTTTCTGCTGAAGCGGACCTTGCACGGATCGGCGTTGGATGCCGCTGCCATCGGCGCCGAACTGGGTGCCAGTTTGCGGGCGGACAGCCCGCGCGATCTCTTTGGGTGACTCGATCCTGGTGACGCGGCCGGAACCGGGCGCCAGCCGCACCGCCGCCCGCCTGACGGCCCTTGGCCTGCATCCGATCATGGCGCCGGTTCTGCGCATCGAGCCGGTCCCGGCATCGCTGCCCGCCGCCGAACGGGTCGCCGCCGTGCTCGCGACCAGCGGCAACGCCGTCGACCTGCTGCCCGCTTCCTATCGTGGCTGCCGGCTGCTGACAGTCGGCAACGCAACCGCGGCGCGCGCCAGGGTGGCCGGTTTCCGCCAGGTCTTCAGCGCCGACGGCGATGCCGTTGCCCTCGCCGCGCTGGCCAACGCGACATTGGCCCCCAAGGACGGAACCCTCCTGCTGACAACCGGCGTTCGGCAGGGCCAGGCACTGGCTGTGACGTTGCGGCAGCGCGGCTTTTCTGTCGTGCGCCGTGTTGTCTACCGCGCGGCCGCGCTGTCACGGCTACCGGAACCAGCAGAAACCGCGCTGCGCGCCGGCACGGTGCGGGCGGCGCTGTTCTTCTCGGCCGAGACCGCCGAACAATTCGTCCGCCTGACGCGCCGCGCGGGGTTGGCGCAGGCCACGGCTGCTAGCGAAGCCGTGGCTATCGGGCAGGCAGCGAGCATGGCATTAACGGCACTGCCCTGGCGCCGCATCCGCGTCGCCGCAAAGCCGAACCAGGATGCGATGCTGGCGCTGCTGCGATGAGCGAGACCCCCGCCCACAGGACTCCCGAGTCGCCCGACGCCGCAGCGGAACCGGCGCCGCCAGCCGAGGAGTCGGCAGCGACGGCGGATCGGGTTTCGCCGTATGACGAGCCCCGGCGCGCGAAGCGGGATGTCATCCCGTGGTTCTATGCCATCGGCTTCATCATTCTGGCCGTGGCCATCGGCTATATGTGGCGGTTTCCGCCGGAAACTCCGGCGCCAGCGCAGCCACCGGCACAGCTCCAGGCGCTCGATCAACAGGTGCATGCGCTGGGGACGCGCGTAGGCAGCCTCGAACAGCGCCCCGCGCCGACGGAAGGCGTCGATCTTGGCCCGCTTACCGCCCGGGTTGCCGCGCTGGAAAAGCGCTTGCCCAGCGACATTCCGGCACGTCTTACGGCGCTTGAGCAGAAGCCGGCGGGCGACCAGCAGCTAGCCGGACGGGTCGACGCCCTGGCCGGGCGCACCGATGCGGCGGATGCCCGCGCGCAGGCGGGCATGACGGAACTCAATCGCCGTCTGGACGCGGACGAAGTCCGTCTGGCAGCGATGGAAAAAGCTGCCGCCGGGCTGGCGGCTTTGACGCGGCGGGCCGACGCGTTGGCCAGACTCCAGGCCGCCCAGGCGGCATTGGACGGAGGGCAGAAATTGGGCGACATCCCGGGCGCCCCGCCGGCCTTGGCCCGGTACGCCAATGCCGCTCCGCCGACCGAGGCGGGGCTGCGGCTCGCTTTTCCGGATGCCGCCAAGGCCGCCCGTGAGGCAAGCAGGCCGGACACCGTTAACAAGCCTTTCCTGACGCGGATCTGGGGGCAGGCGCAGGAACTGGTGACCGTCCGCCAGGGGGATCACGTGCTGGTCGGCAATCCTGAGGCGGGGATCCTGGCCCGCGCGCAGACGGCGCTGGATGCCGGCGATCTGGCCGGCGCGGTCGCCGCAGTCGGGTCGCTGCAAGGCACGGCCGCCGAAGCAGTGGCGGGTTGGCTCGCGAACGCGAAAGCGCTGCTGGCGGCTCGGGCCGCGCTGGCCACCATGGCCGAACGCGTCTGATGCACCGCATCTTTTTCGTTCTGCTGGCGGGCGTGATCGTGGTGGCTGCGGCATGGCAGCTTGCCGGCCTGCCCGGTCACGTCGCCGCGCAGATCGGCACTATCTCGGTCGATACCTCAACGCCGATTGCCGTGCTGGCCCTGCTGCTGCTGTTCCTGCTCGTCTACCTGGCCGTCCGCCTGCTGGCGTTGCTGCTGGGGCTGCCGCGAATCGCTTCGATCTGGCAGACGGCACGGCGCCGCAAATCCGGCGACGCCGCCGTTACGAAAGCCCTGGTCGCGCTCGCCGCCGGGGAAAGGGCTGACGCCCGCCGCGAGGCCAGTCGCGCGCGCCGGCTGCTGGGCGATACGCCGCAGACGCTGCTGCTTGCCGCGGAAGCCGGTCGCATCGCGGGGCGTGAGGACGAGGCAGCAACCGCATTCCGTGCGCTGACGGCGCAGCCCGAGGCGGCGTTCCTGGGATTTCGCGGCCTGCTGCGCCAGGCAATGGCCCGCGAGGACTGGACGGAGGCTGCCTCCCTGGCGCGGCGGGCAGAGGCTGCGCATCCTGGCGCCGCGTGGCTTAGGCACGAGCGGGCGCAGCTCGCGATCCGCGCCGGGCACTGGGCCGAGGCAATGGAGCTCGCCGAACCCGACGCACCCAAAGCCGCGCTGGCGGCCGCGGCGGCCGATGCTGAGCCTGACCCTTCCCGTGCGCTGCGGCTGGCGCGCCAGGCCTGGAAGCAGGACCCGGCCTTTGCCCCCGCTGCGCTGGCCTACGCGAAGCGCCTGCGCGCCGAGGGGCGGGAGAGCCGGGCACAGGCGGTGCTCGCCAAGACCTGGCAATTGGCGCCGCACCCGGATGTCGCGGCGTTCGCACTGGCACCGGTTACCGATGCGCTGGCCCGCGCCCAGGCGGCCAAGCGCCTGACAGCGCAGAATCCGGAGCATGTCGAAAGCCGGATACTCCTCGCCCGCTCAGCCCTGGCGGCCGGGCTGACCGGGGAGGCGCGGCGCCAAGCCGAGGCCGCCGTGGCCGCGGGCGCAAATCAGCGCCGTGTGTGGCTGCTGCTGGCCGAGACCGAGGAAGAGGAGCGTGGCGATACGGAAGCCGGCCGCATGGCGCAGCGCGACGCATTGCGGCACGCGGCCAGCGCCGATCCCGATCCGGGCTGGCAATGCCAGGTCTGCCACGCGCCGTCGGCCGACTGGCACCCGGCCTGCCCGATCTGCGCGTCGGCGGGATCGTTGCGGTGGGACAGTGGGGTGCGTACGACGTCGCTGCCGGCGGTGATCTGACGGTTTGTGTGTTTGTGCGGGCGGGCAGCTCAGAGCTTGGCGGTTGGAGCGACGGGTGGGCTGAAGCAGC
>DATNEJ010000475.1:0-12079 GCA_035606775.1 Acetobacteraceae bacterium | reverse complement strand
CCCTGGCTGCCGGTGACCAGAATCAACAGGTTGTCGTCCGGTATATCGGCGACATCGTCCTCCCCCAGGAACGGCGGCAGGCGGGTCAGGTAGCCGCATTCACGCGCGGCGGCGTCCATGTTGCGCAGCGAGCGCCCGACGAGCGCGGTGCTGCGGCCGGCGTCACGCGCGGCGAGAGCGACGGATTCCATGCGCGCAACATTGCTCGCGAAGCAGGTGACAGCGACTCGCCCGCGCAGGCCCCGGATCAGCGCGGAGAGGCTTTGCCGGACCTCCCGCTCGCTGCCCGAGTGGCCTTCGACCATCGCGTTGGTCGAATCGCAGACCAGGGCGAGCACGCCCTTTTCGCCCAGTTCCGCCAGCGCGGCCTCATCGGTCGGAGGTCCGATCAGCGGGTGGGGATCGAGTTTCCAGTCTCCGGTGTGCAGTACGGTGCCGGCCGAGGTTTCGATCGCCAGGGCCTGCGCCTCGGGGATCGAGTGGGCCATGCGAATGAAGCGAAGTGAGAAGGGCGGCAGTTCGAAGCGGCCGCCCGGCGGGATGACGTTCACCTTGACCTGGTTGACCAGGCCGACCTCGCCCAGCTTGCGGCGCAGGACGGCGGCGGCGAACGGCGTTGCGTAAACCGGGCAGCGAAGCTGCGGCCACAGCCAGGCAACGGCGCCGATATGGTCTTCGTGGGCGTGGGTGATGACCAGCCCGCACAGCCTGTCTTGGCGGCCGGCGATGAAGCCAGGGTCCGCCATCATCACGTCGATCTCGGGATGTTCGGCGCCGCCGAAGCCGATGCCGCAATCCACCGCGAGCCACTTTCCGGCGCAGCGGTAGAGATTGAGATTCATGCCAATCTCGCCCGTCCCGCCCAACGGCAGGAAGGCCAGATCTCCGTTCACCAAATCCATGTTCTAGGTGTCGATTCCGTTCCGTTCAGTCGTTTCGGGCGTGTTCAATCGTGCTCAATCAAACGCGTTCTTTCACGGGTCAATGTGGGCGCTGGATTGCGATCCGCCAACAGCCGCAGTCCATCCAGGGTCAGATCCGGCTCGATGTGTTCGATCAGCAACGTCCCCTCGGCGAACAGGGGCGCCAGCCCGCCCGTCGCCACCACCTTCATCGGCCCGCCATATTCGGCCTTGATGCGGCCGACCAGGCCCTCGATCAGACCGACATAGCCCCAGTAGATGCCTGACTGCATGGCCGGAACGGTCGAGCGGCCGATGACCGATTGCGGCCGGCCGATGCCGATCCGCGGCAGGCGGGCGGCGGCCTGGTGCAGGGCCTCGATCGACAGGTTGATGCCGGGGCAGATCACGCCGCCCAGATAGGCGCCGGTCTGGTCCACCACGTCGAACGTGGTGGCCGTGCCGAAATCCACGACGATCAGCGGGCCACCGAAGTGCTGGTGCCCCGACAGGGCGTTCAGCAGCCGGTCCGCGCCGACCTCATTGGGGTTGTCGATGCGGATTTCGAACCCCCAATCCAGCGTGGCGTTGGCGATCAGCGGTTCAACATTGAACCATTCCCGGCACAGGCGCCGCAGATGATAGAGCGCCGCCGGGACGACCGTGCCGATCACCGCTGCGTCGATATCCTCTCGCTTCAGGCCCACGTGGCCGATGAGCGTGAGCAGCCAGACCGCGTATTCGTCGGAGGTCCGCTGCGCATCGGTGCGGATGCGCCAACTGCCGCGCCAGCCATCCTTATCGTGGATCGCAAAGACGACGTTCGTATTACCCGCATCGACAACAAGGAGCATGGGCGAGCGTGTCCATCCAGCCAGTGGCACAGAGGCAGTTCACACTGCGCCGGCGGCGTTTCATCGCCGGCGCCGGCCCTCCCGACCGGGTTTCGGATCGGCAGATGATAGGATGGCACCGGATGAGTCAACGTCGTGGAGCCAGAGCCTGTTCGGTGCGGATAGATGCACCGAACAGGCTCTGGTCCTTGTTTGACCGCGTGATTCAGGTCTCCGGCGATCCCGCCTGCGACGATCGCGATTTAACCTCCTGGCGGCAGATCGTGCTCTCCTGCGCCCGCAGCGACAAAGTGCGGATTTTCCCAACCCGACTTGCCGTAGCCCAAAGGTTTACCGGCCAGGGTGCGGACGGACCCGCCGGCTGCCTCCAGCACCGCCTGCGGCGCGCAGGTGTCCCACTCCATGGTCCGGCCGAAGCGAGGGTAGAGATCGGCGGCGCCTTCGGCCAGACGGCAGAACTTGACCGAGGAGCCGAAGTTCGTGGTCCGGGCGACTTTCCGGCCGGCGAGAAAGGCGTCGAGCCGAGCGGTGTCGCCGTGAAAGCGGCTGGCGAGCACCGTCAGCCCCTCCGGCGGCGGCGTGCGGGCGGCGATCGGCGTCTCGGTGCCGCCGTGCCGCTTCCAGGCGCCATGGCCGACGATACCGCCGAACAGCTCCCCCGATGCGGGGATGCCGACCACCCCGAGCACGGGACGTCCGTCGCGCACGAGGCCGATATTGACGGCGAAATCGTTGTTGCCGGCGGTGAATTCCCTGGTGCCGTCCAGCGGGTCCACCAGCCAGAACCGAGGTGCGGCCGCGGTGATGCAGCCTGCGGCGACCTCTTCCTCCGCGATCACCGGGATATCCGGTGTGGCGGCGCGCAGGCCGGCGGCAATGATGGCTTCCGCGCGGTGATCGGCTTCGGTGACGACGGACCGGTCTTCCTTGTGAAGCACGTCGAAGCCGGCGGCGCGGACGGCGAGGATTGCCATCCCGGCTTCCAGCGCCAGGCTGGCGGCGAGCTCCAGCAGGGACTCGTCGCCGGTCATGCCGCTGCCTCGGCCGGAGGTATCACTGGTGAAGTCTGGCGGGCCGGGCAGCGGTGGGGCGCGGTGCCATGGTGTCGGAGACGAGAAGAATTGGCCGGTGCAGGCCATAGCGCGGAAGCGCGCCTTGCAAGGCGCACCGGGGGGTCGAACGGCGAAACGTGTCTCACGAGGTCTCCTGCAAGCCGGCGGCGCGCCAGGGCGCACCATCCTACCCAGGAACCTCTCCGCAATGGAACAGTGCGCGCCGAGTGGTCGGGTCGCGGGCAAAAGGGAGACGGAACAATCGGGCCGTGCCGCTTCGCCTGAGGCAAGGCAGTTATCTGCACGAAGCCCCTCCCGCCGGTGCCAGCGACGAGCACACACCGCCACGGTTGTATTATTCCGTGTGCAGACACCCGGCCGTCCTGCTATCCCGCCACCAGTCATGGCGCCGCCCCGCCGGCAGGTGCGGCCCCCGGACATGGGACTGACCGATGACCTCTTCCCCGCTTTCCGCCTCACCGCAGGTCGCCACCGACACTGAACTCGCGGCCATCGTCCGGCATTTCGATCGGGCCCGCGTGCTGGTGGTGGGGGATGTGATCCTGGACCGCTACGTGGCCGGCAGCGTGCAGCGCCTTTCGCCCGAAGCACCGATCCCGGTGCTGCGTCCCTCCGGCCACCGAGCCACCCTGGGCGGCGCGGCGAATGTGGCGCTGAACATCGCGAGCCTGGGTGCGCACGCCATCCTGGCCGGTGTGGTCGGCAACGATCAGGCCGGTGCGGAAGTCCGCGCGCTGCTGGCCGGCACCGCCGGGATCGAGGCGGCGCTGGTCACCGTTCCCGGACGGCCGACCACGGCCAAGACCCGCTTCATGACCGGCGCGCATCAGTTGCTGCGGCTCGACGAGGAAACCACGGCGCCCCTGGACCAGGAGACGGCAAAAGCCCTGCTCTCGCTGATCCGGGAAGCCATTGGACGGGCCCATATTGTCGTGCTGTCCGACTACGCAAAGGGCGTGTTGTGCGACGGCGTGCTGGACGCGGCCCTGGCACTGGCGGCGGAGGCGGGATGCAGGGTCATCGCCGATCCCAAACGGCCGGACTTTGCCGCCTACCGCGGCGCAACGGTGCTGACCCCCAACGAACTGGAGGTCCGTTCGGCTACGCGGATCGATGCCGAACACGACGCCGAAGCCGATCGCGCCGGGCGCGTGGCCCTTGAAGCCACCGGCGGTGAGGCCGTGCTGGTCACCCGTTCGGCCAAGGGCCTGACCCTCGTGAGGCGGAGCAGTTCGGCGCTGCACCTGCCGACCCGCGCGCGCGACGTGGCGGATGTCTCCGGCGCCGGCGACACACTGGTCGCGGCCCTCGCGGTCGCGATGGGCGCTGGGGCGGAGCTGCCACAGGCGGCGATGCTGGCCAACGCCACTGCCGGGATCTCGGTGGGCAAGCAGGGCACGGCCACGGTCAGCCGGCAGGAACTGCTGGACGCCCTGCATCTCGCGGACCTGGTCGCCACCGACCGCAAGGTGGCCGACCGGGACGATGCCATCGCCCGCGTCGCGGCCTGGCATGCCCAGGGCCTGCGGGTCGGGTTTGCCAATGGCTGCTTCGACCTGATCCACCCCGGCCATATCCGGCTGCTGAACGAGGCGCGCGCCGCTTGCGACCGGCTGGTTGTCGCACTGAACACCGATGCTTCGGTGAAACGGCTGAAGGGGCCGTCCCGCCCGCTGCAGACAGAGACGGCCCGCGCGACGGTGATGGCGTCGATCGCGCCGGTCGATCTGGTGACGCTGTTCGATGAGGATACGCCGGTGGAGCTGATCCGTGCGCTGCGTCCGGATGTGCTGATCAAAGGCTCCGATTACCGGATCGACCAGGTGGTGGGCGCCGACCTCGTGCAGGGATGGGGCGGACGGGTGGTGCTGGTCACGTTGCAGGAAGGCCACAGTACGACCGGCACGATCCGGCGGATGAAGGAACCGGCGTTGCCGGGGACGAGGTAATCGGCTGACACCATCGACCCGGATTCCGTTGGCAGTCCGGCGCGGGCGATTGCCCACATCGACCCTGCGGGAATCTCTTTAGCACGCTGCCCATCAATCGGGGCGGCTGGCAGCACGGTCATCGACCCACGATACAACACTGCGAACGGCCGATACGGCGCCCGACCACGCAGCCCAGTGACGCTGACGGTCTACGCCGCCTTGCTGAACAACCCGCCAAGCCGCGCAAGCTCCGTCAGATGGTGGTCGGCATCGCCAAACAACTGCTCGATCATCGTCACGCGCTTGAAAGCGTGTCCCACGCTGTATTCCATCGTCATGCCGATGCCGCCGTGGAGTTGGATCGCCTCCTGGCCGATATGCCGGCCTGACCGGCCGATCTGTACCTTGGCGGCGGAGATCGCGCGCCGGCGTTCGGCGGCATTCTCCTCCTGTGCCATCACCGCAGCGAACATTGCCATGCTGCGCGCCTGTTCCAGCGCCACCAGCATGTCGACGGAGCGGTGCTGCAGCACCTGGAATGAGCCGATAGGCCGGCCGAACTGCTTGCGTGTCTTGAGGTACTCGAGCGTCGTCTCGTGCATTACCTGCATCGCGCCCACGGCCTCGGCGCAAAGCGCAGCGATCGCCTCGTCCACCACGTGCTCGATCGCCGGCAGCACGCTTTCGCCCAGCACGCCATCCGCGCCGACGCGCACGCCTGAAAGCGTGACCTCGGCCGCGCGCAGCCCGTCCTGCGTCGGATAGCCGCGGCGGGACAATCCGGGTGTCGCGGCATCGACCAGGAACAGGCCGACGCCGTCGCGATCCCGCCTACTGCCGGCGGTGCGCGCGGTGATCAGCATCCTGTCGGCGCAGTCGCCGTGCAGCACGACGCTCTTGGCGCCGTCGAGTATCCACGCGGTGCCGTCTTTCCGCGCCGTCGTGGTCACGTCCGACAGGTTGTAGCGCGACTGGCGTTCCACATGGGCGAAGGCCAGCTTCAGCTTGCCGGCAGCAATTTTCGGTGCGAGCGTGCCCAGCAGGGCAGGGCTCGCGATACGCCGGAGAAGGCCGCCGCCGAGGATCACGGTGGCGAAGTAGGGTTCCAGTACGAGGCCGCGGCCGAACGCCTCCATCACCAGCGCGGTCTCCACCGCGCCGCCGCCGAAACCACCCAGCGTCTCGGGGAACGGCAGGGCCAGCAGGCCGAGTTCGGCGTACTGGTTCCAGACGGGAAGGCTCCAGCCGGCCGGTTCAGCCAGGTATTTCTTGCGTTGTTCGAAAGCGTACTGATCGCGGACCAACCGGTCGACGCTATCCTTCAGCAGGCGTTGTTCCTCGGTAAGGTCGAAGTCCATGGGCTGCCTCGCTTGCCTGCCGTTCTACCTGTCGCCGCGGTTCGGGTTGCCATCCGGCGGAGTCCGCTGCTCATCACGGGACGCCGGCGCGTCCCTGGCCCGTCACAAACCCAGAATCGCCTTGGCGATGATGTTGCGCTGGATCTCGTTGGAGCCACCGTAGATCGACACCTTGCGGTAGTTGAAATACATCGGCGCCGCCTCGGTCGCGTAGTCGGGCCCGACCACGGGCTCATTCCTGCCGTCGAACTCGCGCTGATACGGCATGACGTACGGCCCAACGACATCCATCAGCAGTTCGGTGAGCTGCTGCTGGATGACGGAGCCCTTCAGCTTCAGGATCGAGGATGCCGGGTTCTGCCGCCCCTTCTCCAGCTTCCGCTCGTCTGCGACAACGCGAAGTTGCGTCATCTCCAGCGCCTTCAGCTCCACCTCCACCGCGGCGAGCTTTTCGCGGAAGCGCGGATTGTCGATCAGCTTCTGCTCGCCAACGAATTCCAGCGACGCGAGTTCCTTGATCCGCGCCACTTTCGCCTTGGAGGCGCCGACGCGGGCGATGCCGGTGCGCTCGTTGCCGAGGAGGAATTTCGCGTAGTCCCAGCCCTTGTTCTCCTGGCCCACGAGGTTTTCCGCCGGGACTTCCACATTGTCGAAGAACACCTCATTCACCTCGCGGCCACCGTCGATGGTGACGATCGGGCGCACCGTGATGCCGGGTGTCTTCATGTCGATCAGCAGGAAGGAGATGCCTTCCTGCTGCTTGACCGAGGAATCCGTCCGCACCAGACAGAAGATCCAGTCGGCATACTGGGCGAGGGTGGTCCAGATCTTCTGACCGTTGACGATGTATTTGTCGCCCTTCCGCTCAGCCTTGGTGCGCAGCGACGCAAGATCGGAACCGGACCCGGGTTCGGAAAATCCCTGGCACCAGAAGATGTCGGCGTTGGCGGTCGGCGGCAGGAAGCGCTGCTTCTGCGCGTCGTTGCCGAACTGCGCGATGACCGGGCCGACCATGCTGACGTTGAACGGGATCGGCGTCGGCACGTCAGCCTGCTGCATCTCGTCCTGGTAGAGATACACCTGGATCGGCGACCAGTCCTTGCCGCCATGGGCCACCGGCCAGTTCACCGTCGCCCAGCCGCGGGCGTTCAGGATGCGCTGGGAGGTGATCATGTCGTCCCGTGTCAGCCCTTCCCCTTCGGCCACCTTGGCTCGGATCGCTTCCGGTATCGCGGTGCGGAAGAAATGCCGCGCCTCATCGCGGAAGGCGCGTTCCTCGTCGGTGAAGTTCAGGTCCATGGACGCCTCCTGAGCCGCTGCTGACCGGCGTGAGTCTTTAGAGCCTGTTCGGTGCAGATGGAAGCGCCGAACAGGCTCTATGTCTTTGTTTGATCGCGTGATTCACGTCTCCGGCGATTCCGCCTGCGACGATCACGCTCTAGTTTGCTGCGCCGGCGTCTGTCAGCCCTGCGTGCGGTCTGAATGGCGGCGTTAGGAGCGTCAGCGCGTCCGCCGGCTGGTCCTATTCGGCCGCCGCGCGCTTCAGCCGGTCGGCGAACTGCTTGCGGAATTTCACCACCTTCGGCGCGACCACCACCTGGCAGTAGCCGGTGTACGGGTTGCGAGCGAAGTAGTCGTGATGCTCCGGCTCCGCTTCATAGAACACCGTGAAGGGTTCCAGTTCCGTCACCAGCCTGCCGCCCCACAGCTTCGCCTCGGTGATTTCGCGCATCACCGCCTGCGCGGTGTCCCGTTGGGCGTCCGAGTGGTACAGGATGATGGAGCGGTACTGGTGCCCGACATCGTTGCCCTGGCGGTTGAGCGTCGTGGGATCGTGGATGGTGAAAAAGACGCGCAGGAGATCGGCGTAGGACAGCGCGTCTGGATCGAACGCCACCTGCACGACCTCGGCGTGGCCGGTGTTGCCGGCGCAGACCGCCTTGTAGCTGGGGTTCGCGACATGGCCGCCGGCATAGCCGGATATCACCCGGTTGACGCCGCGCAGGTCTTTGAACACCGCTTCCAGGCACCAGAAGCAGCCGCCACCCAATGTTGCGGTTTCCTCGCTCATGTCCGCAGGCTCCCCGAGGTTCGATCGGCGCATCCTACAACCCGGCGCCAGGGTCCGGCCAGCCACCTGCCGTAGCCCGGTGCGCCACGGGCTTTACCGGGCCTTAACCTGGATAGGGTCTGATCCGGTCCGGCAGCGAGACGGGGTGGCCAGGATGACCGATCCGACCGGCGGCCCGGGCGGGCCGTGGCGGGATGCTATTCGAGCGGAGATGGCTCCGATGCTGGAAGAGCTTCGCCGCTTCGTCGATCGGCGCATCACGGAGCTCAGCGTGGAGGTGCATGGCGCCGTGCAACTCGTCGACTATAGTGAGGCCAACCTGTCCGGCCAGATCGCGCGCATCCACGAGCAGATCGCCACCCTGGTGGCGGTGCCGGCTGCCGCCACGCGCAACAGCGGAGTCGAGCTGGAGTTGGTGGTGCAGGCAACCGAGAGCGCCGCCAACCACATCATGGAAGCGGCCGAGGCGATCGGCGCGTGGCTGCGGGAGGGGCGGCGCGATCCGGCTTCCCTGGAAGCGATGGCGGTGCGGGTGAATGCCATCTTCGAGGCATGCACCTTTCAGGACGTCACCGGGCAGCGCATCCGGCGCGCGATCTCCCATTTGCAGCAGGTGGAGACGATGCTGACGGAGTTGATGCCGGCGGTCGGTACGAGTTTCACCGCCGCTCCGGAACCGTCCGCGCCTGCGCCGGACCTGATGCAGGACCAAGTGGATGCGTTGTTTACGTGAGGGGCGACCGGGTGCTGGTGCCGATAGCGCGAATCTCCTGTTCTCGACAAACAGATCACCCGAGGGATGCCAGTTCCTCAATCATCTGTGCGGTCGTTACCTGCCGGCAATAGCCGCGGTTGTTGGCAATGGCGCTTGCGTGCCGCTCCGCGCTCTGTGTCGCGCAGGCATCCGTCACCAGCGTCACCAGATAGCCGTAATCGCACGCATCCCGCACCGTCGAGTCCACGCACTGATCGGTCAGCACGCCGCTCACGATCATGTGCCTCACCCCGAGATTGCCCAGGACATAATGGATGTTGGTCGAGATGAACACGGAGGAAGAGGTCTTGGGGAACACGATCTCATCCCCCTGCGGGGCGATCGCATCGATCACCTGTGCATCACGCGAACCCTTCGGGCAGAACAGCTTTGAAATCTTGTAATCGAGCCCCATGTCCCGCCCGTCGAGGGTCAGACTCTCAATCACCGTGTACAGAACCTCCACGCCCGCCTTGCGGCAGGCGCGCTGGAGCCTTTGCATATTCGGCACCGCGCGCTCCCGCATTTCGCGGAAGAAGTAGCAGTACCGTGCCGTCCGTTCATCCGGCGCAAGATGCGCGTACTCGCCGCCGTCTTCCGCTGAATAGTTCTGCACATCGACGAACAGCAGGGCCGTCGCCCCCTTCGTCACAGGCACGTCGCGCGAAAGCCCGAAATCCTTCATGCATCCCCCTGCCTTGTCGCACCCAACCGAAGCAATGGTGCGACGTTTTCCACCCCTGCCCGGAGCGTGCGTGGACGCACCGACACGTCTGCTTCCGGCACTCCGGCCATCGTCAGTACACCGCGGCGTAGCGCGTGCAGACCGTCTCGGGCGTCGCTCCGTCCAGTGCTTTGATCTCGGCGCGCTTAAACGCGAGATACGCGCTCACCGCGTCGGCACTCCACCACGCAGCCACGGCGGCATCCGCTTCCAGCGCGTCGAGCGCCTCTTCCAGCGTCCGCGGCAGCAGGGGCGCCTCGGCCCCCGGCGCGGGGAGCGAGAGGCCCCGGGTCAGCCCATCCACCCCGGCGCGGACAATCGCGCCCAGCGCGAGATACGGGCAGTTGGTCGCATCGGCCACGCGGAACTCCACGTTGAACTGGCGGGCGGGCGGCTCCGGCGAGGTCGAAAACACCGGTGCCACGCGCAGCGCCACCCCCCGATCCTGCACGCCGAGATTGGCATGCACCGGCGCCCAGCGGTTCGGCGTCAGCCGGTAGTAGGAGGCAACCGACGGTGCGGTGAACGCGCAGAGCGCCGGCAGATGAGCAAGCACACCCGCAAAGAAGCCCGCAGCCGCTTTCGAAAGCCCACAGGCGCCGGCGGCATCGTGCGTGACCGGTTTGTCCCCTTCCCAAAGGCTCAGATGGATGTGCGTGCCGTTGCCGATACCGTCCGGCGTCACCATGGGCGCGAAGATCGCCCGCTGCCCTGTCCGCCATGCGATTGCACGCGCCATCTCCCGCAGCACTACGGCGGCGTCCGCCCCGCGCAGCCCGTCCTCGGGCGCCACTGTCGCCTCGTACTGCCGCGGCCCGTATTCCGGCAGGAAACTGTCCGGCCGGAATCCTGCGGTCCGCAGCGCCGCCATCAGCGCCTCACCGAAGTTTCCCTGGCGGCGGAAGGCGTCCAGCGCGTAGGTCGCACCTGGCCTGTCCTCCACCCCCGTCAGGACGAATTCCTGTTCGAAGCTGACGACCACCCGAAGCCCGAGCTTCGCCAGCGCGTCGAGCGCCCGTTCAAGGAAGGTGCGCGGGCAGAGTTCCCAGGCGCTGCCGTCGGTGTTCGCGATGTTGCCCAGATAGAAGCGTTCGGCTGTGCCGTCGTCGAACGGGACCTCGATCCGCAGTTCCGGATCCGGCCGGATGATCAGGTCGCCGCCGGTGCCGAACGGCGTTGTGTAGATCGGCCCGAAGCAGGACATCATGATGTTGGAGTGCGTCAGGCCCACACCCTTTTTCAGCCGCACGGCACTGTCCGCTTCGGGAAATGCCTTGCCCCGCACGAGTCCGGCCCAATCGCACACACCGGCAAAAACCAACGGTTCGGTCTGCATGGATGTCCGCTCCTGCTGATACGCGTTTGGTTCTTCCAGCGGATGATGGCTTCGCCAGGCAATCATGTACTGATGTGTTGTTTGAAGCGTGGTTCACACCTCCGGCGATCACGCTCTATTCGACCGTCTCCGGCCCGGACAACGCCATCCCCGGGCGCACCACAAGCAACGCAGCGCCGGCGATCAGGTAGATGACCACGACATAAGGCCAGAGATTCCCCGGAAAGGCTGGTACCGGGTAGACCGCGTTATACAGCGGCCAAAGCAGAATTGCGGTTCCCATCACGCCGAACACGGCCCACATCGCCTTCCGGGTCCGCAAGGCATCCGCTGCTTCCGCCGCCGTCACGCCCATATACACAAGGATCAGCGCGAGCGTGCCGATCGTTCCCATGGCGCCATAATAATTGGCCGCACCGACGAAGGGCGCCCAGACCAGCAGGCCCAGGATGCCGATCGCGCCGATCAGGAGCACGGCCGCACCCGGCGTCCCGTGCCGGGCGTGTGCAATGCCGACGGCGGGCGCGAGTCCCGATCGTCCCAGCGCGAAAAGCATGCGCGCCGCGGCACTCAGGCTTCCCAGGACACAGGAAAAGGCCGAGATCGCTGCGGCGAGATCGAGCAATGTCGCGAAATTCCGCGAACCGAACTTGAGAGCGAGCGTGTTAAGCGGCGCAGTGTCGCTCGCCAGTGCCTTCGTGTTCGCGATGCCGTAGCCGACGACCTGCACATAGGAGGCAAATACGTAGAACACACCGGCCAGAATGACCGTGCCCAGGACGGCGACGGGGATCGCCCGCCGCGGATCGCCGGTTTCCTCTCCCAAGGTCGCTGCAGCCTCGAAACCGGCGAAGGAAAGGATCGCGAACACCATCGCATATCCGATGCCCGACCAGCCGTATGCCGGGTCCGGTGCGAACGGCGCCATGCTCAGTGCGCCTTTTGCCTTCACGGCCGCAAGCACGATCACGCCGAGCGCGACGATCGCAAGCACGGAGATCACTTCCAGCACCAGCATCAGCCGAGCCGCGAGCCGCATGTCCCGATAGGCAAGTACCATCGCGACCAGAATCGCC
>DATNEJ010000468.1:0-2611 GCA_035606775.1 Acetobacteraceae bacterium | reverse complement strand
CATCCTCCATGGAGCGGCTATCGCCTTGCCGGCCGATGTCGAACCGTTCCGCCCAGACCTCCTCGCCCGTCTTGGTTGAGAGGAGTTGCGCACTAACGTGCAGTATCCCCTCGCTTGCCCGGACGCTGCCGTCCACGGCATAGCGCACGCCCAGGTCCTGGCCGATGCGCTGGATGTCAATCGGCCGATCCTTGTGGGTGAGGGTAGCCTGGCGGGCGATGACCCGGATACCCGGGAACTGCGACAGGTCGATGGCCAGACTGTCGGCGACGCTATCGGCCGTCTGTTCGTTCACCCCGTCGCCGGACCGAGTGAACGACAGCACCGCGATTGGCACGCGCCAGTGATCCGCAGGCGGGGGAGCAGTTCGGGCCAACGCTACCGCCGGCACGGCGTGGGGCTTATCCGGAACCGCGGGTGGCGCCAACGCGACGACAGGCGCTGAGCGGAGCCAGGACATTCCAACCGCGAACCAGGCAAGCGATGCGACCAGAAGGATGAGGCACACGGCAGAAGCTGCGATTTTGCCGCGGCGACGGCGCCATTGCGCCGGCACTCCGGCGATGCCGGTCGTTGCCGGCCGACGGTCTTCCTTGTCGCTTTCAATGGCCGGCCGCGGTGCGGCCGGCGTGTTTGCCATCTCCGGTCCAGCACTCTCGGTCGTTTCCGCATTGGCGCCGCCGACCGTGGTCGTGTTGTTCACGCCGGCATCGTCCGAAGACCTGTCCGGCGGCCATTGGTCCGACGGCGTCACGTCCGGCAGAAAGCGATAGCCACGGCCGGGGATTGTCTGGATACAGCTCCCGTTCGTGCGACCCGCATCCAGCGCATGCCGAAGCGCGGCGATCTGAACCGTCAGGTTGTTGTCCTCGACAGCGATGTTTGGCCACACCGCGTCCATGATCTCCTGCCTGGAGACCAGCGCGCCGCGGTGGTCCATCAGGACAGAAAGTATGTCGAACGCGCGGGAGCCAAGCGGCACCAAAGCCGGCGCATGCTCGCCATTGAGGCGGAAGAGTGCGCGGGTGCGCACATCCAGCAGGAAATCGTCAAACCGCCAGGTGATCGCTTCGGCCAGCATATCCACGCTCCCCCCAGTGAGGGCAGTCGAGACGGTGGATCAGCCCGGAACAGATTGGCGCGCACGTTGTTCGACGGCGAACTTTGCAGCCTGAGAGTTTAAGCCCGGCAGCCACCGGGACGGGATCACGGAATAGCGACGCCGGTATCGGCGGAAATTAGCGGCTTTTTACCCGAATTAGCACGCAACCCGTCGCGGATTTGCACCGGTGGTGCCAATCCTGTGGCGATAAGAAACTTTGTCGGTGGGCCGTGAAACGATGCACCGACCTCAACTGGAGTCCGGTCGGCCCGTGGCCCTCCGAGTGCGCGAACCAACGAACTTCGTGCGTCCGCCGCAACTGAAATGAGGCATCGACGACAGAAACATTGCAATCGGGCAGGCGAAGATTTTGTTCCGCCTGCCGAACACGGAGCACCCACAATGAAAAAGCTTCTGCTCGCGGTGACAGTCCTTGTCGGTTTGTCCACCGCAACCGCTTTCGCCACCGCGCCGGGGACCGCGGCAGGTGACTCGGCCTCTGCCACCATGGTGCGCGATGACGGTGGCCAACCGGCGATGGCCGGCGCCGGTTTCGCCGCCACCAGCGATCAGCGTGCTACGAAGAATGGGTCCACGCGGACCCGTGCTGTGCCGAAGCCCAGCCGCGTCGATCCACCGGATCCGTTCTACAACGCGTGGGGTGACGGCGGCTCGGGTTGACGGACGGTCGGTGCGGGAAACGAGGCGCTGCCTTCTCGTTTCCCGCGTTCCGACAGACCAGGTTTCGCCTCGCGGATGCGGTTGGAGCCCGTTCGGTGTGGATACAAGCACCGAACGGGCTTTGGTTTTGTTTGATCGCCTGATTCTTATCTTCGACGATTCCGCCCGAGACGATCACGTGTTTTGTCTGATCGCGTGGTTCACGTCTCCGGATATCCCGCTCTTTATTTGATTACGCGATTCACGCCTTCTGCCCTCAGGCGATCATGTCCCGCCGCCGCCTACGCCTCCGCGTGACGCGACAGCACCCCGCGCGAGAGGAAGATGTCCGTAATCCGCTCCTCGATCCGCAAAAACGCCGGCGCTCGGCGGGCGGGCAGCCCGCGCGGACGCGGCAGATCCACCTCAAGCACCTGCTCGATCCGGCCCGGCCGCGGCGACATCACCACCACCCGGTCCGCCAGCAGCACCGCCTCATCGATGCTGTGGGTGACGAAGATCACCGTCATGCGCCGGCGCATCCAGATCGCTTCCAGGTCCAGGCGCATCTGCTCCCGGCTGAGCGCATCCAGCGCCCCGAACGGCTCGTCCATCAGCAGCAAGCCAGGCTCATGCAGCAGCCCGCGGGCGATCGCCACGCGCTGGCGCATGCCGCCAGAAAGCTGATGCGGATAACTGTCGGCGAACTGCTTCAGTCCGACCTGGTCCAGCAGCTCCATCGCTCGCGCGCGGAACGGCGCCGCCCGCCTGCCGCGGATCTCCACCTGGAACAGCACGTTCTGCAGCGCGGTGCGCCATTCCAGCAGCACGGGCTGCTGGAACACGATG
>DATNEJ010000466.1:0-20980 GCA_035606775.1 Acetobacteraceae bacterium | reverse complement strand
GAACGGCACCGTCACCGCGTCCGGCGGCAATGGCGGCGGTGGTACCGTGGCGATGGAGGGTGCGACCGGCACCGCCAGCATCGACCTGACCGGGGCGAACACGGTGTCTGCCTCTGGCACCGCGACCGGCGGCGTCGGCGGTAGTGCCTACCAGAGCGGCACGGGCGGCGTCGGCGGCGGTGCGACATCGACCGGGACGGCGGTCAGCACCTCCACGGGATCCACCAACACCGATGCGCGCGCGCACGCGACCGGCGGCGATGGCGGCCGAGCCGGCACCTCCGGTGGCAACGGCGGGGCCGGCGGATCCCCGATCGGGGCCGCCGCAACGGCGACTGAGACGGCAGCCACCGGCGGGCGTGCCTACGCGGCCTCCTATCAGACCGGCGGCACGGGGGGCATCGGCTACGGCAGCCTCTATGCCGGCGGGGCGGGCGGCAGCGTCTCCAGCAGCGCCATCGCCGCCTCTGCCAGCGGCCTCAATGCCAGGAGCTATATCCGGCAGACCGGGGGCAATGGCGGCGGCGGCCGCAACGGTGCGGCCGGCGGGGCCGGCGGGGCCAGCACACTCACCAATGCGGTGAACGGCAGCACGACAGGCGGCTATCTACGGCTGTATCAGCTTGCCACCGGCGGTGACGGCGGCGCCAGTTCCAGCGGTACCGGCGGCGTCGGCGGCGCAGCCGACTCCAGCCTGAGTTTCGACGACAGCACCGCCAACCCCACGCACGCCAGCTACATGCGCGGCAACACGACCGCGACCGGCGGCGACGGCGGCAACGGCACCACCGCGGCAGCCGGTGCGCTCGGCACTGCATCGGCGACGATCGGCGGGGCGAACCAGGCCTTCGCCAGGGCCTCGGCCACAGGCGGCGCCGGCGGGCGGGGCTACAGCATTGCAAACGGTGCCGCCGGCGGCGCTGCGACGGCATCGGCGTCCGGTACTACCACCACCACCGGTGCTTTCGGCGCGGATGGCCGCGCCTATGCGCAGGGCGGCGCCGGCGGCGCCGGCGGCTCGTCGGGTGGCAGCGGCGGCGCGGGCGGCGCGGGCGGCACCGTCAGTGCCACGGCGACCCAGACCGCGGCGACCGGCGCCAGGGCTTATGCTGTTGCCAGCCAGGCCGGCGGCGGCGGCGGGCGGGGCTATGGCACCGGCCAAGCTGGCGGGGCCGGCGGGGCCGTCTCCAGCAGCGACATCAGTGCGACGGCCAGCGGCATCTCGGCGCGGGCCAACGCGCACGAAACCGGCGGCAGGGGCGGCGGCGGCTACAGCAATGCGGATGGCGGCGCGGGCGCCGCCAGCACGCTGACCAATGTGGTCGGCGGCAGCACCAACGGAGGCTCCCTGCGGCTCTACCAGACCGCGACTGGCGGTGCGGGCGGCTACAGCCATGGCGGCACCGGCGGCGTCGGCGGCGTGGCCAGCTCCAGCCTCAGCTTCAACGACATCACGGCGAACACCACCCACGCGAACTATGTGCGCGGCAACGCCTACGCCACCGGCGGCGACGGCGGCGGCGGCGCGGTTGCCCAGGCTGGCGCGAGCGGCACCGCGACGGTGGCGATCACCGGCGTGACCGCGCGGGGCGTCGCGCGGGCAACCGGTGGCGACGGCGGCACGGGCGCGGGGACCGCCGCCGGTGGCGCCGGCGGCAGCGCGACCGGCAGCGCGACAGGGACCGGCACCACCACCGGCAGCGGCAATGCCGACGGATTTGTCTATCTGCAGGGCGGTGCCGGCGGCCGCGGCGGTGGATCGGGCGCCAGCGGTGGCGCGGGCGGTGCCGCGACCGACGCCACGGCGGTGGCGACCGAGAGCGCAGCGAGCAGCGGCCGAGCCTATGCGTATGTCAAAGCGGCGGGTGGCACGGGCGGCCAAGGGTTCGGCTCGGGCTATAGCGGGGGTGCCGGCGGCAGCGTCGGGGGCAATACCGCGACGGCGACCGGCCTCTGGGCTCGCGTCATTGTCAAGCAGATCGGCGGCAGCGGGGGCCAGGGCGCCAGCGGCGCCGTCGGCGGGGCAGGCGCGAGCAGCACGCTGACCGATGCGGTCAGCGGCACTACCGAGGGCGGCTATATCCGGCTCTATCAGTCGGCCTATGGCGGCGTCGGCGGCTACGGCGCGACGGGAGGGATCGGCGGCGCCGGCTCCTCCAGCCTGACCTTCGACGACACCGCCAATGCGATCGCCGCCAGCGACGTCATCGGCAATGTCCGGGGTGTTGGCGGCAGCGGCGGCAACGGCACGACCGTGGCGGCGGGCGGCACCGGAACGGCCACCATTGCCCTGACCGGTGCCAACAGGATCAACGCCACCGCCCGGGCCGATGGCGGTTCCAGCACAGCGGCCGGCGGCAACGCCAATGCGACCGCCACCGCCACCGCGACCGGCACCACCAGCAGCGGCACCGCGATTGCGGATGCCACGGCCAATGGTGGCGGCAGTGGCGCCGCCCAAGGCACCGGTTCGGCGGTCGCCACCGCCAGCACGGCCAGCGGCCAACTGGCACAGGCCAGCACCACGGCCAGCGGCAGCAGCGAGTCCGGGCAGTCCACCGCCAATACGGCAGGCCTGGGCGCGGTCAGCCTGCTGTCCGCGGTCGCCAACGCGACCGGCGACGGCCAGGTGACCACCTACAGCCAGGCGAACATCACCGGCAGCACGTTCGGGTTCGCCAGCAGCAGCTACAATGCCTACAGCTTCGTCACCGGCCTGCCGACCGCCTCCCAAGTCAATTCGGTATTCAATAGTAACAGCAACATCAAGGACGCGCTCGACTCGTCGGACGCCACCGTGCTCGGCATGGGCGTGGAGGGCGCCTATGCGCGCAGCAATACCGGCGGCGCGCAGATCGACGACAGCACGATCAACTGGACGCTGAATGCCGCCGGGCTGACCGGGCATCTCATCGTCGGGCTGTTCGGCAGCCAGAGCTTCAACAGCGGATTCACTTCGCTCGTGTTCACCGCCAAGGTCGGTGGCACGACGGTGATCAACCAAAGCTTCTCCAGCGTCACCGACGCGCAGACCTATTTCACCGACGACGCGGTGGACCTCGGCAGCTTCACCGCCACGAACGGCCTGAGTGTCGCACTGGATTTCAGTGTCACCACCAGCACCGCCAACGATGGCTTCGGCGGCGAGTTCCTGCTCGGTGTCACCGGCGGCAACGGCCCGCCGGTGTTCAGCGCGCCCAGCGCCGCCATTCTGGTGCAGAACGCTGCCTCGGCGATCTCCGGCATCAGCCTGGCGGAAAGCGGCGATACCACCGGCCGAACCTTCACCGTCACAGTCAGCGACGTGAACGGGCTGCTGTCGGCCACCGGCACGGGGGTGTCCGGCGCGGGCACCCACACGCTGACCATCAGCGGCGCACTGAGCGACGTGAACACCGCCCTGGCAACCTTGACCGATACCGAGGCATCGTCGGGCAGCGACACGCTCACGCTCAACGCCACCGATGACGGCGGCGGCAGCGCGGTGCAGCAGACCGTGGCACTGACGGTGAACAGCCTGCCGGCGATCACCGCGCCCGCTACGGTCACGGTCGGACAGGGACGGTCCACATCGATCGCCGGCGTCAGCATTGCCGAAAGCGGCAACACGTCGGGCGAGACATTCACGGTCACGCTGACCGACACCAATGGCCTCTTGTCGGCAAGCGGATCCGGCGTTGGCGGCTCCGGCACGAACACGCTGACCATCAGCGGTTCGCTGGGCCAGGTGAACGCCGATCTGGCGACGCTGGCGGATACCAATTCCGTCGCGGCCGCCGACAGCATCAGCATCACGGTGACCGACAGTCTGGGCAGCGGCGCGGCGCCGCAGTCCATTGCCGTGGACGTGGCCAATGCGCCGGTGATCGCGGCGGCCAGCAGCGTGGCGGTGGGGTTGAACCAGGCCTCGCCGATCGCCGGCGTGAGTCTGTCCGAATTCAACGCCATCGATGGCGAGACCTTCACCGTCACGCTGTCCGACAATAACGGCAAGCTGGCGGCGGCGGGCGGCGTGAGCAGCAATGGCGGCACGACGCTGACTATCACGGGCACGCTGGACGAGGTGAACAGTGCCCTGGCGACGCTGACCGATACCGATGGCACGCAGATTACCGATACCGTTGCGATCAATGCCACCGACAGCTTCGGCAACGCGGCGGGCACACAGACTATCGCGGTGACGGTGAACGGCACGCCGGACATCAATGGGCCTGGCAGCGCGACTGTCATTGCGGACCAGGCGTCGCCGATCGGCGGCCTCTCCGTATCCGAAAGCGGCGATACGACGGACGCGACCATCACCGTCACTCTCAGCGACGCCAACGGCGTGCTGTCGGCGGATGACAGCGATGGCGCCACCGTGTCGCTGCCGGGCACTACCCTGACGATCAGCGGCACATTCGCCGAGGTGAACAACGCGCTGGCGACGCTGAGCGACACGGACGGAACGACGCCATCCGACACGATCACGGTCTCGGCCACCGACGGCTTCGGCAACGTGGCGACCCAGAAGACCGTCAGCGTGACGGTGCAGCCGCATCTCGTGCCGGTGATCACCGCACCCAGCGCCGCCACGGTGGGTGTGGGCCAGGCGAACGCCGTTTCGGGTATCGACCTGTCGGAGAGCGGGGCCACCACTGGGGAAACCTTCACGGTCACGCTGACCGACAGCAACGGCACGCTGTCGGCGAGCGATGCGAGCGGGGCCACTGTCTCCGGCAGCGGCACCAGCCTGCAGATCAGCGGTTCGCTCGGGCAGGTTAACGCCGCCCTGGCGACGCTGCGCGACAACGATCCGACGACGCCGTCGGACAGCATCACGATCAACGCCAGCGACAGTGTCGGCAACGACGCCGCGACGCAGACGGTCGCGGTGACGGTGAACGGCCTGCCGTTGGTGAACGCACCGGCGAACGTGGCGCTGGGCGCCGGCAAGCCCGCGGCGATTTCCGGCGTGTCGGTGACGGAGAACGGCGACACCGGCAGCGAATCGCTCACCGTTACCGTGACCGACAGCAACGGCGTGCTGTCCGTTAGTTTGCCGGATGGCGGCGGTCTGTCGGGCAACGGCAGCACCGCCCTGACGATTTCCGGCTCCTTCACCCAGGTCAACGCCGCGCTCGCAACCTTGAGCGACACGGACACCACATCGCCCTCCGACACCATCGCCCTGAACGTCACGGACAGCTTCGGCAATACGGCATCCCAGTCGATTGCGGTGAGCGTGGCGAACGCGCCGCTGCTGACGGCGCCGGCGGCGGTGACGCTGGGGGTCGGGCAGGCGGCTTCACTTGCGGTCGGCCTGACGGAGAGCGGCGCGATCGACGGCGAGGCCTTCTCGGTCAGCCTGAACGACAGCGTCGGCCTGCTGTCGGCAACAGGTGCCGGCAGCGCCACGGTGACGGGCAGCGGCACCACCAGCCTGACCGTCGCGGGGTCGCTCGCCGACGTGCAGGCGACGCTCGCCACGCTGAGCGATACCGATGGTTCGGCCGGGTCCGAAACGGTCACGGTCAACGCATCCGACAGCTTCGGCAACGACGCGGGAAGCAAGACGATCGCGGTGACGGTGAACGGGCTGCCTGTGCTGGCGGCGCCGGCAACGGCGACGGTGGGTGTCGGCAAGGGTGGCGCAGTTTCCGGCGTGAGCCTGTCGGAGAGTGGCGATACCGGCGGCGAAATATTCTCTGTCACGCTGAGCGACACGAACGGTGTGCTGTCGGCGAGCGCTGTCGGCGGGGCCACCGTGTCCAGTCCCGGCACCAGCCTGACGATCAGCGGCACGCTGATCGAGGTGAATGCCGCATTGGCGACGTTGAGCGACAACGACGGCACGACGCCATCCGACACGATCGCGGTCGTTGCGACCGACGGGTTCGGCAATGCCGCAGGCAGCAAGACGATCGCCGTGACGGTGAACGGCCTGCCGCAACTGACGGCGCCGGGCACACTGGCGCTGGGTGTCGGCAAGGCCGGCGGTATCGCGGACGTAAGCCTGTCGGAGAGCGGCGACACCGCGGATGAGGCGTTCACCGTCCGGCTGACCGACACGCATGGCGTGCTGTCGGCAAGCAATGCGGGCGGCGGCAGCGTCTCGGCCGCGGGCACCACGCTGACCATCACCGGCACGCTGGCGCAGGTGAACGCCGCGCTGGCGACCTTGAGCGATACCGACGGGACCACCGGGGCCGACACGATCGACGTCAACGCGACGGACAGTTTCGGCAATGTCGCGAGCGAGCAGCAGATCTCGGTTTCGGTCGCCGCGGGGCCGGTGCTGGCGGCGCCGGCGAATGCGGCGGTGGGCGTCGGAGAGGCGGGTGCCATTGCCGGCGTCAGCCTGTCGGAGACCGGCGGCACGACGGGCGAGACGTTTACCGTTACGCTGGGGGACAGCAACGGCCTGCTGTCCGCCAGCAATGCCGGCGGCGCAACCGTGACCGGTGGCGGCACCGGCAGCCTGTCTATCAGCGGCACGCTGAGCGAGGTGAACGCGGCGCTGGCGACCTTGGCGGACACCGATTCGGTAGGATCGAGCGACACCATTACCGTCAATGCCAGCGACAGCTTTGGCAACACCGCCGGCAGCAAGACGATCGCGGTGACGGTGAATGGCCTGCCGTCGATCGCGGCGCCAACGGCGGTGACGGCCGGGTTGGGTCAGGCCGCCGCTGTCGCCGGTATCAGCCTGTCGGAGAGCGGCAACACAACGGGCGAGACCTTTACGGTTACGCTGAGCGACACCGATGGCGTGTTGTCGGCGAGCAATGCGGGCGGTGCGACCGTGTCGGCCGCCGGTACCACGCTGACGATCCAGGGCACGCTGGGCCAGGTGAACGTTGCGCTGGCGACGCTGACCGACACCGATACGACGGCCGGCAGCGACACCATCGCCATCGACGCGGCGGATGGTTTCGGCAACGCTGCTGTCGAGAAGACGACGGCGGTCACGGTGAATGGGCTGCCGGTCGTGGCCGCGCCGGCAACGCTGGCGCTTGGTGTTGGCAAACCCGGCGGGATTTCCGGCGTCAGCCTGTCGGAAAGCGGCAATACCGGCAGCGAGAGCTTCACCGTCACGCTGAACGACACGCATGGCGTGCTGTCGGCGACGAGCACGGGGGGCGCTGTTGTGTCCGGCGGTGGCACGACGCTGACGATCAGCGGCTCGTTTGCGCAGGTGAATGCGACGCTGGCCACGCTGAGCGACAGCGACGGAACGATCGGGCCGGATACGATCGACGTCACCGCGACCGACAGTTTCGGCAACAGCGCCAGCGAGCAGCAGATCGCGGTGTCGGTGGCTGCGGGTCCCGTGATTGCCGCGCCCGGTTCGGCCACGGTGGGTGTAGGACAGGCTAGCGGAGTCGCCGGGATCAGCCTGTCAGAGAGTGGCGCCGTGAGCGGCGAGACTTTCACCGTCACGCTGAGCGATACGCATGGCACGCTGTCGGCGAGCAATGCCGGTGGCGCCACGGTCGGCGCGGCGGGGACGACGCTGACAATCGGCGGTACGCTGGATGAGGTGAACGCCGCGCTGGCGACATTGAGCGATACCGATGCGAGCACCGCAGCGGACAGCATTGCCATCAACGCGACCGATAGCTTCGGCAACGACGCGGGCAGCAAGACCGTCGCGGTGACGGTGAACGGGCTACCGTCGGTGACGGCGCCGGCGTCGGCGTCCGTGGGTGTAAATCATGCCAGTGCCATCTCCGGGGTCAGCCTGTCGGAGAGTGGCAGCATGGATGGCGAGACCTTCACGGTCACGCTGACCGACACGAATGGCGCCTTGTCGGCGAGCAATGTGGGCGGCGCGGCCGTGGCGGGGGCCGGTACGACAAGCCTGACGATCAGCGGCTCCTTGACCGCGGTGAACACCGCGCTGGGGACTTTGACTGATACCGACGCGGTCGCGGCCGCGGACATAATCGACGTCAATGCGGTTGATGGGTTCGGCAACAGCGCGGGCGAGAAGCAGATTGCGGTGACGGTCACCAGCGGGCCGGTGATCGCCGCGCCCGCCGGCGTGACGCTGGGGGTTGGCCAGGCCGCGACGATCTCGGGCGTGAGCGTGTCGGAAGGCGGCGATTCGTCCGGCAGCTTCACCGTCACGGTGAGCGACACCAACGGCGCGCTGTCGGCGAGTAACGCGGGCGGCGCGACTGTGACAGGCGGCGGCACCAACGTGCTGTCGATCAGCGGGTCGCTGAGCCAGGTGAATGCGGCGCTGGCTTCGCTGGGCGATACCGATGCGACCGCGGGGACCGACGGCATCGTGCTGAATGCGATCGACGGGTTCGGCAACCCGGCGACACAGGCGACGATCGCCGTGACGGTGAACAGCGATCCGGTGGTGACCGGGGGGGCGGCGACGACGATCGGGGTTGGTCAGGCGGCGGCGATCGCCGGGCCGAGCCTGTCAGAGAGCGGCGATACGTCGGGCGAGACGTTCACCGTGACGGTGGCGGACACCGACGGCGCCCTGTCGGTGAGCGGTGCGGGCGGCGGCGCCGTGACGGGCAATGGCAGCAACAGCCTGTTGATCAATGGCACGCTGAGTCAGGTGAATGCGGCGCTGGCGACACTGAGCGACACTGATACAACAGCCGGGACCGATACGATCACGTTCAACGCTGTCGATGTCTTCGGCAACACAGCGTTGCAGCAGACCACTGCGATCACGGTGAATGGCGATCCGGTGGTCGCCCCGCCGGGCGCGGCGACGATCGGCGTCGGTCAGGCCGCGGCGATTGCCGGGGCGAGCCTGTCGGAGAGCGGCGATACGTCGGGCGAGACGTTCACCGTGACGGTGGCGGACACCAACGGCGTGCTGTCGGTGGCGGCGGGCGCGGCGTCGGTGTCGGGCAACGGCAGCAACAGTCTGTCGATCAGCGGCACGCTGAGTGAGTTGAACGCGGCGCTGGCGACACTGAGCGACACTGATACAACAGCCGGGACCGATACGATCACGTTCAACGCTGTCGATGTCTTCGGCAACACAGCGTTGCAGGAGACCACGGCAATCACGGTGAACGGCGATCCGGTAGTCGCCCCGCCGGGCGCGACGACGATCGGCGTTGGTCAGGCGGCGGCGATTGCCGGAGCGAGTCTGTCGGAGAGCGGCGATACGTCGGGCGAGACATTCACCGTGACGGTGGCGGATACCAATGGTGCCCTGTCGGTAACGGGGGGCACGGCGTCGGTATCGGGTAATGGCAGCAACAGCCTGTCGATCAGCGGCACGCTGGCCGAGGTGAATGCGGCGCTGGCTTCCCTGGGTGATACCGACGCGACCGCCGGGACCGATACGATCACGTTCAACGCTGTCGACGGCTTCGGCAACACAGCGTTGCAGGAGGCCACGGCAATCACGGTGAACGGCGATCCGGTGATCGCGGCGCCGCCCAGCGCAAGTCTGACGAGCGGCGCACCGCAGGCGATCGCGGGCGTCAGCATCACCGAAAGCGGCAACACGGCCGGGGAGACATTCACCGTCACCTTGGCCGACAGCGCGGGCCTGCTGTCGGTAACCGCCGGCTCTGCCTCGGTGACAGGCAACGGCAGCAATGGGGTCACTATCAGCGGCTCTCTGGCCGCGGTAAATGCCGCGCTGGCCACGTTGAGCGACAGCGATACAGCCGCGGACACCATCGCCATCAATGCCACGGATGGTTTCGGCAACAGCGCCACCCAGCAGCAGATCGCGGTGACGGTGGCAGCCCTTGGCGAGACCTATGTGCTGACCTCCGGCAAGGACACCATCGCGGCAGGGGCGGGCGACGACACCGTGACGGCCGGCCCCGGCACCTTGACCCCCACCGATTCGATCGACGGCGGCGGCGGCACGAACACGTTGCAGCTTTCCGGGCCGGGCATGTTCAACCTGCGCTCGCCGGCGACGCTGGCCAATATCCAGGTGGTGACGGCACAGGAAGGACAGGCGGCCTGGGCGAGCGGCGGACTGAAGTTCGCTGCCCAGAACGAGATTGTCTACTTGCGCAACGGCCTGGACGTGACGGTCAATGTCAGCCCCGGCACGGTCGCCGCGGGCAATCCGAAGCCGACCACCATCACCATCATCGGCGGCAACGATGCATCGGTTATCAACCTGGCGAGCGGCGACGATTCCGTGCAGGTCGGCAGCGCCAGGGAAACGGTGAACGGCGGCACCGGCAACGACACGATCTCGGTCACGGCCGCGACAATCGGCGCGACGATCGATGGCGGTACCGGCAAAAACACGCTGCAGGTGACCGGCGGCGGCAACATCGTCATGGGTGAATCGGTTACCAACATTTCCCAGGTGTTGCTGGCCTCGGCCCCGAACAGCCTGAGCTTCATTGCCAATGGCATTGACGGGCTGACGGTGAACGACCTGAGCAAGGGGACCGATCTGATTCAGGCCGGTGGCCTGAATCAGAAACTGACCGGCGGCAGCGGACATGACACGTTCGTCGGATTCAGCGGCGGCGGCACGACGTTCGCCAATACGGCAGCCCTGTTCAACGGCGATACAATCGTCAACCTTGCTGCCGCGAACAGCCTGATCGACTTCACCGATATCGCCTCGGCCAGCCTGCAGCCACTCGGTTTTGTCGAGAACGGTGCGCACACCGCGGGGACACTGACCATCTCCGACGGCACCCACACCGCGTCCGTGACCCTGGCGGGTGTGTTCTCGCTGGCCAACTTCCACCACCAGAGCGATGGCGGCATCGGCACCGCCATCACATATTCTCCTCCTGCCTGATCGGAGCCTTATTATGAAGCGCTATACAACCACCATTCTTGCCGTGCTGACGGCCTTCTGCGCCAGTGCCGGCGCGGCGCGCGCCGATCTGATCAGCAACGGCGGGTTCGAAACCATCGACGGCGGCACAGCCCTGCCGGTCGATTGGACCGTTACCGGCGACGGGATCCTGGCCGACGCGACCTTCCCCAACGGAGGGTTGGAGGACATGGTGTTCACAGCGACAAGCAGTGACCCATCGCCGGGCGTGCTGTCGCAGGCGGTGAACACGACCGCCGGCCAGGACTACACGCTGTCATTCGCGTTGGGCGATGAGGGCATATCGGCATTGGACAGTTTTACCGTCAGCCTGGGCGGCTTCTCCCAGAGCTTTACCGGCGATAATGCGCTTCCCTACACCATCGAGACGCTGAGCATTCCCGGCACGGACATTTCGGGTCCTGCGACACTGTCCTTCATCGCAACGAATGATGGGGCCGCCTGGAACCTGGACGACGTTTCGCTGAACGCGCTGACGGTAACAGTACCGGAGCCCACATCCGCCGCGCTGCTCGGGCTCGCCCTGGTCGGCATGCCGTTGGCGCGGCGGCGTCGCAAGGGGGCGTCCGCGTAGGCCCCGGCAACCCGGAGTGCCGCGCGCCGAACTGTGGTAGCGGCGCGCCAATTCACACCGGGCAGGCTCCGCCGCCTATGAGCAGGTTTTGTTGTTGCTCGGCCGGTCGCCGGCGGCGCGCGCGGCCGACTCGGTCATGTACTGACCCTGCTTGGTCTTGCCGTAATAACGGTCACCCGGGCAGTGATAGACCTTGGACGAGGTGTTCACCCAGACCTGCCCGGCGCCGCCGCCGGCCGCTGGCGCGGTCTTCTGCGTCGTCTGCGGATGCGATGTCGTTGAAGCAGGCGCCGGCGTCGTGGTGGGTGCGGCCGTCGCGGCAGTGCCCGGCGACGCGGCGCCCCAGGTCCTTACCCCGCCATGGCCCGAACATGCGCCCCGCTTGCTGGCGCCGGAGAATGAGGACCCGTCCTTGCAGATCGCCGTGACGGTTGATGTCGTGGTGGTGGATGTCTGGGCGTAAGCCAGCGGCGATGCCGCGAAGGCAAAGCCGACAACCGCGGCGGCAAGTAGCGAGCGCATGGGCCACACCCTTTCCTGTAGTCCGTTGACCTATCGATCCTGGGCGCTGCGGGCCGGGTCAAATCAACTCCGCGGGGGCCGGAGTCCGGCGGTAAGGCACGCCGTCGCGGGACCGCGGCGCAGGCCGATGGCGCAAGCGGGATATCGGAAATGGGCGGTTCGGGCGCCGGGCCGCGCGGCGCGTGCCCAGGCGCGGCCGGTTATCGGGCTGACGGCCTGTTCAGAGCCACAGCTTCCCGTATCAGCGTCGTGAAGGCATCCTCGTCGATCTCATCGCCTTCATGAAGATCAATTGCGCGCCGGACGTTGCCTTCAAGGCTGGCGTTGAACAGGCCCGAAGGATCCTTGAGCGAGGCACCTTTGGCGAAGGTCAGCTTCACGACGCTGTTGTACGTCTCGCCGGTGCAGATCATTCCATCATGGTACCAGACTGGAACGCCCCTCCACTTCCACTCCTCGACCACATCGGGGACCGCCTGCTTGATAAGAGCGCGGACACGGGAAAGCGTCTTGCCCCGCCAGTCGTTCAGCTCCGCGATCCTGGCGTCGATCAGCCGGGAAGGGGATTCGCCTTTGGTTGTTGCACTCTGTTTCATGGCGTTTGCAGCTCCTTCGGCGATATTTCCGGCCTGCGGCGCGTGGGCCTCATAACTGGCACGGTCACCCCATCATGCCGCGGAACAATGCACGCGCTGCCAGCATATCCTCCAGCGAACCGAACGCATTCATGTAATGGCCGTTGAAACCCCGCCCTTCCAGCTCGCGAAACAGGCCGGGGAAATCGAAATCTCCCTCCCCGGGCCGCAGGTGCTGTTCCTTGCCGTTGCGGAAGCAGTCAGCCAGCCGCACCTCTTTCACCCGCCCGATCGGCACCGCAGCGAGGAAGCCGGCCACGCCTTCCGGCACAAGATGCGCGTGGTTCGCGGTGAAGGACAGTGCCAGCGACGGCGGGTCGATTCGTTCGTAGAACCAGCGCCATTCGTCGATCGTGTGCGCCAGGTAATGCACTTCCGCGTCCGTCGGTTCCTTGTTCAGGTTCTCCAGCAGCAGCAGGACGCCACTGGCCTCGGCATAAGATGCGGCGTGGCGCAGGCGGGCGAGCGCGGCCTCCATGCGCAAGGAGACGTCGTCGGTGAAGTGGAACCCTGCGTGCACCACGATCCATTCCGCGCCAAGGCGACCGGCCGCATCGATGTAGCCGCGCAGATAGGCATCGACCGCGTCGGCGACCAGCGGCGCATATTCCGCGACATTCACCGCCGACAGCGTGTGCAGCCCAAGATGGATCCCGTGCCGCTCGCACGTTGCGCGGATTGCCCCGGCACGCGCGGCATCGATGCGAGTGAACGCGTTGGCGCCGGTGCCGAGCTGAACGTCGATGCAGCTCACGCCGTGGCGGGTGGCCCAGGCGACGGCGTCCTCCAGAGGGAGTTTCCGGCCAATGTCGATGCCGATGCGTTCGGCCGGATCAACCATCGTTGGCGCCCCTCCTGCCTGCGAAAAGCCGTTTCTCTCCCGGCCGGCGCCGGCTCAGTCGGCGATCTCCGGGCGTCCGGCGTCGATCCAGGCCTGATACTCCGCCTTGTAGCGGGCATTCATCGGGTAGACCTCGCTGACCGCCGCGCCGGCATCGACCTTGCGTCGGATCCATGCCTCGGACCGCTCCTGCTCATCGCCGTCACGCGCCACCCGATCAGCCAGGCAGCGCGGAATCACCACGACGCCGTCCGCGTCGCCGACCACGATATCGCCGGGGATCACCAGCACCCCACCGCAGCCGATGACCGATCCGGTCTCCGCGACCAGCAGGCTCGCGAAGCTCGGCGGGGCGCCGATCCCGCGGCAGAACACCGGCATCTGCATCTGCCGCACCGGGTCGCTGTCGCGCATGCCGCCGTCGCTGACCACGCCCGCCACGCCGCGCACGACGAGGCGCGCCATCAGGATGTCACCCAATGAGCCGCATCCGGTGTTGCCGTTCTGATCGACGACGAACACGCTGCCGGCGGGGACCGCATCGCAGGCTTCCTGGAGCGGATTCTCCTGCAACGCCCGGACACCGCCGGGAATCAGGTCCTCCCGTGCAGGTACGTAGCGGACGGTGTAGGCCGGGCCCACAAACCGGCAGCAGTCCGGACGGAGCGGCTGCACACCGCGGATTGAGCGTGTCAGCAGGCCGTGATTCTTGACGAGTTGTGTCGTGATTGTCGCCGTACTGACCCGCCTCAGCAGGGCGAGCGTTTCCGGCGCCAGGCTGATGTCATCCTGTTTCATGATTGCACCCTCGCTGCGTGGCGACCGCGCGCCCGATTAAGCCTCAACTCGATGGCCATTCCTTATGGCCGCCGGCAGGCGAGGCCGGAGGCAGATCGATGACGAATTCCTCCCCGCCGTAATCCGCTTCCAGCGGGATTCGCATGTGCCGGCGCAGGCCATCCAATTTCCTGACCTGCGGCAGCACGGTCACGACCCGCGCCGCGCGGGCGGCCTGCATCGCCTCCGCGACGGTTGCGTAGCGCGCCAGCTTCTCCAGGTTCTTCTGCGTCGCGAACACCAGCTTGAAGCGGCCGGTCTCGGTGTCCGCCAGCGCCTGGCGCGGCGCGATCCACATCGAATCGACGGATTCGTGCCCGTCATGCACCGCCAGATGCGCTTCCGGCGCGGTGGCCAGGAAGAAATGCGTGTCGTAGCGCTTCGCCTGGGTGGCCGGCGTGATCCAGTGCGCGAAGGGCACCAGAAGATCGGCGGCGGCCCGCAGATCATGCGCGGAGAGGATGCTTTCAAAGCCGATCCGACCGTCATTCAGCGCCGCACGATGGGCGGTTTCGACGGCGAGCAGTTGTGACGCGCCAATGATCCCCGTCTCGCCGTGCTGGCGGGCCAGCAGCACGCCGCATTCCTCGAAGGTCTCGCGGATCGCGGCGACGCGGAACGCCATGGTCGCGACATCAAGGCCGTCCGGGTTCGGGCACCATTCGGTGTGCGTCGCCAGAACGTGGTCGCTCTCCTCGACCCGTCCGCCCGGAAACACCAGCGCGCCGGCCGCAAAGTCGATGGCGTGATGGCGCACGACCATGAACACTTCCAGGCCGGCGGCACCGTCGCGCAGCAGCAGGATCGTCGCCGCGGGGCGAGGTAGCGCTTCATTCGGCATCATGTGGTCCGTTGCTGAAACTGGTTGTGCGTGTGCCGGTCAGGTGATCGGGCTGCCGGCGATGTGCTGCTTGTACGACGGCCGCTCGCAAAGCCGTTCGTACCAGGCGCGCAGCCCCGGCAGTTCGGGCCGGGACAGGCCGTGATAGTCCATGCCGAACCATCGATGCGCATGCACGCCCCAGGGTATGTCACACAGCGTGAAGGCGTCACCGGCGATATAGGCATGGCGCGCCAGTTGCGGCTCGATCAGGCGCCAGGCCTTCGCCGTTTCCTCGACAGCCTGACCGATCGCCGCCATGTCGCGCTGGTCGGCCGGGGTGCGCACAAGGCCCCAGAAGACCGCGCTCATGGGCCGGTTCAAAACCGTCTGCTGCGCGTCCATCCAGTGGTCGACGGTGGCGCGCGCCTGCGGATCGCGCGGCCACAGCGCCGATCCCGGCGCATGCGCGTCGCACAGGTAGCGCAGGATCGCGTTGCTCTCCCACAGGGTGAACGCGTCTTCCTGCAAGGTCGGCACCAAGCCTGTCGGGTTCATCGCCCTGTATTCCGCCGTGTCGGTCTTGCCGAAGGCACCGCCGACATCGATCCGCTCATAGGGCAGGCCGAGTTCTCCCAGCCCCCACAGGACCTTCATGACGTTGCTCGACGTGGCTCGGCCCCAGACGATGCGCTGCATCGCGATCCCCCTCGACAATGGCCGCCAGGATATGCGCCGGACGGGGGCGCGGCAACGCATCGCTCACCGAAACATGTGATGAGGGGGATTGCACGATAGCGCCATCGCGCCTATCGCCAGAACCGGACCGGGCGTCAGTTCCGGCAAATCCCTCGGGTGGGTAAGCGCCACGGCATTGCGCGATGGCCCGGAGGGAACTGTCTATGTCGGCGACGACGCACGCACACGAACACGAGCACAAGCCCGGTTTCGTCATGCGATGGCTGTGCAGCACCAATCACAAGGATATCGGCACGCTCTACCTGCTGTTCGCGGCCTTCGCCGGGACGGTGGGCGGCATTCTGTCGGAGATCATGCGGGCGCAGCTCATGGTTCCGCACAACACAATCGTGACGTCGGGACAGGAATGGAACACCATCATCACGTCGCATGGGCTGGTGATGATCTTCTTCACCATCATGCCCACTCTGATCGGCGGGTTTGGCAACTGGTTCATCCCGCTGATGATTGGCGCGCCGGACATGGCATTCCCACGCCTCAACAACATCAGCTTCTGGCTGCTGCCGCCCGGTTTCATCCTGATCATGATCGGCTTGTTCCTGGGCGAATCGGGCACCGGCTGGACGTTGTATCCACCGCTGTCGCTGAGTACCTATGAACCTGGGATCGGCATGGACTGCACGCTGTTCGCTCTGCACCTGGCCGGCATCAGTTCGCTGCTGGGAGCCTTCAACTTCATCACCACGATCTTCAACATGCGTGCGCCCGGGATGACCCTGCACCGCATGCCCCTGTTCGTCTGGTCGGAGCTGGTCACCGCGTTCCTGCTGCTGCTGGCGGTGCCGGTGCTGGCCGGTGCGATCACCATGGTGATCTGCGATCGCGATTTCGGCACGTCGTTCTTCAATCCGGCCGGCGGCGGCGATCCGGTGCTGTTCCAGCACCTGTTCTGGTTCTTCGGTCATCCCGAAGTCTACATCATGATCCTGCCGGCCTTCGGCATCGTCAGCCACGTGGTCTCGACATTCAGCAAGAAGCCGATCTTCGGCTACCTGGGGATGGTCTATGCGATGGTGGCGATCGGCGTGGTCGGCTTCGTCGTGTGGGCACACCACATGTTCGTCTCCGGTATCGACGTCGATACGCGCGCCTACTTCATGACCGCGACCTTGGTGATCGCGGTGCCGACCGGCATCAAGATCTTCTCCTGGATCGCCACGATGTGGGGCGGCTCCATCGAGCTTAAGACACCCATGCTCTGGGCGATCGGCTTCATCTTCGTGTTCACCATCGGCGGCGTCACCGGCGTGGTGGTGGCCAATGCCGGAATCGACGAGATCGTCCACAACACGTATTACGTCGTGGCGCACTTCCACTACGTGCTGTCGCTGGGTTCTGTGTTCGGCATCTTCGCCGGGTTCTACTACTGGATCGGCAAGATGTCCGGCCGCCAGTATCCAGAGTTCTGGGGCAAGATGCACTTCTGGCTGACCTTCATCGGCGTCAATCTGACGTTCTTTCCGCAACACTTCCTGGGCCTGTCCGGCATGCCGCGCCGCTATCCGGATTATCCGGAGGCATTTGCCGGCTGGAACTTCGTCTCCTCCATCGGCGCGTATATCAGCGGCATCGCGCTGCTGACGTTCTTTTACGTCTGCTACCGCACCTTCACGTCCAAGGAGCACGTGGCCAACAACTACTGGGGGCCGGGCGCGACGACGCTGGAGTGGACCCAGACCTCCCCGCCGCCGTTCCATACCTACGCGGAGCTGCCGCGCATCCGCTGACGGCGCCGGCGAGCGACAGGGGATTGGTCCGGCCGCCGGGGGGTGTCCCGGCGGCCGATCGATGCGTGTTATCAATTGCCCCGGCGCGGCACGCCGTGGCAGGAAGCCGCCATGCCGACTCGCCGTTTGCTGCTTGCCACCGCCGCCGCGCTGCCCCTGATGCCAGGCGGCGCCCAGGCCGAGGATTTTTCAACATTCCTGGCCGGACTGCGGGTCGAGGCGAGGCGGGCAGGGATCGCGCAGAACACCCTCGACCGGGCGCTGGTCGGTTTGACTCCGAACCAGAAAGTGCTGGACCGCGACCGCCACCAGCCGGAATTCACCATGACCTGGGCACGCTACCGGGCGCTGCTGATCACCGACAAGCGCATCGCGGAAGGCCGGACCGCCGTGGCGCAGAATCGCGCGGTGTTCGCCAGGGTGCGGGATCGGTTCCAGGTCGATCCAGGTGTCATCGCCGGTATCTGGGGTCTGGAGTCCAGCTTCGGGACGGGTATGGGCGATTTCCGCGTCGTGGAGGCGCTGGCGACGCTCGCCTGGGAAGGCCGGCGCGCAACCTTCTTTCGCGGCGAACTGATCGCCGCACTGAAGATTCTCGACCATGGCGATATCACGCCCGCCCGCATGACCGGATCCTATGCCGGGGCGATGGGCCAGCCGCAGTTCATGCCTTCCAGCTATCTCCGCTACGCGGTTGATTTCGAGGGCAGCGGGCGGCGCGACATCTGGACCAGCAAGCCGGATGTGCTGGCCTCGATCGCGAACTACCTCACTCATTCCGGCTGGCGCATGGGGGAGAGCTGGGGTCAGCAAGTCAATCTGCCCCCCGGTGTGGAGGCTGCCGGTCGCGACGCACAGCGCTCCCTGGATGCCTGGAGCAGACAAGGGGTGCGCCCCCTGCGCGGCGGCGTCTGGTCGGCCCCGTCCGGCACGCCGGCCGCCTTGCTGACACCCGACGGACCCGGCGGCGATGCGTTCCTGGTCTTCCGCAATTTCAGTGCGATCCGCCGCTACAATCCATCCGATTTCTATGCGCTGGCGGTCGGACTCGTCGGCGACCAGGTGGCGGGTTGACTCTGCGGATATCGGCGTCGATCGCTTCGCTGATCGCCGCCTCGCTGCTGCATGGCTGCGCGCCCGCGCCGCCCGCGCATCCTCATTATACCCTCGGCAGCCCCTATCAGGCCGGCGGTGTCTGGCACTACCCGCGAGAGTCCTACAGCCTGGATGAGACCGGCATTGCCGCGGTGGACTCGCGCAACCACGCGGCGCTGACCAGCGATGGGGAGGTGTTCGATCAGAACGCACTCGCCGCGTCGCATCCCACCCTGCAGCTTCCGGCGATTGCCCGCCTGACGAACCTGGAAACCGGACGGGCGCTGCTGGTGCGCATCAATGATCGCGGCTCGGGCGATCCGCACAGGTTGGTCGAAGTGACGCAACGCGTTGCGGCGCTGCTGGGCATGCCGCGCAACGGCGTGGCGCGGGTGCGCCTGGAAGTGCTGGAGACGCCAAGCCGCGCGGCGGTGGACTCCGTGCCGGGCGCGCCAAGGCTCGCCGTCGATGCGGCGCCGCGCGGCGTGGTGGAGGTCGCCGAATTGCCGCCGCCACCCGGTGCGCGGCAAGAAGCGGGGCGCAAAATTGCTGTTCGTTCATTCGCCGCGCCGGCGGCGGATACGCCCTCCGCAACACTGACGCGGCTGCCCGAAACCGTGATGCAGACAGCGCCGCAGCCCGGGGAATTAATGGTGCGACTCGATACGTTCGGGGACTACCAATACGCGGCAGTTCAGCGTGCGCGGATGGCTGGGCTGGGCGCGCGAACTGTATCGGTGTTCGAAGGACGGACTCGGAAGTTCCGCACGGAGATCGGCCCGATCGCGGATGTGCTACAGGCCGATGCGATCCTGGATCGCGCGTTTGCCGCAGGCATCCCGGACGCGCGGATTGTCGTGCAGTAGCGTGGCGTCGCTGTGCACCGGCGTGCGGACGGTTACGGAGTAGGAGGTTTTGTTGCAATGCTGACCCGCCGTCTGGCCCTGCTTTCCTCGGTGCTTGCCGTCGCCGCCTTGCCGGTGGAGGCACAGCAGCGCCGTGCGGCCGGGCACGGAGCAGGCAGCGCCGCGAAGGGCAAGGCGAAGGACATCGCGCCCGCCGGATCGCCCGCCAACACACCGCTCGGTCCCGTCGATACGACAGCAAGATGGGGCTATATGATGGACTACCAGACCGGCGCGACCTTGCTGGACAAGGGCGCCGATGAGGAGATGCCGCCCTCGTCGATGACCAAGCTGATGACGATCTACATCGTCTATGAGCGGCTCAAGCAGGGCCGCATGAAGCTGGACGACGAACTGCCGGTGTCGGAGAAGGCCTGGCGGATGCAAGGCTCCAAGATGTTCGTACCGATCGGCGGCATGGTGAAGGTGGAGGACCTGATCCGCGGCGTGATCGTTCAGTCCGGCAACGACGCAGCGATCGTGTTCGCGGAGGGGATCTCAGGCTCCGAGGAACAGTTCGTCGAACTGATGAACCAGAAGGCCAAGGAACTCGGCCTGACCCATTCTTATTTCAAGAATTGCACCGGCTGGCCCGATCCGGATCAGCACATGAGCTGCCGCGACATCGCCATCCTGGCCGCCGCCATCATCCGGAACTTCCCGGCATACTATCACTACGACGCGGAGAAAACGTTCAAATACAATGGCATAGAACAGGGCAATCGCAATCCACTGGTACAGCGAGGCACCGCCGACGGCTTGAAGACCGGTCATACCGAAGCGGGCGGGTATGGACTTGCCGCAAGTTCACTGCGCAACGGGCGCCGGTTGATCCTGGTTCTGAACGGCATGAGCACGATGCGCGAGCGTGCAGAGGAGGCCGAACGGCTGATGGATTGGGGATTCGCCAATTTCGAGGATGTGACGCTGTTCGCCGCCGGCGATGTGGTGGAGCGCGTGCCGGTCTGGCTGGGTGAATCGCCCACGGTGCCGCTGGTCAGCGGGCGCGACGTGGTCGTCACCATGCCGCGCAACTGGCGCAGCAAGGCGTCGGTGAAAGTGGCTTACGACTCGCCGATCCGCGCCCCTGTCGCAAAGGGCGACACGCTCGGCAAACTGACCGTGGTGGGCGACGGTGTTCCCAATCTCGACCTGCCGCTGCTGGCCGGCGCGGATGTCGCCAAGCTGGGCATTCCGGGCCGGGCGATGGCGGTCCTGTCGCATTACGTGACGGGAAGTTGACGGCAGGCATCATGGCGGCCGGCCGCTTCATTACGTTGGAAGGCGGGGAGGGCGCCGGCAAATCGACCCAGGCGCGGCTGCTCGCGGATGCATTGACCGCGCGCGGCTTGGCTGTGCTGCGCACCCGCGAGCCAGGCGGTGCCCCCGGGGCGGAACATCTGCGGACCCTGCTGCTGAGCGGCACATTCGACTGGTCGGCGCGGGCGGAGACACTATTGCACTTCGCCGCCCGCG
>DATNEJ010000464.1:0-3335 GCA_035606775.1 Acetobacteraceae bacterium | reverse complement strand
TGGTTTGCTGAGCTGGGATGCCGGCGGGCCCTGGCTGCGGGTCGCCCTGCTGCTGATGGGGCTTGTGGCGCTTGCCAGCCTGCGAACCCTGTTCAAGCGGGTGGGTGCGGGCGGCGGTGGAAACAGCCCTTTGCGTCTTTCGATGCAGCCGCATCGGGCCGTTGTGCTGCTGATGTTGCTTTCCCGCGTTGCTGGCATCGGTGACGCCGGGGCCGGCGAACTGGCCGATGCGGTGATGCTGATCTTCGCCGCGGTCGCTCTTTACCTCGGGGCATGCGCTGCTCGCCCGCCGGTGCGCCGAAGAAGCGTCGGGATCACCACCGTCACGGCCTGATTGGCGCGTCGCCATCCGCCTGCACGCCCATCGCAAAGCGTCGATCAGGCCTTGAAGCAAAGACGCAAAGCATGGCCGCTTCGCCGATCGCAAGCGGCCATACTCAAGTGGCTGCAAACCTTGTCGGCTGCCGTGCCGACGCAACCGTTCCAGAGCGTGATCGTCGTAGGCGGACTCACCGGAGACGTAAATCACGCGATCAAACAAACATGTAGAGCCTGTTCGGTGCTGCCATCTGCACCGAACAGGCTCTACGTCACCGGCGCTGGCTGGGCGTTGTAGTCGGCCTCGGAGACATGTTCAAACCACGCGGTGCCTTCGCCTTTGTCGTTCAGTTCCGACATCGCGAGGTGGGAGAACAGCTTGTCGGGCGCCGCGCCGTGCCAATGGCGGACATTCGGCGGGATGATGACGGTGTCGCCCGCGCGGATTTCCTGGACCTGTTCGCCTTCCCTTTGCACCCGCCCGGCACCTGAGAGACAGAACAGCGTCTGCCCGACGGGATGGCTGTGCCAGGCGGTTCGCGCGCCGGGCGTGAAGGACACAACCGATCCGCGCATCCGCGAGGGCGCAGTGCCGACCACCACCTCATCCGAAAACACGGTGCCGGTGAAATTGGCCGCGGGCGCGCGGTTGGTCTTTCGGTCAGAGGAGCGGAGGATTTTCATGCTTCGTGTCCCTTTCGGCGCGAGGATTGCGTTCAGGGTAGAGCGATTTCCGGCCGGCTCAAACATCGTCACCTCCCTATGTCGTTCCTTGGTTCCGACGGGCTTGGCACATCCATGTGAACCGGCACCGCGGTCGGCGCTGATATGACGGTCAGGGCAATGCGTCTGCCAGCAGCGGAAGGTGCCGAATGGTGGGGTGGGTCGCGATCGGCAACGTCGAGAGCAGCATCCGCGGCATCCGCCGATGGAGCATGGTTCTTCTGCTGGCCTTGCTGGCGGCGTGGCACGCGGCGTCCGCCCAATCGCTTGAGAACGCCAACCGCACGGTCAACCTGAATTACGTCTACGCGGCAGAACTCGGGTTCGGCGGTTACACGATCGGCGGACTGACGACGAACGTGTTCACCTTTCCGTATCGGACAACGATACCGCTTCCCGGAGAGAGCGGCTGGGCGGTGCAGCTGAGCCTTCCCCTGGAGCTTGGCATCTACGACTTCAAGGCCACCGACACCGATGGCAGGACGGTCAAGCTCAACCAGCAGTCGATCGCGCTGGTGCCGGGTGCCGAACTGCATATCCCGCTCGGCAGCCACGTCATGCTGAAGCCTTTTGCGAACCTCGGCGTGGGACATGCATTCGGCACCACCGGCGCTTCCTCGAATGCCTGGATCTACACAGTCGGCGTGCGCGCCGTGACGCAATTCACCACCGGCCCGTACACGTTGTCGCTCGGCAACGCAGCACTTTACGCCGGAAATTCCACCGTCGGCGGTGGGTTCAGCGAGTCCTATACGGCGATCGAGAATGGCTTCGAAGTACGACGCCCGTTGGGCTTTCACATTGCCAACCTGGAACCCGACCTGGGCGTTTACGTTGCCGACTACTATTACCCGAAACCTCTGCTTTTCTCGCGGTTCCTGAACACCGCTCTCAAGGTGCACAATCAGGTCGAGCTCGGCTTCTCCGTCGGCTCGGCCGCGCCCTATGAGTTCCTGTGGTTCAGCAATGCGCGCATCGGTGCCGGCTATGTATTTGGCGACGGGCTGCAGGTCTGGCGCATCAATTTCGGCTTCCCGTTCTGATTCGAGACGACGGAGCCGATGCCACGCAACGCCGGAAGATCGGCGGAAAGGCTGCCGATCGAAGCAGGGGAATGCACAATGGTTTCTGGTATCGACCCGCTTATCGCGCTTGGCGTGGCCGCGTGCACCGCTGTCACCGACGCGGCCTACGTGTTCTTCAATGCGGCGGTCTCGGGGCGGCGGCGCCTGATGGCGGCGAACTGGAGCGCGTTGTGGTACCTGCTCTCCGCCTTCGCCGTGATCAGCTACACACACAATGCACTGTATGTGCTGTTCGCCGCTGCGGGTTCCTGGATCGGCGCGTTTGCGTCGATGACATGGCTGCGGCGCGCATAGACGTCGAGCGCACCGTCGGCCCCATGCCGGCCTGGCTCAGTACGACTTCGGCAGATCCAGCACCCGTTCGGCCAGGTAGCTCAGGATCAGCTCGCGGCTCACCGGTGCAATGCGCGGGAGCATGCTTTCCCGGAACAGCCGCTCCACATGATATTCCTGGGCGTAGCCCATGCCGCCATGCGTCATCACGGCCTGCTCACAGGCACGATAGCCGGCTTCGGCGGCAAGGTATTTCGCGGCGTTGGCTTCGGCGCCGCATTCCTGGCCGGAGTCGTACAGCCAGGCGGCCTTGAGCATCATCAGGTTGGCAGACTCCAGTTCTGCCCAGTTCCTCGCCAGTGGATGCTGGATGCCCTGGTTCTGGCCGATCGGCCGGCCGAACACCACGCGCTCCCGGGCATAACGCGCTGCCCGCGCCAGCGCGGCGCGGCCGATGCCCACGGCCTCGGCTGCGATCAGCACACGCTCGGGGTTCAGCCCATGCAGCAGGGTGTGGAACCCCTTTCCTTCCTCGCCGATCCGGTCCTCCACCGGGACGCGCATGTTTTCGAAGAACACCATGTTCGAATCGACGGCGTGGCGTCCCATCTTGTGGATCAGCCGCACCTCCGCATGGGCACGGTCGAGGTCGGTGTAGAACAAGGTCAACCCGAGCGATTTGCGCTTCACCTTATCGAGCGGTGTGGTGCGGGCCAGCAGCAGGATCTTGTTCGAGACCTGGGCGGTCGACGTCCAGATCTTGGTGCCGTTGATCCGGTAGTGGTCACCCTCCCGGTCGGCGCGCGTGGTGATAGCCGTGGTGTTCAGGCCGGCATTCGGCTCCGTCACGCCGAAGCAGGATTTGTCCCGCCCGGCGATCAGCGGCGGCAGCATGCGGGATTTCTGTTCGTCGGTGCCGTAGACCACAACCGGATT
>DATNEJ010000452.1:0-2422 GCA_035606775.1 Acetobacteraceae bacterium | reverse complement strand
ACGTACCCGGCGGCGTTCTTCGGCCGGTCTGCCGCGGATGGCTGCTTCGATCTCATACAGCGCGGCAATCCGTCGCAGGGCCTCCGCGGCCAGCGGTGACGGATTGGCAATGTGGATGTCATAGAATTTGCGCCGCGCATGGACCATCCGAACGCAATCCACGGATGGCGTTTCAGGATCGTACTTCCGTTTGCCTCTCCTTCGGCGTCCCCGCGGCGTCCTCGTCTTCCCGCGAAAGGTTGAAAGCCCGGCGGATGAGTTTGTTTGGGCGGTTTCCTATGGAGGATCCGCCCAATGGCTATTGGCCGCCGCCCCGAAGGGACGCCGACCTGGACGATCCGCTCCGTTGCCTTGCGCACTCGCGATGGACCCGAGCGGCTCGATCAGGCCTACCGTCGCCTACTCGCCCCCACCCCGCCCGATGAACGCCCGGCCGACCTGGACGGACCGTCCGTCACGCCGGCGCCGGACCGCACCCCACGATGACGGAGACGAACCATGCGCGTTGCCATCTATGCCAGGGTCTCGACCGAGCGCCAGGAGCGCCAGCAAACCATCGACAGCCAACTTGCCGCGTTGCGGTCCTGGGTGCGGGACCAGGACCATGCCTTGTCCGATGCCCATGTGTTCCGCGACGAGGGCTACAGCGGCTCCCGGCTGGACAGGCCGGCCCTGGACGGTCTGAGGGATGCCGTCCGAGACGCCGCAGTCGACATCGTAGCGGTGTTCAGCCCGGATCGGCTGGCGCGCAAGTATGCCTACCAAGTCCTGCTGCTGGAGGAGTTCCGCCGCGCGGACTGCGCGGTGGTATTCCTGCACCATCCGATCTCCGACAATCCCAACGACCAGCTGCTGCTGCAGATCCAGGGGGCCATCGCCGAATACGAGCGTGCAGTGCTGGCCGAGCGGTTCCGTCGCGGCAAGTTGCAGAAGGCACGTGATGGGCACGTCCTCAGCGCCAGGGCACCCTACGGTTACCGATACGAGGCGCGATGCGGTGCCTTACCCGCGCGTCTGGTCGTCGACGAGGCGGAGGCCGACATGGTGCGCCAAGTCTACGGCTGGTTCGTGGGTGGGACGACGATCCGCCAGTGCATAGCGCGGCTGAATGCCGGGCCGTGGCTCACCCGGTCGGGCCGGCCGCGATGGTCGTGCTCCGTGGCCCACCACATCCTGTCCGATCCGGTCTACACCGGAACCGCCTACTCCAACCGCTATGAGTATGTGGTTCCCAAGAAACCCCGCCTCCGGACGCGCCGCGGCGGGGAGCGGTCCTGCCGGCGCCCGCGCCCACCCGAGCAGTGGATCGCGATCCCGGTGCCCGCGCTGATCGACCAGCAGACCTGGGACCGCGCCAGGGCCCAGTTGGCTCGCAACGCCGCAATGTCCTTCCGCCACAACAAGAAGAACGATTACTTGCTACGCTGCCTGCTCAAGTGCGGAACCTGCGGTCTGGGCATCCACGGCTTCTGCTCCTCGGCGGTGAACGGCGGATCGGGCCATCGCTACTACAAATGCGCCGGCACCGACGCCCTCACGACGGGGCGGGACGCGCGATGCCCCCGCGCGCGCATCGACGCCGGCGCGCTGGAACAGGCGGTGTGGGACCATGTCGCAGGCCTGCTCGGCAGCCCGTCCCAGCTATCGGCGCAGTTCGAACGGTTCATCGCCGAGGCCGACACTGTGCAAATCCGGGAGGAGGCCCCCAGCCGGCAGCTTCGGGCGCGATTGGACAGGATGGATCGTGCCGACCGCCGCCTTTTGGAGGCCTACCAAGCCGACGTGATCAGCTTGGCCGAGCTGGCCGACCGTCGTCAGAGCCTGAAGCAGCAGCGACACCTCGCCGAGCAGCAGATCGAGCAACACCGCCGTCTGCGCGAGCGCCAGGTCCACGCCCGTGGCGCCCTGGAAAGCCTGGCGGCGTTCAGCGGACGCGTGGGCGCGCGATTACAAAGCGCCGGCATCGCCGATCGCCAAGCGCTCTTGCAACTGGTGATCGAGCGCATCACCGTTCATGACGACCACCTGGAGATCCAGCATGTCATCCCGTTGCCAGATCCCATGCCGGGGCCGGGAACGGAGACGCGTCCATCGGCCAAACCGCGATTCCGTTCGGATGGTGTGGGCCCAGCAGAACGCCAGTTGCGGTGGATTGTCGGTGTTTTCGCTGACCAGGCGGCCGAACCCCGCATAGCCATCGACCTGCAGCAGGCCGCGGAATCCGTGCAGATGGGTCACCGGGTGCTCTGCCCTGCGGTCTTCGCTGTAGACATAGGCGGCAGCCGGATGGCCTGGCCCCTGCCACGGCCGGTTGTCGACGGCATAGCACCACAGCCGCCCGGTCTTGGTGCGGCCGCGGCCCGGATCGAGCACCGGCAAGGTAGTATCATCGGCAAACACCTTGGGTGAGGCCAGCACCGTG
>DATNEJ010000451.1:0-3662 GCA_035606775.1 Acetobacteraceae bacterium | reverse complement strand
GCCCGGGCGGCCATGCTATCCCGCCGGCCCGCGCCCGTTGGGGGATAGTTTAGCGGTAAAACTCCCGGCTCTGACCCGGGCATCCTTGGTTCGAATCCAGGTCCCCCAGCCACGAAATTCATCAATATGTATCAACACCTTGCTAGCTCGCATCCGACCTGGACTCAAACCCAGAGCTGGTCAGAACGTCAGAAAACGTGCTCAAGTATCGAGTTCCACCCAGACGTTGTCGAAAATCGATCCTAGCGGGCTGGTTGGTGACCTCGGGATCCTGCCCGGCGTCGAAGCCGATCTCCGGCAAAAGGGGGTCAGTCCGGTGAATGAAGCTGCGACGTTCTCCGGTGATCGCGGTACCGTCGTCTGGAGTCCGCCGTTGCCTCCGCCATGGCGGGTGAGCGGACACACCAGGCCGCCTGCTTCTGCTAGAGTCACCCCAAGAATGCATTGCGAGCGCAGGTGGCAAGGCGGCCTGCGGCCGCCTCGCCAAACCGGGTTTCCGATCACACGACGATGAGGGTGGGTTTGAGGGCCACGGGCTGTGACAAGTTATGGAAGTTGGGTGAAGTCGCCATCACCGCCTCGTGGATCGCGGCGAATTCTTCCTTGGTGCCGCTGCCCTTGATGCGCACGACATAGTTCAGCTTCGCGTAGCCTGGCAGCACGGCGGGATCGATTCCGAGAAAGCCGCGTAGGTCGATCTCACCATCGGTCTCGATCGACAGACTGTCGAGCGTGATGCCGCGCACGGCGCACTGCGCGACATAACCCACCATCAGGCAGGCGTTGAGCGCCGCGATCAGATATTCCTGCGGATTGGCGAACCGGTTCGATCCGCCCAGTTCACACGGTTCGTCGATGTCGATCGAGAACTGACGCGGCACCTGTACTCCGCCGATTCCGAATCCCTCGACGTGTGCACGGCTGCGCGTCTGGCCCTGCCAGGTCGTGGTGACACGCCAGTTTGTCTGGCCTTTTGTAGCATCCCGGTTGATGCCCTCGATCAGGGCAAACAGGTCGTCGACATTGATGCCGTTGACGACAGTCGGTTCGGCGATTTTGGTTTGAGCACTCATGACGGGTCTCCTTTGCTGGTGTATTGGAAACGAGTTCTCGTTTGTCAGTGCAGCGCAGCGAGTGCGGCCTGAATGCGCTGGCCCTGGTCCGCGCTGATCAGGCCGGACAGTACCTTGCCGAAATGCGGATGCTGGGCGCCCGAGTGGATGTATTGCCAGCGGTAAGCCATGAGGAATGCGGCTTCGATCGACTGCTCCTCCGCCGCGTCGACCGCACGGCCACACGTCGCTGCGAAGTAGCCGGTGTCGGCTCTGGCCTGGGCTTGCAGAATGCTGTCCACCGCGGCGACCAGCGTGATGAAATCGTCGATTGCCCGGTCGCGCTGCTCGATCGTCAGCGTGGCGTCGTGACGCACCCATTCGAGCTCATCGAGGATTGCGTGCTGGGATTCCTCCTTCCAGTGAAAGAGGAAGACGTTTTTGAACAGCTCGGAAAGTTCAGTGTCCAGCTCGATGCTTTGGCGATAGTGCAGTTGGGTGAACAACTCGATGTCCAGCGTCAGCGCCAACACCGCCCATGTGCTCTTGCCAAGCACGACGTGGGCGACGGCGTCGGGATCGACGTCGAAGCGATAGCCATCGGGCAGTATCTGGCCGATCATCGTGTCGATGCGGCGAAACAGCGCCTGATGCTTCAACTCCTCGTCGCTAAATCGTACCAATGCTTCGAGTGCAACCTGATTGCCGAACCAGTGATCGCTGCTCAACTCCAGGACCTTGGCATTGATGAAGCGCTCGACCAGGCCAAAGACATTGGCGTAGGTGCGGCCCTGGATCTGGCTCACGAAACGTTTTTCATCTGTCGAAAGAGTGGTGAACACATGGGCCAGTGAAAGCCCGTCCGGCAGGAATTTGTGGGCGATATCGAAGCTGCGCCCCTGGATCACGTCCGCATCAATGTCCCAGCGCACGCGCTTGGACACGAGAATGCAACGCGCATACCGTTCGTCGTCAGAAACTTTGGTGATCGCATTCATTTTGCCGCGCCTTTCCCCGAGTGGTGTGCCGACGGGATGGACAAACCGATCGGCTAGTGCGATGCTTGTAAGTCGGCAAACGGCCCCGGTTCTATGATCGCCCCACCGGGAGACATGACCGAAACACCGGATCAGCGCAGAAAGCTTGTATGGACGCATTATCCGACGTCCTGAAGGTGGCACAACTGACCGGCGGCGTGTTCCTGCGCGCCGAATTCTTCACGCCATGGTGCGTCTCGGCACGCGTCTCGCCCGAGCATTGTTCGCCTGCTCTCGGACCGGCGTCCCACCTGATCATTTTTCATTATGTGGTCGAGGGCGAACTCCGCATGCGAGTCGAAGGTGAGGATGGAGACGATTTGGTGATCGGGGCCGGCGAGGTCGTCCTGTTGCCGCGCAATGACCTGCATCTGATGGGCAGCGACCTGAGCCTGCCGGCGGTCGCGGGCAGCGAGGTTATCCGACCACCCCAGGGCGGAGGCCTGTACTCAATTCATCATGGCGGCGACGGCGAACGTACCCGGATGGTCTGCGGATTCATCGGTTGCGCCAGTGCCGAAGGAAATCCGGTGATCTTGGCCCTGCCACCCATGCTCAAATTCAGCGTAGAACAAGGCGGGGCCGCGGAATGGATCCGCTCGACGTTCCAATATGCCGCGGAGGAGGTCTCCGCTGGCCGTCCAGGCTCGGAGACCGTGCTGGCGAAGCTTTCGGAACTGCTGTTCGTGGAGGCGGTGCGGCGTTACGTGGAAGCCCTACCGGACGACCAGACCGGATGGCTCGCCGGTTTGCGCGATCCGCACATTGCGCGGGCGTTGGCGGTACTGCATCGCCACACGACCAGACATTGGACCGTCGATGACCTCGGCCGTGAGGTCGGTTTATCGCGTTCGGCGCTGGCTGACCGCTTCATCCGACTAATCGGTGTGCCACCGATTCAGTACCTCGCTCGCTGGCGCATGCAGGTCGCAACCCAGAAGCTCCGCGATACCGGCGCGTCCCTCGCACAGATTGCCGAGAGCGTCGGCTACGATTCGGAGGCCGCATTTTCCCGCGCGTTCAAGAAGGCGACCGGTGCAGCACCAGCCACGTGGCGACGATCGAACCGCTAAGCCACGTCGAGGCAATCCTTCAACAATTGACCCAAGCCACCGGATTCCTTCGAGCACACGCCGAAATTGATGCTCTGGCACCACTCACATGGTTCGATACGTGTCAGGGAAGGACAACCACGAAATTGGGGCTATAGCGATAGCTTAGGCCATGCGTCGGTTCTGGACTCGAACCTGGTCACCATCTCGATCGCAGGAGGCACTCAGCAATGCTTCTGTTTTACCTGTTCGCTGAACCGACGGCTCGCGGTTATCGGCTAGGGAACCTCTGATCAACAAGGTCCCGCTGACCTGGATCGCCCGATATGCGGCGGCTGTGGGCTGAGACGCGGCGAGCGGTCGGGGATTTCCTGCAACTTTGGCCGGGTGTGGCGCAGTGTGCGGTGTGTTGGACGCACTACGCCCCTTGGAGACGCAGCAATCGGCGACGTACCACGAACAGATTGGCCAGCGCGCAGGTCACGAACAGCCGGTTGGCGTTCTTGTCCAACCCGCGGTAG
>DATNEJ010000448.1:0-15343 GCA_035606775.1 Acetobacteraceae bacterium | reverse complement strand
GCAGCGGGCTTTGGCGGCGGGATGGTCGCCTGTCAACCGAACGATGGTCTGCCGCCCGCTATCGGCGAGGCGCGACGGGCGGCAGGCCAAGCCTCAATGGTAGTAGCCAGTCCCACCGAACAGCAGGAACAGAATGATGATGATCACGACCAGCGTGAGGCCGCCGCCGTAGCCGCGTCCGCTGTAATAGCCACTGCGGTACCCATAGAAGCCACCGCCGCCGAACAGCAGCAGGATAACGATGATAAGCAGAATGAGTCCCATCGGAGGGCACCTTTTTCTTTGTCTATCATCCGATATTGGCAGTGATCATGTCGGCGGCGTGTCCAGCGGCCGGCACATTGGCGAGAGGTCGCGTCGGGCGGTAAACTTGCCGGCATGGCGCTTCCATCACGGACGCTTCCCGTCTGGCATCCCGAAAGCCTGGCAGCCCGCCTGCCGTTCCTGCGGCGGCGCGGCGAATTGCTGCGGCGCACGCGGACCTACTTCGTCGATCACGGCTACACCGAGGTGGAGACGCCGTTCGCCGTCCCGGCCCCGGGGGAGGAGGTGCATTTGCGGGCATTTCCCACCACGCGGGAACTGCCTGACGGCACGGAGGAGAAACTGTGGCTGCATACCAGCCCCGAGTTGGCGATGAAGCGGCTGCTGGTCGCCGGTGCCGGCCCGATCTTCCAGCTCGCGCGCGTCTGGCGGAACGGCGAGGCCAGCGCGCTGCACGCGCCGGAATTCACGATGCTCGAATGGTACCGTCCGGGCGCCGGCATGAATGCGCTGATCGCGGAGACGACGGAGTATCTGCGGGCCGTCCTGCCGCCTATTGTGGAGTGCCGGCATGTCCGTACCGACCTTGCGCATTTTGAGCGGCTGACCGTCGCGGAGGCATTCTCGCGCTATGCCGGCGTCGACATCCTGGCGACCGATGGCGACGCGGCCGCGCTCGCTGCCGCGTCCGGCACGCGGCTGCGGGAGAATGAGAGCTGGGAGGATCTGTTCTTCCGCCTGCTGCTGGAAAAGATCGAGCCAAACCTCGGCCGGCGTTATCCGACCTTCCTCACGCACTGGCCCGCGGCACAGGCGGCGCTGGCGCGGCAGAGTCCGGCCGATCCGCGGGTGGCCGAACGGTTCGAGCTGTTCGTCTGCGGGATCGAGCTGGCCAACGCCTTCGTGGAACTGACCGATGCAGACGAGCAGCGGGCGCGGTTCCGGACCGATCGTGAGCGCCGCCACGCTCTGCATGGACCGGATTGGGCGATGGATGAGGATTTCCTGGCAGCGTTGGCGCACGGCATGCCGGAGAGTGCCGGGATCGCGCTGGGGTTCGACCGGCTGGCGATGATCGCGGCGGGGGCGGAGCGGATCAGCCAAGTGCTATGGCTGCCACCCGCGGATATGACGTAACGATATGGTGTGGGTCCGTTTGAAAATGTGTCTCGATTGCAACTTGATGAGGAGGCCCGACCGCCGCCCTGCCAAAGGGTTGCCCGTCCGTTGACCGGAGACGTGGTCATGTCCCGTGCCTTGTTGCTTCTGATGGCCGTTCTGCTCGCCGCCTGCACCAACCAGCTTGCGGTGCGGCAGGCGCAGTTGAACCAGTTCGTCGGCGCGCCGGTGGGGGTGCTGGTGCAACAGTTGGGTGTGCCCAACCGGACGTTCGAGACGGGCGGTGTCAATTACCTGGCCTATGTGGACCGCCGGGTCGATTTCGTCCCCTACCCTCCCTATCCGTACGGACCGCCCTTCTGGGGCTGGTATGGGAACTACCCGCCCCAGGCGGTCGAACTGGTGTGCGAAACCACATTCGCCGTCGCGCATGATGTCGTGCAGTCGTTCACCTTGCGCGGGAATGCCTGCGGATAGAGCGTGATCGCCGACGGTGTGATACCAGCAGCCCGACATGCGACCGAGGAGCCAAGATTTAGGGTCGCTGGAATGGAGCATGCGATCAAACCGACAGCGTGGTCGCTGGAGGCGTGAATCACGCGCTTAAACACGAGCGTGATCGCCGGAAGCGGACCCGCCGAAGACATGAGTCGCGCGATCAAATCAAACCATAGAGCCTGGTCGGCGCTTCTGTATGCACCGGACCGTCTCTATCGCCGCTACTCCGGCGGTTCGCCGGCTATCGGCTCTTTGCCCAGGGCGACGATCAGAGCGGTGACCTCGGCGATCGCCGCGTCGGCATCCCCCGCGCTGGTCCCCTTCGCCACCAACGTCACCCCATTGCCGCTCGGCCGGTAGAACGGATAACTGCCCACATCGAGCGCCGGATAGCGCTGCTGAATCGCACTCAGCCCCTCGGCAATCAGGCCTTCCGGCAGGCCGATCGCATGCACCGCGCGGGATTCGACTCTGGCACCGCCCTTCAGGCGCGGCGCGAGCCATTCGAACATCGACTGCATGACGCGCGGCACACCCGCCATGACATAGACGTTGCCGATCTGGAAACCGGGCGCCACCGACAGGGCGTTGTCGATCAGGCTGGCGCCGCGCGGCATCGTCGCCATGCGCTGGCGGGCAGTGTTGAACTCGCCTGGCCGGTAGCTCTTTTCCATGCGCGCCCAGGCGATCGGATGCGGCTCCCACGGCACACCGAAGGCCGCGGCGACACATTCGCTGGTGATGTCGTCGTGCGTGGGGCCGATGCCACCGGTGGTGAACACGTAGTCGAATTTCGGCCGCACCTCATTGACCGTGGCGATGATGGTCTCCGGGACATCGGGGATGATCCGCACTTCCCGGAGCGGAATGCCCAGCTCCCCCAGATGCGTGGCGAGGAAGCGGATATTGGCGTCCTGGGTGCGCCCGGACAGCACTTCGTTGCCGATGACCAGCAGGCAAGCGATCGGATTCTCGTCGGACATGGGCCGTTTCCTCAAAGCGTGACCGTCGCGGGCGGGAGCGCCGAAAGCATGGCTCGCGCGATCACGGAAAGAACTTGTTTGGTCGGGCGATTCACGTCTCCGGCGACGCCGCCTCCGACGATCACGCTTTATAGGAAGTCGCGCAGGAGCGGAATCAGCGGCTTGTCGGCCGGCGGCATCTCATACTCCGCGAGCCTCTGCGGTCGCACCCAGGCAAGTGTCTGGTGTTCCCGCGCGGTGGGGATGCCCTTCCAGCGCCGGCAGAGAAACAGCGGCATCAGCAGATGGAACCGCTGGTATTCGTGCGAGGCGAATGCGAAGGGGGCGAGGCAGGCGGCCGTCACGTCGATGCCTAGCTCCTCCCGCAGTTCGCGGATCAGCGCGGCTTCGGGAGTCTCACCGGGATGCAGCTTGCCGCCGGGGAACTCCCACAGGCCGGCCATCGCCTTGCCCTCCGGCCGGCGCGCCAGCAGCACGCGGCCGTCGACGTCCACCAGCGCGCAAGCGGCGACCAGCAGCAGCGGCTTGGCCCCCGGTTCGGTCTCGGCGTTACCGGCGGGCCCGGGGTCGGGATGGCCGAAGACGTCGTCGCGGGTGGCCTCGAACCGCCACACCGGATGCTGTGCCTTGCGCGATTCGAAGTGTTCCTCGCCCTCGCTTGTCTGGCGGAATCCGATGCGCCGCAGAACGGCGGCGGAGGCCGGGTTGTCGGTCGCGACGTCGGCACCGATGCGGTCCAGGTCGAGATTGGCGAAGCCCCAGCGGACCATCTTGCCGGCGGCTTCGGTGGCAACCCCAAGGCCCCAGAAGCGGCGGCCGACCCAGTATCCCAGATGCCCGGTGCGGGTGGTGCGGTCGATCTGGAGGCCGACGACGCCGACCAGCACCTCCTGGTCCACCTCCTGGCCGGTGATGGCCAGGTGGTACGCGGTGCCCTGGGTTAGCTGCTCACCGGTCGAGACGACCCATCGATCGGCCAGGTCGCGCGGGTAAGGGCAGGGGACCATGGCCAGCATGCGGGTGACTTCCCAGTCGCTGGCGAGGCGGAAGACCGACTCGGCGTCGGCGGGACGCAGCGGGCGGAGCACGAGTCGCTCCGTGGCGAGCGGGACGAAATCCGGTTGCTCAGGCGGCAGATCGGGCGGCGGTTCAAGCGGCAGATCGGCCGTTCGCGCGGATTTGCGGCGCCTGGCGGTCCTGGGTTGCGCCTTGCCGGCGGAGGTCATGGGCGGGTCATTCGGGTGCGGGACCGTGCGGGTGGCGGGTCGGGGCTGGTGCGGGACCGGGGGTTGATGGTGAGGGTGTGAAAGTGGCGCAGCGGGGGTGGGCGGCGCAAGGGATGCCCGGCGGACGCCATGGGGAGACCCCCGGGCGGACGCCCAAGGGGACGCCGGGGGCGTTGCGGGGAGGGGCCGGTGTTGATACACCGCTGGGCGGATCGGAGCGTAGCGCAGCCTGGTAGCGCATCAGTCTGGGGGACTGGGGGTCGTGGGTTCAAATCCCGCCGCTCCGACCATGCCACAATGGGGCAGTTCCCGCCTTGGGAATGTCGCAGGCTTGGGAATGTCGCGCTTTCATTGCTCGCTGTTGGGCCAACTGGCTGGCGCGTGCTCCCGTGACCTGATGATGGCACGCAGGGCACCGCGCCCGCTAACCTCCCGGGCCCGGTGCCGGCGTGCGGCATTTACCCGGGCGGCGGCGCGGTTATTGCCTGACGGCGAACGCGACGGCGTACTGGGTTATGCCCCTCTCAGCCAATGCCTGATCCAGCAGCAGTATCTGGCCTAGCAAGGCGAGATTGTCCTCGGTGGTGAAGTTGCAGAAGATGTCGTTCAGGGCGAGATGGTAGAGGGCGCCACCGGTGGGAATGATCTCGCAGCCGGTGAACCGGGCGGGCAACACATCCGCTGTCCGCCCGCAATCGACCGCCTCCGACGGGTCTGACGCAATGACCTCCTCGGGCGTCGGCCGGGTGATCTCACGCGGCAGCAACTGATCCGGCGCATAGGGGTTGCGCAAGAAGCGGACCGCAAGATTTTGCCGGACCCTGTTGGCCCAGGCGAGATTGTCGTCGGTCCACTGGAACCGGTCAGGACCGATGAAGTCATCGATGGCGAGCAGACCACCCGGCTTGAGCCTGTCGTGGCCCCATCGCAAAGACTCTTCCACGCTCGGCATGTGATGGAGTGCGTTGTTCCAGTACACTAGGTCGTAGTCGTTCCCCACCTGCGCGGTGAAGGCGTCCTCGGCGCGCAGGTTGACCCGGTTGACGATGCCCTGCCGCGCGGCCTCTTCCTTGCCCAAAGCGATATTGGCCTTGGAGATGTCATACAGGTCGAATCGCGCGACATCGATCATCTGCATGAGCCACATTTCCTTGGTGCCGGCACCGCAACCGACGGAAATGGCCCCGAGGTTGGTACGTCCGGCGAAGTAGCGCGCAATGCGCTGGTGGAAGGCCTCGTGCAGCTCAGTGGCGTCGGGGTGGCCGACAATGCTGTTTATGTGACGTTTAGTGACGGCGTCGTCCCACCAGCGGGTGCGCATCGGGGGGCTGTTCTTCAGATCCGCCAGTCTTTTGTCCCAAAAGCGGCCGGCTTCTTCATTAACTCGACTCCGTTCTGACATCCAAAAACCTTCGGAGCATGACCGCATGAGGGAATCGCAGGGAAGCCGGATCAGGATGTCCAACGACTTGCAGCGGATCGCTCGCCCCGCCTCACCTGTCAAAGCCGATCAGTCGCGGGCAGCGCGGACGGGCCGCGCTGCATCTGCATCGGTGAGTGGAAAGGACGTCTGATCGATTTTACGGAATGACATCACAGTGATTATGCCGCCGAGGCGCGGAGACACCTTTCGCGGGAATTTCACTGTGTCGCGTACTTTTAAAGCACTGTGAACAAGGCGACTTGGCAGGTATTTCCAATCACAGCGTATTGTACAAAGCGCAGCCTGCCGAGGGTAGGCGGCGAAGCACCGCCGCTTGGTCAAAGGCGGTGGCCGTCTAGTAAACCGTGACCGGAGTGGGTATAGCCGGCCGGATGTACCCGATTGGCGATCATCAATCATACTCGCGGTGGGCGCGCGAGCAGGATACATTGTCCGCCGCCGACCGGCAGGCGATCCGGCGCGCGATCGCCGACTTGAAATCGATGCCTTTGTTATCGGTGGTCCTGCCCTATCCCTCCTTAAGACCGGATTTCGCCCAGCGGCGCGCGCTCGTCAGCCTGTCGGGGCAGCTCTATCCACATTGGGAAGCCCTGGTGGCGGAGGGCTTGCGCGACAGTAACGATGATGCACGGATTGTATCCGTTCGTACCCGGCAGGACGACGCCGCCAGCCTTTACAATGCCGCGGTCGAACGGGCATCCGGCACGTTTGTGCTGATCTTGCCGCCTGATGCCGTTCTGGCGGAGCATGCCCTGTACGAATTGGCGCACGCCATTGCGGCGAATCCCGGCCTGGAACTGGTGTTCACCGACGAGGACCAGCTTGACGCCGAAGGCGTCCGCTGGAAGCCGTATTTCAAGACGGATTGGGACCCCGACCTCATGCTTGGGCGCGATGGCGTGGGCATGGTCGCGGCCATCCGGACCGAAACGGTGCGCCGCCTGGGCGGAATGCGGGGTGGAACGGGCATCGAACTGGGCCAGTACGAGTTAGTGCTGCGCGTCGGACATTCGGCCGCGCCGCGCCGCATCCATCACATTCCGGCCGTGCTCTGTCACCGGCGCCTTGGGTGTGATGGCGGATCCTGGGATTCGGAAGGTGCCCGTGCCGTCGTGCGCCGGCATCTTGGGATGATCGGCGTGGCGGGCGCCCGGGTCGAGGTTGCGCCGCTTGCTCCGGCATGGAACCGTGTCGTCCGGCCTGTTCCCCAACCGGCACCTCTCGTTACTGTGATCGTTCCGACTCGCGATGGTGCCGACATCCTGGCAGCTTGTGTGGAAGGAGTTCTGTTTCGCACTGACTATGCCCCTGTCGAACTGCTGATCGTGGACAATGACAGCCGTGACCCGGAGACCCTGGAGCTGCTGGCACGTCTCGCGCGCGACAGCCAGGTCCGCGTGATTCGCTTCCCGGGAGCGTTCAACTACTCGGCTATCAACAACGCGGCGGTCGCGGCCGCCCGGGGTGAGGTGATCGTCCTGATGAACAACGATACGGACGTGATCCACGCCGGGTGGCTCACCGAACTGGTGTCCCATGCAGTCCGGCCGGAGGTGGGCGTCGTGGGCGCGAAACTGTTGTATGGCGACGGCCGCGTGCAGCACTGCGGCGTGACATTGGGGCGTGGCCCGGCGCTGATTCACCAGTTGCGCCTGTCGGATCGCCTGGATCCCGGATTGAACGGCGCCCTTGCTCTGACTCGCTCGGTATCCGCGGTGACGGGCGCCTGCCTCGCGATGCGCAAATCCGTCTTTCAGGAGGTCGGTGGGTTGGATGAGGTCAACCTTAAACTCGCCTTCAATGACGTGGACCTGTGCCTGCGCGTCGGCGACCACGGATACCGGGTGATCTGTACACCGTTCGCGGAGCTGTTCCATCTTGAATTACTGACGCGCGGCTACGATGATACGCCAGAGAAGCAATGTGCCAATCAGAAGGAGCTGCAGGCGTTTCGGCTGATGTGGGAGCCGCTGATGGAGCGCGATCCCTATCATAACCCGAATGTGCTGTACCAATCGGACGGCACACGCTGGGCTTCCCCATCCAGACGTCGCCCGCCATGGGCCGCCTGGAGGACGGAAGCGCTGGTAGCCTGACGTCATCGCAAATCGTTATCGACCGAGTCCGCAATGCCTGTTAGCCAGAGTTCCTGAATGAGTGAGATCATCGAGATCCCCAACTCGGTAAATCCCTTTGGCGATGAACGATCGCTCGATATCGGCCTGGGTGCGCTCACCGATCCGTCGCTTGATCCGCTCTTCTGGCGTGCCGAACGCCTGGGGGCGCCGAGCGCGTGGTGGCTGCATGTCCCGTTCGCCCATTGGATCGTCTGTGCGGCTCGCCCGAACGTGCTGGTCGAACTGGGCACGCACGCGGGTGTCTCATATTCCGCATTCTGCCAGGCCGTGCAGCGCGCCGGATTGCCGACGCGGTGTCATGCGGTGGACACCTGGAAGGGTGATGCGCACGCCGGAAATTACGATGACTCTGTGTTCAACGAGTTCAACGATTATCATCGGGACCAATTCAGCGATTTTTCGACCCTCATGCGCTGCGCGTTCGATGAGGCCCTCGGCGCGATCGAGGACGGCGTGGTCGATTTGCTGCACATCGACGGCCTGCATACCTATGAGGCCGTCAGACGGGATTTCGAGTCCTGGCTGCCGAAGCTGTCCGCCCGCGCGGTGGTCATATTCCACGATACGAACGAGCGTGCGGGCGATTTCGGCGTGTGGCGCCTCTGGCAGGAACTGTGCGAACGCTATCCGAGTTTCAGTTTCCTGCACGGGCATGGTCTGGGCGTCCTGGCGGTTGGCGAACGCGTGGCCGGACCGGTCATGGCCCTGTGCCGCACCACCAATCCATCCGATGTCGCGCGGATCCGGGGGCGGTTCTCCCGCCTGGGCGAACGTTGGCTGACCGATACGCGTGAGCGGATGATGGGTCAGCGCCTTGCCGAAATTCCGCAGTTGAAGACTCAACTGGAGGAACTGGCAAACGCGGGCGGTGCCGCGCAGGCGCAGGAGCTTGCCACCGCACGCGACGCCGCGCGTGCCCAGGAGATCCTGCGGGCGGAGGCGGTACAGCGGCTTGAGGAGGCGCGGGCCGACGCAACAAAGGCGAGAGCCGAAGCGGCCGAGGCGCGGGCAAGAGTCGAAGCGGCCGAGGCACGGACGGGACAGGAGGCCAGGGAACAGGCGGAGCGGGAGGCCAGGGAACAGGCGGAGCGGGAGGCCAGGCAACAGGCGGAGCGGGAGATCTCCGCCGCGGAGGCTGACCGCAAAACAGCCCTTGCGCACGCGGCGCAGGTCACGGCCGCTGCCCAGGAACTTGCCCATCGTCATGCAGCAGTGCTCCAGGCGCATCAAGCGTTGTTGTCCTCGACCGCCTGGCGGATGACCTTGCCGCTCCGTCAGATCAGCCAACGGGTGCCGCGAAGGGTGCGCCGCGTCGTACGGGGCGGCATCAAGCTTAGCTGGTGGTCCGTGACCCTTCAGTTGCGGTCGAAGCTTCGCCAGCGCCGCAGCCTGATCGCCGCCGCATCGGTGATGAACCCGGCGGTCGGGTCGGTGCTTGCGCCGGTTCCGACGTCGCCCCCGGTTCGGGCCATCGTTTATCCGCCGGTCTACGCCTCGAACAAAGCGCAGTTTTTGGTTTATGTGAGCGGCGAACCGAATACGCCGGGGCATCTCTACCGGATTGATCGGTATCGTGCCGCGGCCACGGCACTGGGCATTGCCAGCACCGAAATGCGAGTCGAGGAAATCGCTTCGCGAATCGAAGATATCGAGCGCGCCACCGTGCTGATTATCTGGCGGGCGTTCTGGTCTGGAGAGATCGAGGCAGCCATAGCGGCGGCCCGCCGCGGCGGGGCGCGTGTGGTCTTCGACTTGGACGATCTGATGGTGGATCCGAACCTCGCGCGGACCGAGGTGATCGACGGCATTCGCTCGCAGCACCTGACGGAGGAGGGCGTCCGCGGACACTACGCCAACGTCCGTACCACGATGCTCGCCACCGACATGTGCTTTGCCACCACGGAAGAGCTTGCCTTCCACATGCGGTTGGCCGGCCAGGTTACCTATGTTCTGCCGAACGGCTTCGACCAGGCGTCGCACGATCTGTCGCGCCGCGCTGCCCGCCAATGGCGGAAGAACCGTCCGGACAACTTCATCCGCATCGGTTATGCCGGCGGATCAAGGACCCATCAGCGTGATTTCGGCCTGGTGATCGAAGCCGTCGCCAAATTGCTGCGCGAGAACGGTCTCTGCCGGCTGGTGCTGTTCCGCGAACCCAGCGGCGACGTGCCGCTGATCGATGTGGAGGAGTACAGCGCGCTAGCCGGCCTCGAGGATCGGATCGAGTGGCGGCCGTTGCAGAAATTGCCGACTCTGCCGCTGGAGATGGCGCGCTTCGACATCAACATGGCGCCCCTGGAATACGACAACCCGTTCTGCGACGCGAAGAGCGAGTTGAAGTTCTTTGAGGCGGCATTGGTCGATGTGCCAACCATCGCTTCACCGACCGGGCCGTTCCGACGTGCCATCGATCATGGCCGGTCAGGTTTCCTGGCAGCCAATGCACAGGACTGGTACGTCTATCTCAAGCAGCTTGCGGATGATCCGGCGTTGCGCGCCCGCATCGCCCACGCCGCCTATCATGTATCGCTTGCCAGGTTCGGGCCGATGCAGCGCACCTTGCAGCTAGGCCGGGCGATCGACCAGTTGCACGGCGGCGATCCCGGTGCGCGCGCTTTCGCGCTGCATGCACACCTGTCCGGGCAGCCGCGCAAGCTTCCGACAGTCTATGACTCGGACATCGTATTCGAGAAGACCGGCGAAGACGAGGCTGACGTGACGGTTGTCATCCCGCTGTACAACTATGAGGGGTACATCGTCGAAGCGCTCGATTCGGTGCGGGCTCAGACGCTTGTATGCCTGGATCTTGTGATCGTTGACGGGCATTCGACAGACAACTCCCTTGCCGTGGCGAAAGCCTGGGCCGAGACCCATGCCGCGCGCTTCAACCGGGTTGCGGTGCTGCGGAACCGTGCGAATTACGGCCTTGGCCTGTGCAGGAATTCAGGCTTCGATGCTGCGGAGTCGCCGTACGTTATGCTGCTTGATGCCGATAACCGACTGCTTCCCGCCTGCTGCGAAAAGCTTCTGGAAACCGTTCGCGCGAGTAGGGCCGCCTATGCCATTCCCACGATCCAGCAATTCGGGGCTTCTTCCGCCCTGATCAGCAACGTTCCCTACGTGCCGCAGCGTTTTGTGGCCGGGAATCACACCGATGCGATGGCGCTGGTGTCCAAGGAGGCCTGGGCGATCGTCGGTGGCTACGATCATCTGCGGCATGGTTGGGAGGATTACGACTTCTGGGCGAGGCTGGCGGAAGTCGGCGCGCGCGGCGAGTGGCGGCAGGAGGTGCTCGCGGAATATCGCGTGCACGAATCCTCCATGATGAAGCAGCAGACGACCATCCCGGACAATTATCGCCGGCTGATGGAGAATTTCCGGCGCCGCCATCCCTGGGTGTCCCTGGTCGACGAGACTACGGCGCGGCGCATCCCCAAACCGGATACGCGTCTGAGCCGTCCGGAGGCAATGTCCCGTCTGGATACCCTGCTGCCGATCCTTCGCTGCCCGCACACGAAACAAAAACTGGCCTACAGCGAGGACCGTACCGCGCTCGTCAGCGTCGATGGCCTGCGGCGCTGGCCGATCAAGGAAGGGCGGCCTGTGCTGTCCGCCACGTTGACCGATCCTGACGTGAAGCCGCGTGAGCACATCAGCAACCCGTTGCCTGAGGTGGCGCTGGACCTGATCCGCAAGACCAAGGGGATGGTGCTCAACCTCAGTGCCGGCGGATCCCGGGAAAAGTTCGAGCATGTCGTGGAGGTCGAATATGCCATCTTCCGCCACACCGATCTGGTGGCCGACGCGCACGAACTGCCGTTCTTCGATGAGACGTTCGACGCCGTCGTCGTCATGAACGCGTTCGAGCATTATCGCGATCCACATCTCGTGGCAGCCGAACTGCGCCGCGTGCTGAAGCCGGAAGGGCAGGTGCTGATCCATACCGCCTTTATGCAGCCGTTGCATGAACGCCCCTGGCATTTCTACAACTGCACCCGCCACGGGCTGGAGGAATGGTTCAAGGCGTTCGAGACCGACTTGCTCCACGTCTCCGACAACTTTACGCCCAACCACTCGATCGCCTGGCTGGCATCGGAATGCGAGACGGCGTTGCGGCAGGAGGTCTCCGCTGCCTCGGCCGATGCCTTCCTGCGGGCGCCTGTCGGTGCCCTGGTCGATCTTTGGCGTGACCCGTCCCGCCGTAATACGCCGCTGTGGACTGATTTTGCCCACGTGTCGCAGGCGACGCAGGAGATCACCGCGGCCGGCTTCGAGTTCAAGGGGCGCAAGCCCGCCGACCTGCCGGACCTGAACGCATGACCCGGCAGCCGTTGAGGAGTGAGGTTGGACGGGGCGCCGGCTCGGGCCTAAAGTCTGTTCGGTGCAAATCGAAGCACTGAACAGACTCTAGCCCTTTGTTTTATCGCGTGATTCACGTCCGCGGCGATTCCGCCTGCGACGATCACGCTCTAGACCCGGAGGCTCGCCATGTCACGGGTGAAAGGTCGCGCATGACCAGTCCATCCGCCGCCTATCTGCGCAAACTTGCGGCCTGCCTCGACCGGTTGGATCACGATGCGCTGGACCATGGCATCGCACTCGTTCGCGCCGCCTGGCAGGACGGGCGCCAGATCATCACCCTGGGCAACGGCGGCAGCGCAATGACGGCGCTGCACTTCGTCACCGACTGGGCAAAGATGGTTCATCTCACGACGGGCAAGCCGTTCCGTGGCAGATCCCTGGTGGACAATGTCGGACTGCTGACCGCGTACGCCAACGATCTGTCCTTCGAGGACATCTTTGCCGAACAGATGAAGAATGTCGCCGTCCGGGGGGACCTTGTGGTGGCGATTTCCGGCAGCGGCAACTCCGAGAACGTGATCCGGGCGGTGACCGTGGCCAACGCGATGGGATGCGAGACGCTGGGACTGTGCGGCTTCCGTGGTGGACGGCTGAAGACCACCGCCAGGCACGTCATATGGGCCGATGTCGATGACATGCAGCTTAGTGAGGACGTGCACGCGATCTTCGGCCACATGGTCATGAAGGCCCTGTGCCATCCGGAACAACTGACGGACACGGGCCATGCCGGCCGAAGCCGCGTCGCCGACCGGCTTCGGGTCTGATTGCGGACCGGCGTCATGTTCCAGCCCACAAGGTAGAATTCGCTCATGGTCCAGATTGTTACTGGGGGGGCCGGTTTCATCGGCACGATCCTGGTTGCCGGCCTGCTGGAACAGGGGCGCGAGGTGATCGTGTTCGACAACCTTGCGCGCGGGCGGCTGCGTTACCTGGAGAAGGCGGTGGCTACCGGGCGCTGCCTCGTGCAGTACGCGGATTGCGCCGATCTCGTGGGATTCCGCGCTGCCGCACGAGCCGCGTTGCGTGGCCGCCGGCCGGCGGCGATCTGGCACATGGCCGCCAATTCCGACATACCGGCCGGCGTGGCCGATCCGACGATCGACCTACGCGATACCTTCATGACGACATTCAACACGCTGATGCTCATGAAGGAACTCGACGTTCCGGACTTTCATTTCGCTTCCAGCTCAGCCATTTACGGCGATTTCGGCGATGCCGAAATTCGTGAGGACAGCGCGCCCTGCAAGCCGATCTCCAATTATGGCGCGATGAAGCTCGCTTCCGAAGCGCAGGTCTGTGCGACGCTTGAAGCGCATGGCCGGAGGGCGAGCATCTTCCGCTTTCCGAACGTGGTGGGCGCACCCGCGACGCACGGGGTCATCTACGACTTCATCCGCAAGCTGCGCGCCAATCCGCGTCGCCTCGATGTACTGGGCGATGGCACGCAGCAGAAAGCCTATCTGCACGTGGACGACGTGGTCGCGGCGATGCACTTCATCGCCGACCGGTCGGTGGACAAGGTCGGCATCTACAATATCGGCCCGCGCGATGCCGGCGTCACTGTACGCTTCATCGCGGAATGCGTGCGGGACGCGGTCTCACCCGGTGCCGAGATCGTCTATGGCCAGGGCAACAAAGGCTGGGTCGGTGACGTGCCGCGTTTCCGCTACGCCTCCGGCCGGCTTGCCGCGCTGGGATGGAGGCCGAGCATGAACTCGGAAGCGGCGATCCGCCGGTCGGTCCGCGATATCACGGCACAGGCCGGGGAGTGATGCGCCAGGCTGTGATCCTGGCTGGGGGGCGCGGCACGCGATTGCAGGCGCGTCTGAACGGCCGGCCGAAACCGCTTGTGGACATCGATGGGGTGCCGCTGCTGCGCCGGCAGGTGGAGGCCCTGCACGCGCATGGGGTGGACGATGTTGTCGTGCTGGTCAATCACGCGGCGGATCAGATCGAGGCGTTCTTCGCCGAACATGCGGCTGGCGCTGCCGGGACCTTCCCGCGCGTCACGCTGATCGACGACGGTGCGCCGCGGGGCACGGCCGGAGCCTTGCTGCACGCCTTCGACCATCTGGCCGAACGGTTCCTGGTGGTGTACGGCGACACGCTGTTCGACGTGGATGTCGCGCGGCTCTGGCACTCTCATTGCGGCGCGGGGGCAGACGCAACGCTGTTCCTGCATCCGAACGATCACCCGTTCGACTCCGACCTGGTGGAAATCGATGACGATGGGGTGGTGCTCGCCATGCACCGACCGCCGCACGATCCGGGTGCCTGCCTGCCAAATCTGGTCAATGCGGCGCTGTATGTAATGGAGCGGGCGGCGGTGGCGTTCTGGCGTGATCGTCCGGCGCCGTCCGACATTGCGCGCGATCTGTTCCCCGCCATGCTGGCGCGGGGCGCGAAGCTGCGCGGCTATGTCAGCTTCGAGTATATCAAGGACATCGGCACGCCGAAGCGGCTGGACCAGGCGGTCGCCGCATTGCGCGGCGGCACGATCGCGCGCAGCCGACTCAGCCATCCGCAGAAGGCGGTGTTCGTCGATCGGGACGGCACGATCAATCAGCCGGCCGGTTATCTCGCGCGCGCCGAAGGATTCGAATTGATCTCCGGCGCCGCCGAGGCGGTGCGCCGGCTCAACGGTGCGGAATACCGGGTCGTGGTCACCACCAACCAGCCGGTGATCGCCCGGGGCGAGGCCACGGTGGCGGAGTTGCGCCGCATCCATGGGCGCATGCAGACGCTGCTCGGGCAGGACGGCGCATTCCTCGACCGCATCTATTATTGCCCGCACCATCCGGACGGTGGCTTTCCCGGCGAAATCGCCGCACTGAAGCGTGCCTGCACCTGCCGTAAGCCGGAGCCGGGCCTGATCGACCAGGCGGTGGCAGATCTCAACATCGACCTCGCCGCGTCCTGGGTGATCGGCGACAGCACCGCCGATATCGCGATGGCACGTCGCCGCGGTGTGCGCGCGATCCTTGTGAAGACCGGGGAGGGCGGGCGTGACGGCAAATACGACGCGCCCGCCGATTTCGTGGTTGCCGACCTCGCGGAGGCCGCAAACCTGATTCTGGACCGTTGGCCGGCGCTGCTCGCGGCCGCCCAGCCGATGGCAGCGCAGTGCGGGTCGGGCGATGTGGTGCTGATTGGCGGGCTGGCCCGGTCGGGGAAAAGCAGCCTGGCATCGGCGCTGGCCTGCCTGCTTCGCGCACGCGGCCTTAAGGCAATTTTGGTGCCTCTGGACCACTGGATCCGTAGCGAGGCGGACCGCGAACCCGGTTTGCTGGGCCGCTACGACCTGCCGGC